>JAYWFM010000123.1:0-12649 GCA_043778825.1 Planctomycetota bacterium | reverse complement strand
GCCCTCTGCGTTTCCAATTTCCGAGGCGCTGGTTCGATGGATCTCCGGTGTCGCGTTCTCGCGGTGACGCGGATCGGTGGTGAATCTCTGACTATTTTTCTGACGCAACACTTCCGTGGTGAATTTCCGACCGCTGCCCACTTTTGTGATGCACACACGTCGGGAGTCTGGAGTCAGAGGGGGCTTCTGGCTGGCTGATAGCTAATGGCTGAAAGCTAATGGCTGATAGCTAATGGCTGATGGCTGATGGCCAGAAAAGAGTGGCTCCGCCTCTTTCTTCTGGCTCCCGACTCCCGACCCCCGACCCCCGACTCTCATCTCTGCCTCGGCAGTTCCCCGAACCAGTCGATCTTCCGGCGGTTGCGGTAATAGAAGTTGCCGAACCCATAAGCCGACGCTGTCAGTGCGTAGAACTGCAAGCTCCAAATCCCGATGTGCGTCACCACGGGGATCACTGGCGGCCAGGGTGGCAGTACGCGGGCGATGGCCACCACGGCCACGGAGAGCGACCCGAACACCACGAATGTGGCCACATACCCCAGCGGAACACGCCAGATCGCTTGCAGCACCGTCCACGGATTGGCTGCCAGCACGCTCAGATGCAGGGCGGTGGACATCAACGCCATCGGAAACAGGAACAGGCAAAATCCCAGCACGCCCACCATGGCCACCGGTGTCCGCCCCACTCCGCCCAGCCAGCCTGTCCCCCACCAGTACGCGGCAAACGGCACTCCGCACCACCACAGCGTTCCCATCCAGATCCACAGATCCTGCCGAATCAGATCCATGTCGAAATCGAGAGTCAGCGGCAGGTCGTCTTCATCAATCGAGGCCAGCCGGAAAATCTGAAGCAGAAAGAAACAGAAGTACCCCAGGATCAGCACCGTCCCCAGGAACATGACCGCCATCGCCTTCATGCCCAGGATGCCATACGGCAAGAACCCGGCCACCGAGGTGAACGCCCCATAAGCCACCGCGAGTACGCCGATCGTGAGCAGGCTCTCGACGCGGATCGGGAACCGGAGGCTTCTCCCCAACCCGGTGAGGAAGCCCTCCATGACCTGCCGCTTTCGCTCGCCTGGGGTGGCGACATCCTGGCGGCGTTTCTTGCGCTTCTTGGGCTTCGGAGACGGCGGAGGAACCTCTTCGTCCGCACGTTCGACGTACGGTCCCTGGGAAGGGCGAAAGGTTGACTTGTCTCCGGGTTGTTTCAGACCTTTGACCTTCTTGGAACTGGGGCGGGGCAGCCGCGGGGCCTCCGTCGCGTCCTCGTCCGCATCGGCCAGATCGGGTTCGAGAGCCTCAAACTGGCGGGGTCCGGTCTCCTTCACGAGCGGCACCGAATTCCCGCACACGCAATGGGCCGTCTTCCCCGCCATCTGGTCCGGAGCCCGCAACGTCCGCCCGCAATCGCATTGGACGATGATGGTCATGGCGGGGGGATCGTTGAGGGTTGAGGGTTGAGGGTTGAGGGTTGAGGGTTGAGGGTTGAGGCAATTCGAAATCAGAAGCTCGAAATTCGTGCTTCGAATCCCACTCCCCCCGCTCTGGAAGGATACGCAAAGTGATCTCGGTTGGATCAACGTACTCCCATCTATCGGTCCCGGATTTCCGCAGTTCGTTTTGCAGACTCGTCCGAGCAAAGGTTTTTCTCCCCATATGACGAAGAGATGTCAGTCGCTGACTGTTGTGTCAGGACAGGACTGAGTGACGACCGATATCCCCACTCAATTCGAATCGCGACCCAGCCAGTAATTCGGCTTGCGGCTGGTATGCACGACGGCCAGTACGACCGCTTCGTCGTCGTGAAGGACAAACACGACGGCATAACGGAACTTCCTCAACAGCAGTCGGCGATAGGGAAGTCCGTCGGGGAGCGTTTCCAGCGTGGGGTAGCCCGAACCTCGCTCTGCGATGACTTGAAACGCCCACATCAATTCGGTCTGGAATCGATCCTCCAAATCTCGCGACACCTGATTCAGAATGTCAGAAGCAGCGATGACCTCTGCCTGGGCTTCAGCGAGCAGGCGGACTTTCATCGAGCGGACTCCGCCTGCCGTGAGCGACGCTGTTCCGCCATAAACTCGAATGCATCACAAGCAGTCGTGGCTCCCGATTGATAGGCGTCGAATCGCCGTTTCAACTCAGCGGCCAGAGCTTCTCCATCGACGATCTCTGAGGTGTTGCACATCCCCTCGGGGATCAAGCTCTGCTCTAAACGGTCGAGCAAGTCAATGCGATCCTCGGGCGAGAGCGACAAGGCTTGCTCGGTGACCAGTTCTTTGATGGTCATGTGGCTTCCTCACGGGACGGGAAGGTCTGAACCGGACTCACATCAATCATAGCAATGGCGGGCCAATGCTCGAATCGAGCCTGGCCCACCCCTTGCCGCGCCTCTGCTTCGAATTGTCCGCCTCACGGAGCCGGCTTGAACACCCGCTGCAGTTCCTCCAGCGAGGTCTTCCCGGCTGCCACCAGACGCATGCCGTCGCTCTGACACGACTGCATCCGCTCCTTCTTGGCCACTTCGCGCAGCTTGGCGGGGTCGGCTCCGGTTTCGATGACTTCCTTGATGGGGGGCGTGACTTCGATGAACTCGACCATCCCGGTTCGACCGAAGTACCCGATGCCGCCGCACTTCTCGCAGACCTCGGGTTCTTCGCCCTTCTCCTCTTCCTCTTCGTCCGGCTTGGGAGCCCGATAGAGCACCTTTGTCTCGGGAGGCAACCCGACCTTCTGCAACAGCTTCGGATTTGGACGATACGCCTGACGGCAACTCGGACAGAGCAGTCGCACCAGCTTCTGGTTGATGACGCCGTGCAGCATCTCGGCACTCTTGATCGGATCACCCGAGAGCTGGACAAACCGAGCGATCGCGTCGGAGCAATCCTTGGCCGTCATCTCGGTGATCAGGCAGGCATCTTCGGCCTCCTCCAGCATGATCTTGGCGAACTCGGCATCGCGCAGCGGAGGCACGAACAGCACGTCCCCTTCGGCACGAATCGCACGGGCCATCGTCTTCTGAATACCGTCTCCCTCTTCCGGTTTGAACTCGGAGACGTGGGCGATGTCCTTGCCGGTCTTGGCCACGGAGTAGATGTTGAACAGGTACGCATCGATCGACCGCAGTACCCCAAACGCCGCACACGAGACGCCGGACAACGGCAACCCGGCGGCGATGATGATCCCCTTTTTCTGGGAGGCCATCTCCTTGATCTTGGTCCTCAGTCCTTCGCTCCAGCCGAGTTCATCGGGCGTTTCGAAGTTCTGCTTGACGTTGCGAATCCGGACAATCAACCGCTCGCCTTCGGGGACCGGAGTGGAGTCGACGCGGACCTCGTACTTGATCTCTCCGTGCTGGGCCTTGATGGCTCCGGATTGCGGGAGCTTCCGCTCCTTCACATCCAAACCCGCCAACAGCTTGAGCATCTGCGTGATCGCCAGTGCAGCGGGGGTCGGCATCTTCGAGCCGGGAAATGGAATCCCGTCCACGAACAGCGTAGAGACTGCGAACTGCCCCTTCGGTTCGAGGCGGATCATCTCCGCCCGTCGGTCAATGGCGCTCGTGACGATTTCCTTGGCCCGCAGCAGGCCCGCCTGGACCAGCTTGGCGTTCCCCTTCATGTCGGGTTCGACGCCGTTCTGGGCTCCCTGAAAGAGAACCAGTTCGACTTCGTCTTCGTCATCGTCATCATCGTCGTCATCGACCTGTTTGCGTCCGAAGCCAAAGATCACGGAAGTCCCCTCATGCCAGTCGATTGGATGGCTGCTGGTCCCCAGACTGTGCAGATGACAGAGGCCGGAATGACCAGAATGCCGCAATGAAGTCCTCATTCTGGCAACCCGCGAGACGGAAGGAAAGCATACATGCGGCGCGAGTACGTGACTGCTACTATTGCTTGGCAAAGTGAGATCAAGCCCACCGGTTGCAACCGGTGGGCTTGTCCCGGCTCCCGTGATTCGCCTCGGCGTTGTCGGGTGCCAACAGACTTCCGAAGTCTCCGAAGACTTCGGAAGTCTCCTCCGGTGTTCAACGCGGGTTCCGGAAGCCCGCGTTCTGGCGAACGCAGCTACTCCCGACACCCGACTCCCGACCCACTCCCCGTGCCTACTCTCCACCACCTCATCGAGCGCTACCTCGACCTTCGCCCGACGGATGCCGGGCAGGGGACGGCGTGGGAGGTCGTCACTCGTGATACCACCGCCGGATCGTTGCCGGGCGGAATCGTCGCGCTGGGAGTGCTGGGGGCGATGGCCATTGCCTGGCGGTATCGCCGCGAGGGGCGGCACCTCGCGCGGCGGACCTTGTGGTTCCTCGCATCACTGCGAATGGTCAGTCTCGCACTACTGCTGCTCATGGCCTCGGGTGTGGCACTGGCGGTGCAGCGGACGGGGCTGCCGTATCTCGTGGTGCTGATCGATTCTTCGGCCAGCATGGGGATCGTCGACCAGTACCGCGACGCGAAGTTGTCCGAGCAGGCCCGCCGCCGCGTCGCCGAGATGAAACTCTCCGATGCCAGCCGCCTCGAACTCGCCAAGTCGGTCCTGCTCGACCGGCAGTCGAATCTGCTGCGGACGATGGACGCACGCTACCGGCTCAAGGTCTACACCTTTGATGAAACTGTGGCTCCGCTCGATCCGGCGGGAGGGAAGGACGCTGTCGCTGTGGAGCGGTCGTTGCTCGCCTTGCGACCGCTCGGGGTCGAGACGCGGCCCGCTCCCTGCCTGCAAAAAATCTTCGATGAGTTCCGAGGGGCCACTCCCGCGGGCATCGTCATCCTCACCGACGGAGTCGCCAGCCGGTCCGCCAGTGAACGCCTTACCGCAGCTGCCGAACTGGCCCAGGCCCAGTCGATCCCGCTCTTTCCGATCGGCCTGGGCAGCAGCGACCCCGACCGCGATCTGGAGTTGACCGACATCCTCGTGGAGCGGCTGGCGATCCTCGGCGACCCGCTGTTGTTCACGGCTCGGGTTCGCAGTTGGGGCGTCAAGGACGAAAAGATACGGGCCACGCTGCGGAAGGTCGGGGAGCCGGAGATTCTCGCGACCACCGATGTGTTGCCGACGACCAACCCGTTCGCTGTTGAGCTATTAACCATCCCGCAATCGGAGGGCGATCAAGAGTACGAGATCACGATCACTCCCGTGGTGGGGGAATCGACCATCGACAACAACACCCTGACCAGCACGGTGACGGTCCGCCGCACCAAGATTCGCGTGCTGCTCGTCGAGCGGGCTCCGCGCTGGGAGTTCCGGCACCTCAAGCCGCTGCTCGAACGGGACGAGATGGTCGAACTCAAGACCGTACTCCAAGACTCCGATGTCGACTTCATTCAAGAGGACCGCACCGCGCTGCCGGGATTCCCGCCACAGCTGAGTGAACTGGAGGCGTTCGATGTGGTGATCCTGGGGGATGTGGATCTGTCGCAGATCAATCCGCAGTCGCTGGGTCATCTGCGGTCGTTCGTCTCGGAGCAGGGGGGCGGGCTGATCTTGATTGCGGGGGAGAAGCACAATCCTCGCTCGTTTGCCGGGACTCCGCTGGAGGCTCTGTGCCCGGTGCCGCTCGACGCGCTGAGTCTGCCCGACATTGCCGTCACCCAGGGCGCGGGGTTCCGTCTCGAACCGACACCCGAGGGGCGGACGCAGGCGTTCCTCCGGCTGGATGACCAGACCGGCGATCCGGCGGAGTTGTGGCGCTCCCTGCCGGAGTTGTACTGGGCCTGGAACCTGTCGAAGAGCAAACCGGGAGCCGTGACGCTGGCGGTGCAGTCGAATCGTCTGGGCGTCGGCGGCAAGATGCCGGTCCTCGTCTGGCAACGCTTCGGAGCCGGACAGGTGCTGTTCCATGCCACCGATGAACTCTGGCAGTGGAGACAGGGCCGCGAGGACGCCGTCTATGGCCGCTACTGGGGCCAAGTCATCCGGCAACTCTGCCGGGCCAAACTCCTCGGTACCGAACGCACGCTGAAGCTCACTAGCGACCGACCGGTGTATACCGTCGGGGAGAGTATCCGGCTCATGGCGCGCAGCCCGGGAGGTCTCGGGGCCGAGGCGGACTCGCTCGTGGCCGTCCTCGAACGACCGGGAGGCGAGCGCCGCCGGATCACGCTCGATCGCACTGCGGACGGAGTCACGCAGTACGAAGCGGTCCTCCCCTCGGAACCGGTGGGGCAGTACCAAGCCTGGATCGAGCAGGCCGACTCGGCGTCGCTCATTGACCCCTGCCGGTTCCGAGTCGAGATCCCCAACCGAGAGCTGCGCGAGCGGGCGGCGAATCATGAGGATCTCAAGGAAGCCGCCCGGCTCTCTCGCGGCAAGTTCTATCACTGGTCGACCGCCGGACAATTGGCCAAAGAGTTGCCGCAAGGCCGCCCCGTCGCGGAAACGACCGCCGAGCTGATCCCGCTCTGGAACCGCTGGGAGTTGGTGACTCTGCTGCTGGTCTGTTTGTCGACGGAGTGGTTCATGCGCAAGCGAGCGAGGCTGGCGTGAGCATTTTCAGGATTGGAGGACTGGCTCTGCCCGTATGTGTTCACCGATTCTGCAACTTCTCTTTGTCCCGCCAGGGACATCCGACAATAGCCCACCGATTCATCGGTGGGTCCACGGAACTCTCACGGCCCCAGCCCCGGCAGGGGCGACAGAAACCCGCGCCGTCGACCTGCCGCTGCCTGCGCGGTGGCCACGGTTTTCGCAGGCTTCTGCCGTCCCTGACGGGACTGGTCGGTTCGTCGGGGGCGCTCTCCCACCGTTGAAACGGTGGGCTATGATCGGGTGTCCCTCACGGGACAAAAACCGGGGTTTTCGTGAAAAACACACACCTGGGAAGCCCTGCCCCACGCCCCACTCCCTCCCGTCCACGAACGCCATTGACAGAGCGGGGAACCACCGGTCACGATGTCTGACAGTGTTTCTCTTCGCGTCGAGCCTGGACACCCGACATATGAATCGTCTTCGACATCGGTCTGTGGGGCTGCTGCTGGCGGGTATGGGCCTGCTGGTCTGCCTGGGCGTGGCGGTCCTCGCGGCCCCGAGTCGCTCGAAGGCGAAGGCCAAGAAGGCAGCGCCGAAGATTGCGGATATCAAATCGACGGACGACCGGCTGGCGGTTCTCGAACGCATTCGGCACTCGTTCCCGGCCCTCAGCGGGAATGCCCGGTTCACGTCGGAGAACCTCGACGAGGCCATTGCAACGTACGTCCCGCGCGTCACCAAGACGCCGTTCGCAGCTGTGGTGGATGACATCACGTTCCTGCGCCGGGTGAGCCTCGACCTGACCGGGGTCTCTCCTCAGCCGGAGAAGATCAAGACCTTCCTGGCCGATCAAGACCCCAAGAAGCGGGCCAAGGTCATCGATGAACTGCTCGCGTCCGATGCCTACTCCCGCAAATGGGCCCGGTACTGGCGAAGCGTGGTGTTCCATGACTCGTCCGCTCAAAAGAACCGCGTGAACCCGAATGCCTTCGAAGACTGGCTGTTCACTGAGTTCAAGGCCGGGACCAGTTGGGACCGCGTCGTCGGCGAGATGCTATCGGCCTCTCCCCAACGTCAAAAAGGGAAGAAGGACAAGGACAACGGCTGGGAACAGGACACCGGCCCGAACAACTTTGTGCTGGCCTGCGAGAACAAGCCGGAGCTGATCGCGGCCCAGTCGGCCCGCATCTTCATGGGGATCAGCGTCGGCTGTGCGGAGTGCCACGACCACCCGTTCGATGACTGGAAGCGGGAGGAGTTCCATGAGATGGCCGCGTTCTTCGCACCCGGCAAGTATTACATGACCGACGCGGATGACCCCGACAAGAAGACCGAGATGCAGGCCAGATTCCTGCTGGGCGAGGTGCCGCCGCCGAACCTGCCGCCGGGACAACGCCGGGTCGTGGTGGCCGCCTATATGATCTACAACCCGGACAACTATTGGTTCGCGCGGGCCTATGTGAACCGCATCTGGAATGAGTTGCTCGGCGATGGGTTCTATGCCGTGGATAGCCTCGGTCCCGACAAGGAGGTGGTGCATCAACTCATTGTTAACCGCCTGGCACACACCTTCCGCGCGGGGGGCTTCGATACCAAGGCTCTGTTCCGCACGATCACCAACAGCCAGACCTACCAGCGCGAGATCCGCACGCTCGAAGACGATGCCGACCTGTTCACCGCGGTGCGCCCGACGCGGCTCCGGCCATTTGAGGTCGCCGACGAACTGGAGCGCGTCCTCGGCAAGGACATGAAGCCGATCCGCAACGGGGTCGAGCGGGCCTTCGAGTACAACCCGTCGATCCCACAGCGTGATCTGGAGGGCTCGATTCAGCAGGCCCTGCTGCTGATGAACCAGCCGCAGATCCAGAACCGGCTGGCCAAGGGAGACCTCAAGCAGCAACTCGTCGCGACGAAGGGCAACCCCGCGATGATCGAGGCCGCCTTCCTCGGCATCCTGGCCCGCAAACCGACCCCCGCCGAGACCGAGCGGTACACCAAGTTCATCCAGTCCACCGGCGACCGCCCCACAGCGATCGACGACCTGCTGTGGGTGCTGCTGAACAGTGCGGAGTTCACCACGAAACGGTAAACTGGAGTCCTGCCGGGGCGTTTTACGGAGGCGGAGAGCCATGACCATCGAAAATTTGCGGGCGGAGTTGCTTCAGCTCCCGTTGGCCCAAAGGGAACTCTTGGTGATCGACCTGTTCGAGAGCTTGTCGCTAGAGGATCAAGCGGAAATCGATACCGCATGGAATCGTGAAATCGCGGACCGGTCGGATCGCTACCACAACGGGTCGGCAGTCACGTTTGATGCCCAAGAGTCTCTGGAACGAATTCGTGAGAGATTGGCGGCGAGGAATCGGAGATGAAACTCCGTATTCTTGCCGAAGCCGAAAATGACCTCTGGCAATCGGCCCTCTGGTATGACGACCGAGAGTCGGGCGTTGGAGCGAAATTCCTGATGGCCTATGAGGCCGCTCTCGATGTCATTCGCGAAAGATCTGAGACGCTGCCGGTTGTGGTCGGGATCGATTCCGCGAGAGACGTGCGGAGGAGAAAGCTGTTGAGGTTTCCGTTCTATGTGATCGTCGAGAGAGCAGGCAATGAATTGGTCGTTCTTGCAGTCGCTCATTCCAGTCGCCGGCCCGCCTATTGGTTCAGTCGAACCGTCCGTCCCACCGAGCTGTAGCTCTCTGCACTTCAGCCCAAGAACAACTCTCAAAGGCCACACTCATGTTCATTCAGCTCAATCCATCCGGTTACATCACTCGTCGTGCCTTCCTGCACGCGGCGGGGGCCAGTGTCGCCAGCGCGGGGGCTTTGAGTCTGCTCGCACCCTTGGGGTTGCGGGCCGAGGATCTCAAGAAGCAGGGGAAATCTTGCATCCTGGTGTTTCTCAACGGGGCACCGAGTCAGATGGAGACCTGGGACCCCAAGCCTGGCACCAGCAACGGCGGGCCGACGAAGGGGGTCAAGACCTCCATCGCTGGGGTGCAGTTCGCCGAGTTCTGGCCCAAGCTGGCGGCCTCGATGCAGGACCTGTCGGTCATCCGCTCAATGGTCGGCAAAGAAGCCGCTCACGAACGCGGGCAGTACCACCTGCACACCGGGCATCGGCTGGCGGGGACGACGAAGTTTCCGCACTTCGGGTCGATCGTGGCCCAGAAACTCGGCGATCCCGACTCCGACATGCCGAATTTCGTCAGCATCGGCAACACCCTCAGCTCGGGTTTCCTCGGCGTGAAGGTCGCTCCGTTCATCGTCAATAAGCCGGGACAGCTTCCGGACAACGTCTCGAACGGAGCGGGCAACTCGCGGATGGAGCGGCGGCTGGCCTTGCTGAAGGAGCAGGACGCGGGCCTCGCCTCTGCGGGGGCCACGGCCTTGGCGAAAGAGCATGAGGAGATCTACGACCGGGCCGCGCGGCTGATGACCTCGGTCCGCTTGAAAGCGTTCGAGACGACCAGCGAGCCGGAGGCCATGAAGGCCGCGTACGGAGCGAGCAACTTCGGGCAGGGGTGCCTCGTGGCTCGGCGGCTGGTCGAAGCGGGTGTCCCGTTCGTCGAGGTCCAGCGCGGCGGCTGGGACATGCACGAGAGCCTGTGGAATAAGATGAGTACGACCGCCCCCGATGTCGATCAGGGGGTGTCGCAGTTGATCGCCGACCTGAAGCAGCGGGGGCTGTACGAGAAGACGCTCGTGATCGTGATCGGGGAGTTCGGTCGGACCCCCAAGATCAACCAGCGGAACCCCGAGGTGGGCCGCGACCACTGGGCGCGGAACTTCAACCTGCTGATCGGCGGCGGTGGCGTCAAGGGCGGCGTGTGCGTCGGCAAAACCAGCGCCGATGGCAGCAGCATCACCGACCGCCCCGTCGAGGTCGACGACCTGTTCCAGACAATGGCCAAAGCCCTCGGCATCGACGGCACCGAGGAACTCATCACCCCCGAAGGCCGCCCGATCCGCATCGTGGACAAGGGAACGGCGATCACGGAACTGGTGTAACTCTATTCGGTACGACGGACATCTTGGTCTGTCGTGCTGAGATCGCGGGAGTTCGAGTTCCAGCCCAGAGTCATTTGTGTTCAGAAATCGGAGCGGCTTTGTTGTCCGAAAGAAAAAGCCATATTGGCGTGGCGATCCCGAGAACCCATTCTGCAGCCGTGATCCATAGGTAGACGGCATGCTCTTCGTAAAATCTACCCGGAACGGTCTGCTGCTGAAAATCCATCAGGTTGGTAAGGCGAATGTGCCACGTGATGAGTCCCAGGTCGATAACCGCCAGCGTGATGCCGATGAGCCATAAGGCCCTGCTGCGCCGATGAAACGCTTCAATCAGTACACAGACGATGAATAGCACTGACAGGGCATTGTGCCACTGTGTCACGCGCTGCGTGATGAAACCCTGTTCGACACTCCCGATGACCTCCGAGCCGATTGGGACGACCACCAAAGCATAAAAGCTCAGGCCGCCCCACCATGCGGCCCAGGCGAGCATCACGAAGAGTTTCCACGAGCGGCGCGCAAGCACAACGAACGATTTGCTGGTATTTCCAAGTTCCAAATCGATTTCCAACACTCAATCCACCTCCAGCACCGTTCCGTCAGGCGAGACTTTGATATCGCGAGTCTTGCCGTCAGCCGACTTGCCACGGACTTCATAGACCGTCTTGTCGCCGTCTGTTTCGGTCCAGGCCGTATCAAATTTCACGCCGGGGAGTTTCTCCTTCGCCACCTTCATGACGGGTTCCGGAACTTTGTCAATCGGGACCATTTCCGTCTTCTCGAATGCTTCGCTGCAACCGGCGACGAGCAACAAAAGGACGGTCTGGAAGATACGAACACTTCGCATGGCATTCTCCAATCTCGGAAAGGATCGAACAGGGGATCAGTAGACATCCGAGACTGGCTCGCCTCCGGCTCGTGTGGTCAATGCCTGATAGACACGGTAGTCTAGCGAATTGCTCAGGAAACTCACATGTCCGTCCCCGAACAGGAAATGCACTCCGCCGGTGTGTAGACTGTAGAACTGGTTGACATGCGAGCGGGGATTGCCGGGGCTGTAACCATCGCCGGTGTGCCCGAGTACCATACTCGATGCGAATTCTGGTGGTCCGGTGCCGACTCCGTCACTGCCATCGGGAACAATCACCGCTCCCGTGACTGCTCCGGTCCAAGTGGCTTCGCCGAGGCGGAACGACCGTTCGCCAACCATCAACGTGGACGACGAACCGTCGGTGATGTCTCTCATGCCGACTACACGATTGCGGAAGAAAATGCCGTCGCCGCCGACGCCCGGCTCAAACGTTCCGAATACCCCCACGTAATTGGCGGATGCCACTTCGCAAATGTTGCTTTGGAACACTCCAGTCGAAGGATCACGCTTCACGGCCTGCCAGCGATCCAGAACTGTGTCGGACGGACAGAGATAAATCGGTAACGATTGCAATCGCGGGACGCTGTTCACGGCGGACTCAATGCCAACGCTAAAATTGATCTGGTGATAGAGGGCCGACTGTTCAACATGCGGCAGCAGGAAACTGCCCCAACCCCAACCTGCCCCCGTATCGTTGCCAGACGCATCGAAAAGTGAAACGTAGCCCGGAGGAAATGACCGAAGCGTGTCATGGTAGTTATGCAAGGCCAGCCCGATCTGCTTCAGACCATTTTTACACTGCGACCTGCGGGCAGCCTCACGTGCCTGCTGCACGGCAGGCAACAGCAACGCGACTAGAATTGCGATGATGGCAATGACCACGATCAACTCAATCAGAGTAAATCCCCGCCGCCCAATCGCTTCTCGCTTTTCATACATGATCTGCACCGTCGATGATTTGACTTCCAACACACGGTTATGATACCGATGGAAGGGCTTCCGCGTCAAGGTCATCTGAAAACAGACGCAGTTGGGGTGACGGCGGAGTGGCACTGTCGACGGAGGCCCACCGCCGATAAGGGCTGATTTTGGGTGCCACTGGCGGTCGCTTTGGGCCGCCAGTGTTTGCGAGTGTGAACAGTCTCTCTCAATGTTGCGGGTCATCCAGCACTGGCGAGTCAAAGCCCTCGCCAGTGGCACCCAACGCCGTTAACCCTTTTGATCCCTGAAAAGAAGTCTTGATGCGACAGAGGTTTGTGGCGACGCTTCGGTCCTCACACTGAAGTGAGTCACACA
>JAYWFM010000122.1:0-5377 GCA_043778825.1 Planctomycetota bacterium | reverse complement strand
GGCGGCAATCTGCGTGAGGCTTTTGGCAATGTCGGTCTTGCCGGTGGGCTTGAGCCTGGCGAGCAGCGACAGCAAGTGCCCGACTTGGGTCCGCTTTGACTTGGGGGGCAGGCTGGCGCGAATTTTCTCGTCGAAGGTAATCAGCCCGACCGGGTCTTGCTGATAGATCATGAGATAGCAGAGCGAAGCGGCCAGGCAGATGGCATAGTCGAACTTGGTAAGCTGCTGGCGATAGGTGTAGCCCATCGAACTGGAAAGGTCCATCACCAGGTAGCCGGTGATGTTCGTCTCGGCCTCGAACTTTTTGACGTAATACTTGTCGGTCTTGGCGTAGACCAGCCAGTCGATGTCCTTGGGATCGTCCCCCGGCGAGTAGCGGCGGTGCTCGCTGAACTCGACGCTGAAGCCCTGAAAAGGACTGGTGTGCAGCCCGGACAGGAACCCTTCGACGATAAACCTCGCGCGCAAGTCGAGCCGGGCGACCGTGCGGATCACCTCGGGTTTCAGATATTGCTCGGCACCGGGCATGGGGAGTGGGGAGGGTTTAGGGTTTATGGTTTATGGTTGATCGAAAGGGGAGGGGGGAGGAGAGGAGGAGAGGAGGAGAGGAGGAGAGGAGTGCAAAGTGCAAAGTGACTCTTCACGCTTCACTTTTCACTTCGTATTTTTCACTTTGCAGTTTGCACTACTCCTCCGTCGCTCAACCCTCAACCCTCATCGCTGAACGATCCCCCTAAAACATGGGCGAGCGTCCGAGTTGCCGACGCACCACGGCCCACTGCCCGGCGTGCATCAGCCAGTGACTCCCCTGCATCGAGACCGCAGCTGCGACGTTGGGGGCGTAGGAGCGGATCGATTCGGGAGACGGCTTGTCCAGGTCTTGATCGCTCAGCTTGGTCAATGCGGCCAGTGTGGCGGCCCGCTGGTCGCGGTAGACTTTCAAGAGTTCGTCCTTCGACAGCAGCTTCGTGGGATCGTTGATGCTGGAGGTGTCCTTCGTGTACTTCTCGGCAAAGCCTGCGGGCAACGCGGGCATCGAGCCGGGCACAGCGGACTGCATGATGTGGTTCTCCGAGGCGATGATGTGCCCCAGCTGCCAGTTGATATGGTTGGCCTTGGGAGCCGGACGGTGCAGCAGTTCGGCCTCGGTCAGGTCTCCGAGGTATCCTAGGCTGACGAATTCGGCCATGTCGAGACCGACCTTGATGGCTTCACGAGCGTTCATGAGGTGTCCTTTCAATGTGCGATGGAGCGGGCGTCTGGTGGAATCTGAGTGGGGTGTGCCTGCGGTCTGGCCAAATCCTACCCCAACCGGATGCCAGAGTCGACAACCGACAACCGACTGTTGGAGTTCAGGCTTCAGCTTGTCTTCGGTTGGAGTTCAGGCTTCAGCCTGTCTTCGATCCGGCAGGGCCAATCGCCGCACGCGGGAGAGGCAGCCTAAAGGCCAGAGCTTCCAAGGTGTGTGTTTCCCACGGAAATTCAGGTTTTTGTCCCGCCAGGGACACTCGAAAATAGCCCACCGTTTCAACGGTGGGAGAGCGCCCCCGGCGTACCGACCAGTCCCGCCAGGGACGGCAGACGCCTGCGAAAACCGTGGCCACCGCGCAGGCGGTGGCGGGGCGACGGCGTGGGTTTCTGTCGCCCCTGCCGGGGCTGTGGCCGTGAGAGTTCCGTGGACCCACCGATGAATCGGTGGGCTATTTTCGGGTGTCCCTGGCGGGACAATGACGAGTTGCAGCTAAGGCGAACTCAACTTCCCTGTGGCGATTTCCTGCGTTCGGCACCTGGGATGCCCTGAGCCTGAAGGCTAAACTCCAACAGTCGATCCGACCCCCGACTGTTGGAGTTCAGGCTTCAGTCTGTCTTGGATCTGGCTGTTCCCGATCGCCGAACGCGGGCGAGGCAGCCTAAAGGCTGAACTCCGACTCCCGACCCCAGACCCCCGACTCACTGGTGCGTCAGCGTATCCATCTGGCGCGGGGTCAACGCGCCCCAGTTGGGTGGGTTGAGGCTCGAGTTCGGAACTCGGCTGGAGAGGATGCTGCTGATCGCGTCGGATGTGGCGGGGGCGAGTTTGGCCTGCCAGTTCTGGGTGCTGGCACTCCATTCGCCGGGCCAGCCATCGAAGTAGCTAATGAAGTAGGAGGTATCGGTGCGTGGATCATAGTGCCACTCGCCCCACGGGCAGCAGGTGTAGCGATGCTTGGGCAGGAACAGATGCACCTGGGCGAACGCCATCGCCGGGGCCTGCAGGGCATTGGGGTTCCGGAACATGCGGGAGGCCGACGAACCCGGATGCAGACGGTACGACACCGCCACGAACATCAGGTCGCGCTCCAACTCGCCTCCACTCGGTGATGGGGCACGCAGCACCAGCGGAAGATTGGTGTTCGAGTATTGCACATCGAGCAGGAGCCGCAGCGGACGCTGTGCCCTGGCGATCAGTTGATTCGCCAGGACTTGATCCCCTCCCGCCAGATCGAGAGCCCACGGCTGGAGATAATGAGCGACCAGCAGAGCCCTCTCGCTCCGGGCCCGAGCCAGATCACCAGCCGGGTCGACGAGATAGTTCACATCCACTCCGCTGGGGCTGGCGTCGATCACCGGCAGCGTGCGCGTGCGCGGGTCGTCCTCCCAACCGGAATTGACCGCTCGTCCGGAGGTCGTCCAGAGCTGGACGAGTAGTGGGCCTTGTGGGCCATCGGGGTTGTTGGCGGCGCTCGGGCCTCTCCAAAGTCCGTTGGCGCGGGCCACCTCGCGGGTCACTTGATCGGCGAGCAATGGAATCTGCTGCACGATGTCGCGGCGAAAGGCCGGGATCGGTCGGTCGGGAGGCAGTTGGCCCGCCTGGCCTTGCAGAATCTGTTCGAAGAAGGGCAGGACCATCTGCACGAGGGGCGAATTGGCCAACGGCGTCCCCTGGGCCCCGCGAAAGACCGCCACCCCGGCCAGCAGATCGGCTTCCAGATGATTCGCAAACGCGATGGCGTTCATGCCTCGGGCGAGTACCCCGACCCCGCTTTGCCCGGCTGCATCCGCCGCGTTCTGCAGGCGGACCTTCGAGTCGAGATGCCGGGCGCTATTCAGCAACAAAAGTAACAGCCACGTACAGCCCAGCATCACAAACACGGTGAGCAGGCTGATAACACCCGACTCGTCCGCGTGGAGACGGCGGAGTTTCGTGGGGCACGTTTTCAAAGTGCCCAGGATGCGGAGTGTGTTCATCGGAAAAGTCGGTGTTTGGCCAAGTTCTGCCCCCTCTCCCCTACTGTGGGTGCGGCTTTCGGGGAGAACTCGACTGGGGGGGAGAGGGATGGGGTGAGGGGGCCACCGAAAGTCGTCTGCGGGGCTCCTCACCCCGGCCCTCTCCCCACAATCACATCCTCCCAGAAAGTCACGTCGCCAGTGGGGAGAGGGAGCAGAAGGAGACCGGCTACCGGCTTTTCTGAGGCACGCACGGATGCGGAGACACGGGCACGTCGGTCGGAGCCGCATGAGTCACTCCTCCCGCCAGGGGTAGACGAACGGTCGGTTCGATTGCAGTCCGGCCAGGGTCAACGTCGCCGACCCGTACACTGGCACGCGGTCAAGTCGCCCCGACGCTCCGACCCAGTTGGCCGCCAGTCCGCCCGGCACTCGGCCCCAGGCGGCCCGTTGGAACAGCCAGCGTCCGGGTCCGGGAACGAGTGAGACCTCGTGGACGACGACGACGGTCACCGCCTCGTCCCACCCCGCCTCGTTCCCCTCATGCGGCACCACCGGATGGCCCACCGGGTTGTAGGTCGGTGTCAAACGCGGCTGGCCCATGAACGCCAGTCGCACTCGCGTATTGGCGGCGGAGTAGCTCCAACGATTGCCGGTGGCGATCCGCCAGCGCGCGATACGCGGATCGTTCGTGAGTTGCTGAAACACCAGGAAGGACTCGACCGCCTCGCCGACTTCCGCAGCTCCCGCGCGCGGCCCGTTGACCATCCGGGCGGGCGAAATGGCCACGCACGCCTGCACCGCAGCGGCTTGAATCTCCCGAAATTTGCGAGAGTTTTGGGCGACAGCGGGGGTCAGGTCGATCGGCTGGCCCCGTGGAATATAGACATCGATCTCGTTCTCGCCGGTCACATCGTTGCCGCGCGTGGGGTCTTGATCCTCGACCCAGGACGGGATCCACACCACCGCCGCACGGGCCGAGGCAAACGCGGCATAGTGGACCGTCATGATGCCGATCAGCACCTGGCTCAACTGGACCAGCATGAGAATCGTGCCGACGAAGAACGGGAGCGTCAGCACCAACGCGAGGCTTTGCACCCCGCCTTCCTCGCACTCATCGAGCCCGCGCAGTCGCGAGCCGAGTCGATGCCAGACGGTGGGGAATGCCTGTGGCATGGAAGAATGGACCCGATTAGGAACGTTCCGCAACTGAGTCGTGTAACTGCTACAACCCTTGTCAACCTGACAAGTCGGTTGAACGCTACTACATGGTAGCGGATATAGCAGATGTGGCGATGGTAAGTCAGCCAGAATCTGCGGTTGCGGCGAGTTGTGAGTTTTGAATGGATCGCAAAGTGGGCATACGGCATGCCGAATGCTTCGTCAGCGAATGGTCACGAGGGACAGTGCCATCGTTACGTAGAGCAGGAGGCTTTCTCCGCCAGCGGGCGTTTGTTCTGTCCAGAAGTCGTGTTGCCATGAACGAAGTCACTGAATCCACCATCTACACCACGGGCGATGTGGCCCGCATTTGCCAGGTCGCCCCGCGAACCGTCAGCAAGTGGTTCGACACCGGTCGTCTGAAGGGGTATCGCATCCCCGGCTCGCTCGACCGCCGCATCCCTCGCGACAACTTGATCGAGTTCATGCGATCCCATGGCATGCCGCTGGGGGAACTCGGTTCGGTCCAGGGGGGCAGGGTGCTGATCATCGGCATGCCCGCGTTTGAACGGGCGATCGTGGAGAAGCTGTTGCTGGCTTCCGGGATGACGATCACATCCGCCGAGAATGCCTTCGAGGCCGGGGCGCTGGCGATGGAGCAGCGACCGCAGTGTGTGGTGATCGATGCGTCGATCGGGTCGAATGAGGCCCGGATGATCGCGAACTACTTCAAGAGTGCCGGGCGCGACGCCTCGACCCGCGTGGTGGGCCTGGTCTCCGACGACGAGATCGCCGATCCGTCATCCGCCAAAGTCTACGACGAGAAGTTCCGCCGCCCGTTCGACCCCGCCCTGCTGGCAGTGCGGGTGAAATCGCTGGCCGACAAGGTTCTGGCGTAAGGGGCGAGCCAGGGCGATCGCCGATTTGAATAGGGGATGAGTAGCGTGGGCTTTAGCCCACGCGAACTGAAGGAGATCCGTCGATCGCGTGGGCTAAAGCCCACGCTACA
>JAYWFM010000121.1:0-30519 GCA_043778825.1 Planctomycetota bacterium | reverse complement strand
CCCCCGAAACCAACAAATACCAAGCCCTCCTCGAAACCCTGCTCACCCTCTGCACCTGAAGAGCACGGGGCGACGACGAGATCGGCTAAAGTGCAGATCCCACGAGAAGCACGAAGTAGTCGCAACCATCGATCACGTCTAAGCATGAATCGTATGAGCCATCACTCGGATTTTGCGGGAAATCATTCGCTTCAGATAGCAGCACTTCGTAGCCGAATTCCTCCAGCCAGAATTTCAACGCTGAGCGAAGGTCGCGAAAGTCATAGACCGTCGACGAAATGAAGATTCTCGGTCGGGTACCAGCCATGAGTCCCCCCTTTCACTCCGCCTTGAACTCCAGCGTTAGCAGCAGATCACCGGTCTCCACCGCGTCGCCGGGCTTCACGCGGACATCGCGGACGGTGCCGTCGCGGTCGGCGTAGAGGCTGGTCTCCATCTTCATGGCTTCCAGGGTCAGGAGTTTTTGGCCCTTGGTCACGGCCTCGCCGGACTTCACGGGCACTAACACCACCATACCGGGCATTGTCGCGCCGATTTCGGCGGGGTCGTCGGGGTCGGCTTTGGCGCGGGCGGCTTGTTGCGGGGCGGCGCTGGCGTCGGTGATGGTCACGTCGCGGGGCTGGCCGTTGAGTTCGAACGAGACCGTTCTGGTGCCGTCGGGGTGCGGCTGGCCGACGTTCAGGTACTTGATGAACAGGGTCTTGCCCGATTCGATGTCGATCGTGATCTCGTCGCCGGGCTGCATGCCGTAGAAGAAGTTCGGCGTGGGGAGGACGCTGGTGTCGGAGAACTTGCGGCGGTGGGCGGCGTAGCCTTCGTAGACCTTGTTGTAGAGCAGGTATGACAGCGTGTGCCGCTTGAGCCACGCCTCTTCGACTGGCTCGCCTGCGAGGAGTTCCACGATCTTCTTGCGGGCGGCTGCGAAGTCGGCGTCGGGCAGTTCGGCCCCCGGTCGACCGGTGAACGGCTTGCGGTCGCCGAGGATGCGCTTCTGCACTTGCAGCGGGAACCCGCCCGGCGGTTGGCCCATCGCCCCGCTGATGAGGTCGATGACCCCCTCCGGGAACGACAGCTCGCGCGTGCCGTTGAGCACCTCATCGCAGGTCAGATTGTTGGCCACCATGAACAGGGCCATGTCGCCGACCGACTTCGAGGTCGGCGTCACCTTGACGATGTCGCCGAACATCTGGTTGACCTCGGCATACAGGCGGCACACGTCGCTCCAGCGGTCCTCCAGACCCAGCGAACGGGCCTGCTCGAACAGGTTCGTGTACTGCCCACCCGGCATCTCGTGGTTGTACAGGTCCGCAGTCCCCGCCAGTGGATCACTCTCAAACGCCGTGTAGAACTGCCGCACCGACCGCCAGTATTCGGCGACCTCATCGAGCGTCCGCGTGTCGAGGCCCGGGTCGCGCGGCTGGAACCGCAGCGACTCGCTGAGCGTGTTGAGGTTCGGCTGAGACGTGCCGCCCGAGAGCGGGGCCATCGCACAATCGACGATGTCGACGCCGACCTCGGCGGCCCGCAGGTAGGACGCTGCCTGAATGCCGTTCGTGTCGTGCGTGTGGAAGTGGATCGGAATGCCGATCTCCTGCTTCAGAGCCTTCACGAGCGTGGCTGCGGCTTCCGGCTTGCACAGACCGGCCATGTCCTTGATGGCCAGGATGTGAGCCCCCATCTTCTCCAGCTCTTTGGCCAGATTGACGTAATACTTGAGGTCGTACTTCGTGCGGTTCGGGTTGGTGATGTCGCCGGTGTAGCAGATCGCCGCCTCGCAGATGCCGCCCGCGTTGCAGACCGCTTCCATCGCGACCTGCATATTCGGCACCCAGTTCAAACAGTCGAACACGCGGAACACATCGTTCCCGCACTGGTACGCTTCCTTCACGAACTCGCGCACAATGTTGTCGGGGTAGTTCGTGTACCCCACCGCGTTCGAGGCCCGCAGCAGCATCTGAAACAGAATGTTCGGACAGGCCTTCCGCATCTCGGCCAGCCGGTCCCACGGGCATTCCTTCAGGAATCGCATCGTCGTATCGAATGTCGCCCCGCCCCACATCTCCATCGAGAACAGCTGGGGCAGCTTCTCGGCATAGATCGGTGCGATTTGCAGGAGATCGAACGTACGTACTCGCGTCGCGAGTAGCGACTGATGCGCATCGCGAAACGTGGTGTCAGTGATGAGCAGTTGCTTCTGATCGAGAATCCACTTCGAGAGGCCCTTCGCTCCCTGGTCGAGGAAGACCTGCCTGGCTCCGGTGGGCAGAGGTTCTTTGGTATCGACGATGCGGTTCGACTTGGGAATCGGAGCGGGCAGAGTGCGTTTCGCGACGGGCCGCCCCTTGACGAGGACATTTTTGTTGACAATCACATCGCCGAGGTACGACAGAATCTTGGTTGCCCGGTCGCGCCGTTTCGGAATCGTCCGTAGCTCGGGGGTGTCGTCAATGAAGCGAGTCGTACAGAGTCCCGAGATAAATATCGGGTGAGCGAGCAGATTGATGAGGAACGGAATGTTGGTCTTCACGCCGCGCACGCGGAACTCGGCCAGACTGCGTTCCATCCGCGAGATTGCATCGACGAACCGCCGCCCGCGGGCGGTGACCTTGACCATCAAGGAGTCGTAGTAGGGCGTCACAACCGCCCCCGAGAATGCGGAACCGGCATCGAGCCGGACCCCCATGCCGCCCGTCGACCGGTAGTGAGCGATGCGCCCGTAATCGGGCGTGAAGTTATTCTCGGGGTCTTCGGTCGTCACGCGGCACTGGACCGCAAAGCCGTTGGTCTTGATGACACTCTGCGAGGTCATTCCGATTTCCGGATCGTCGAGGCGGACTCCTTGAGCGACCAAAATCTGCGACTTCACAATGTCAAAGCCAGTGACTTCTTCGGTCACCGTGTGTTCGACCTGGATCCGAGGATTGACTTCGATGAAGAAGAACTGGTTCGTGTCGGCATCGACCAGGAACTCGACCGTGCCCGCGTTCTCGTACCCGACCTGCCTCCCGATATTCACAGCTGCCTGACACAGGGCATCGCGGACCTTGGGATCGAGGTTCGGCGCTGGGGCGAGTTCGACCACCTTCTGGTGTCGCCGCTGGACCGAGCAGTCACGCTCGAACAGGTGGACCAGATTCCCGTGCTTGTCGCCGAGGAGCTGGACCTCGATGTGGCGGGCACGGCGGATGTACTTCTCGATGAAGATGTCGGGGCTGCCGAAGGCGGTGAGCGATTCGCGGCGGGCGGTTTCGTAGCTGGCGACGAACTGGTCTTCGGACTCGACGACGCGCATCCCGCGTCCGCCGCCGCCGTGGGCCGCCTTGAGGATTACCGGGTAGCCGAGCTTCTTCGCGGCAATGACTCCTTCGGCGGCGTCCGTCAAAGCCTCCTCAGTCCCGCTGAGGATGGGAGCCTTGGCCAGGAGCGCGATCTTGCGAGCGGCTGTCTTATCGCCGAGGGCTTCGAGGTGCTCGACCTTGGGCCCCACAAAGATGATCCCTGCATCGGCACACGCCTGGGCGAACGCGGGCTTCTCGGACAGGAACCCGTACCCCGGATGGATCGCATCGGCCCCGGCCTTCTTGGCAGCTGCGATGATCGAGTCGATATTCAGGTACGACTTGATCGGCTCGCCGGGGACGCCGATCTGGTACGCCTCATCCGCCTTGAAGCGGTGCAGTGCGTACCGGTCCTCATAGGCGTAGATCGCGACCGTCCGAATCCCCAGCTCGTGCGCCGAGCGGAACACGCGGATCGCAATTTCGGACCGGTTGGCAACGAGCAGCTTGGTGATGGAGGGCATGTTGGGGTGTCAGATGGGAGTCAGCACGGGGGTGTCCTCACGAACATTGAGGAATCGAGCATTGTGAGACCTGATGCCCTTGGGTGGCAAGCCAGTGGCTGCTTCGCCTCAAAACTGCAAAACTGGGGTGCGCTTCTGAAAAGTAGGAAGCGGCAGAGTTTCTTTTTGCGGAAGGCGCCGGGGATGACTTGCGAGCCTGAAAATGTGTCACGCAGAGGCGCTGAGATCGCAGAGTCTGGCCAGAAATCTCTCCGCGGCCTCTGCGCCTCTGCGTGAGCCTTCTTCAATATCCTGGAGAGTGGGTGACACTGTCGGAACATGGACGGGCTTACCGATCATGGCCTAATTGTCTAACGCACGCACTCAGAACTGAGGAGATACTTCCTGTTCGAGCCTCACGTCTTGGATTTCGTGCATCGGATTTCGAGTGTTACACTCGGAAAGTCTTACCGACTATCTCCGACACTCCCCGTCACGATCGAAGCCAGGGATTCCTGGTCCTCGTCGGACCTCTCCTCTTCGAAGCGGTCCATCACCGGCAGGGGGTCAAACGACATCCAGGTGGGCATCACCGAAACCATTGTCGCCAGCAGCGAACCACCCCGGATCAACCAGATGACGTAGCCGACGGTCAGTCCGCCGGTCACAGCGGTCGTGGTGCCGACAACGATGTCTTCGACGAAGGCCGAGGAGTTCTGCTGGCTCTCCAGTTGGTCGCGGAACGAGTTGAGTTCGTTCCACATGGTGTGATTTTCGAGGATGGCATGGGTCAGGCCGTGCAGTGAATCGGGGATCAGATTCTCGATGACGGGGATCAGGTCGGAGAACCGTTGGACAGTGTCACGCAAAGTGGAGTGCACGGTGTGCGCGACACGAGTTCCCCCCTGGAGATCGCCAATGCTGATGTGACGGACAAAGAAGTCCTCGGGGGTGTCATCCGTCGGAGGCGGGACTTCGTCAAGGGCCTCATCGCGGGCCCACCCACCGATGACACTGGAGGATGTGGTTCCCGAGTTGTTGGACGCATCGGAGCTGGCTGAGTCATCGTCGGTGTCTGTGGTGTCGGTCGCATCACCGTCGGCCGCACCGTCGCCCGCACCGATGTCGCCAGTGCTGTCGGCATCGGTATCGCCACCCAGTCCGCCCCCGCCCGGTGCGACGAGGCCCACCGTCAGCGACACCGTCGTGACGCTGCTCGATTCCAGCCCGTCACTCAAGACGTACGTGAACGAGTCGAGGCCGAAGTACAGATCATCGGGCACGTAGAGGAACGTCCCGTCAGCGTTGAACGTCAGCGTGCCGTGCTGCGGGCCTTGGACCACAGACGCCGTGATCGAGAGCGAGTCGGCATCGCTGTCGTTGGCGATCACGCCGTTCATCGTGACCGTCGTCAGCGTCTGGAACTGCTCCAGCGTGTACTGATCGTTCACAGCGACCGGCGGAACGTTGACGTTGTCGATGAGGATTGTCATGTCGGCAGAGCGGGTCAGACCGGCGGTGTCCTGGACCTGGACGGTGATCGTGAACGAAGATTGGGATTCGTGCGTGAAGTTCGCCGAATTGGCGACCGTGATGTCTCCCGTGCTCGGGTCAATCGCGAACCGGCCACCCGTGTTGCCGGCCACGAATGAGTAGGTCAACACATCGCCCGCATCAACATCGCTGGCAGCGACGAGGCCGACGAGGCTGCCGATCGATGACCACTCGTTGATGTGGTAGGTGCCCGCGAGGACGGTCGGCTGCTCGTTCACATCGCTCAGCGTGACCGTCACCGCTTGTTGGTGTGTCAATCCCGCGCGGTCGGCCACCTGGGCCGTGAGCGTAAACGTCCCGTTCGTATCGAAGTCGAGGGCCGCTGTGTTCGCGACGGTGATGGCACCGGTGCTGGCGTCGATGGTGAACGCTCCCCCGGTATTGCCGCTGACCAGCGAGAAGGTCAGCACGTCCCCGGCATCGACATCGCTGGCACTGATCGTGCCGACGAGCGTGCCGCGCGAGCGATTCTCCGGTAGGCCGAATGCACCTCCGACGAGGACCGGAGCCTCATTCAAATCCACCAGCGAGATCACGAAGCTGCGGTCGAGGACCAGCCCGCCGGTGTCGGTCACACGGGCGATGATCGTGTGGTTCGTTGCAGTCTCGAAGTCGAGCGGCCCGTTGACGGTGATTTCGCCGGTGAACGGATCGACAGCGAACAGTCCGCCCGCATCGTCCACGAGCGAATAGGTTGCCGCATCCCCTGCATCGACATCGGTCGACGAGAAAAGTCCGACCGGAGTGCCGACCGACGAGTTCTCGTTGATGACCGCATTACTCAAGCTCAGCGAAGTCGGCACCTCGTTGAGGTCGTTGAGATCGATCGTGATCGTCGCCGTCTGCGGAGTCCCGACGCTGTCGGTCACGGAGACCGTGAGCAGGAATTGCGGGGTCGTCTCGAAGTCGAGAGCTGCCGGATTCGCCACGGTGATCTGGCCCGTGGCCGCATTGATGGCGAACGCCCCGTTGCTGTTACCCGCATCAATCGCATACGTCAGCACATCCCCCGTATCGATGTCGCTGCCGATGACCGATCCCACGACTGTGCCGCCGAGGCTGTTCTCGCTGACGGCGAAGCCTTGAGGAGCGATGACCGGCAGGTCGTTGACCGGCGTGACATTCACCGTGAATGTCCGGACGGTGGTGAGCGCGCCGTCACTGACCGTCAAGGTAATCGTGACCGGGCCGCCATTCTGATCGGCCAGCGGTGTGACTGTTACGGTGCGATTGGCACCGGTGCCTGACACGACCAGATTGCCGTCCGGGATCAGAGCCTGGTCACTGCTGGTGGCGATGACGGTGAGGGCGTTCACACTGGAGTCGATGTCACCGAGCGTGATCGCCAGCGGGCCAGTCGTGGCGTCCTCGTCGATGGTCTGATCGGGCACTACTGAGATCGTCGGGGCGTCATTGACAGCGTTGACCGTGACCTCGAACGTCGTCTGCGTCGACAAAGTCCCGTCGCTCACCGTCAGCGTGATCGTGACCGGGCCACCGTTCATGTCCGTCGTCGGCGTGATCGTCACCGTGCGATTCGTGCCGGTGCCACCGATCACAATGTTGCCGTTCGGGATCAGTGTTTGATCGCTGCTGGTCGCTGTGACGATGAGTGTGTTGACAGCGGTGTCGACATCGCCGACCGTCACTGGCAAGGCAGCCGTCGAGCCGTCTTCATTCACCGATGTGTTGGTCGGCCCGGTGATCTGCGGAGCCTCATTCACGTTGGTCAGGTCGATCGTGACCGTCTGCACTGCTGAGGTCGCCACACCATCCGAAACGGTGACGAGCAACGTCCACGACGGGGTCGTCTCGAAGTTCAACAGTGAACCATCCAGGACCGTAATCTCGCCGGTCGCCGCGTTGATTGCAAAGGCCCCCGCCCCCGTGCCGCCCGTGATGGTCCAGGTCTGGAGCGTCCCCACCGTGTCGACATCCGAGGCCACCACCGTCCCGACCGAGGTGCCGTTGGCACTGTTCTCGGGAAGCGAGAAGGACTGACTCGGAGACACCATCGGTGCGTTGTCGTTGAGGTCGGCGACGACAATCACGAAGTCTCGTGTCGTCAGCGAGCCATCAGTGCTGAGAGCCTGAACCGTGAAGGCCAGCGTTGTCGTGGCCTCGTAATCGATGGCCCCCGCCACGGTCACGACACCCGTGACGCCATCGATCGCCACCCGTCCACCCGCGTCGCTGGTGAGCGAGTAGCTCACGCTGTCGGTGCCATCGAGGTCATCGGCGAAAGCTGTCACGCCGACCGGAGTCCCGATGGCGGCGTTCTCATTCACTCGTTCCATCGCCGTATCGGTATCACTGATGGCGGTCGTGGCGTACTCGTTGGCATCGTTCACGGCAATCGTGAAGTCGCGAATCGAGGTCGATCCGTCGGTACTCAGAGCCTGAACCCGAATCGTGTGCGAGGCGGCTGTCTCGTAATCGATGGCCCCAGCCACGGTCACGATGCCGGTGCTGGCATCAATCGCAAACCGACCACTTGCATCGTTCAGCAGCGAGTAACTCACCGTATCGGTTCCATCCAGGTCATCCGCAAACGCGGTGATCCCGACCGGAGTTCCGACTGCGGCATTCTCCAGCACGGCATCGCTGGAGAGGTCTTGATCGGCGAGAGCCGTCGTCGCTGACTCATTCGCGTCGGTGATCGTGATCGACAGCCCCTGAATATCGGAGCGGGTTCCATCGGTCGCGATCACAGAGACTTCATAGACGTTGTCGCCGTTCGTGTCCTGGGGTGTCTCGAAGTCGGGCGGCAACTGGAAAGTCAGCTCTCCTGTGTTGGTGTCGATCTGGAAGAACCCGACATCGTCACCAAAGATGCCATAGCTCAGCACCGTGCCCGCATCGGCGTCGGTGGCCACCACCGTGGTCACGAGTGTGTTGTTCTCGGTCAGCGTCATGCTCGCCGCATCACCACCGCCGTTGCTGCTGATGACCGGATTGTTGTCATTCTCATCGATCAGATTGATCGTCATGACAGCTGTGGCCATGGCTCCGGCGGCATCGCGGACTTCCACGGTCAGGCTCCAGGTCGGAACCGTCTCGAAATCGAGCTGGGTTTCATCGGCGACAAACAGCCGGCCAGTATTGTCGATGGTGAAGGCTCCGAGCGGATCGCCCCCGATGATCGAGAAGGTGCGAGTATCTCCGACATCGACATCATCCGTCGCCACGATTCCGAACAGAGCCCCATTGATGGCAGTTTCGGAGAGTGGGAACGACGCGGGCGAAATCGTCGGTGCGTCGTTCACCGCAGTAATCGTCACATCATACGTCATCTGCGTCATCGCCACTCCGTCACTGACGCTCAGCGTGATCGTGACCGGCCCACCGTATTGATCGAGGGCCGGAGTGATCGTCACCGTGCGGTTCGTCCCGGTGCCACCGAGGACGATGTTCGTGTTGGGAATCCGCGTGCCATCGCTCGATGTCGCGGTCACGACCAGAGCTGTGGCTGCTGTTTCGGAATCGCCGACTGTGAATGCGATCGGCCCGAGGGTGGTGTCCTCATTGACTGTCTGGTCCGCCACAACGCTGATCGTCGGGACATCGTTGACTGCATTGAACGTCACTGCGGCACTGCTCGGCCCGTGGCTGAGACCGCCATCGCTCACCGTCAGATCATATGCCGGAGCAGTGTCGCCCCCATCATGCACGAACCGCACCAACCTGGCGTTGATGTCGGCCTGCGTGAACGTCGTGATCGCCGCCCCCGGAACTGCAACCAACTCAAACTGCCCGTGGCTCACATTGCTGGCCGTGTAGGTCAACTGGGCGAGAGTGTTGTCCGGGTCGCTGGTGCTGATGTTCGCGGCATTCAGAACGACCGTCTCGCCTTCCGCGATCGACAACAGGTTCGTCGTCATGACTGGAGCATCGTTGACCGCCGTGACCGTGATGCGGGCCGTTTCGATGGCCGAGCTAAACGCGGTGGTATCACCGTTGGTGCTGGCATCTACCTGGGTTCCCGGCGTGCCGCTGGTTTGATCCCAGGCACGGAAGGTGACGGTGGCGGTCGTGCCATCGAGGCCATTGGGCACGAATCGCAACCGGTCGGTATCGCGCAGCAGCAGGGCGGAATTGTCGGAGACGCTGCCCACGGCGAACCAGTTGGTGCCGTTGATCGTGTACTCCCAGGTGCCGTTCCCGCTGGTCATTCCCGTGACGGCAAAGCCCTCGTAAGCCAACGCGGAATCGGGATCGGTCACGCGGTCGCCACCCGCACTGAGAATGATCGACCCGATGGCGTCCCCGCTGTTGGCAACGTTGTCCTCTGTGATCGTGGCCAGCGTCATCGTGCCACTGTTGTCGAGCAGCGGCGCATCGTTCACAGCCACGACGTTGAGCAGGTTCTGCCCGTCGTTGCTCGTTCCCCCATCGCCATCGGTAACTACAATGCGAACCAGCCGTGCTGCCGTCGACGGGCTGTCCGAAACATTCGAGAACTGCACGTTGCCCGCGAGAGCCTGGACGGCTGCGACCGTGGCATTCGAGTTCAACGTCACCACGAGTGGCGTCGATCCGCTGGTCCCGCCAGTCCAGGTGCCGATGACGGTGCCTTGATAGGTGACATCCGTCCCGCTGACGCCAATCTGGCCGACCCCGGTCCCTTGGTCGCGGATCGTCATGCGATCATGGACGGAGGCATTGAGCGGAATCGACGCCGTCAGCGTGCCGGTGTCGAAGTGGGTCGAGTCGACATCGGTGATCGTGGCCGAAGCATCGAACAGCACCGGTGAGCCACCCTCGGTAAAGGTCTGCGCACCGCTCGGCAGGCTGATGACCGGGGCTTCGTTCACGTTCGTCACCGTGACCGCGATGTTCTGCAGGTCGGTGCCGCCGTTGCCGTCGCTGACGGTGACCTGCACATCGTAGACGTTGTTGCCACCACTGTCGGTGGGCGATTCGTAGTCTGGTGCCGAGACGAAGCTCAGCACGCCGGACGAACTGTTGATCGTGAACCTGCCCGCGTCCGCACCGCCGCTGATGCTGTACGCGGGCACTCCGCCGTCGATGTCGCTGGAGGTCACCGTCGTCACCGCCGTGGAGTTCTCGGCGACGTTCACGCTGGCCGTGGTGCCGCCGCCGTTGCTGGTGATCACCGGCGCGTCGTTCACCGCAGTCCCGGTCATCCCCTTGCTGCCGGTGACGGGGACGGCCACACCGTCGCTGACGCTGGTGGAGATGCTGAACCCGCTGTTGAAGTCCGCAGCTGGGGTCAAGGTCAGGCTGGCGAGCAGGGTATTGACATCGGCGATGGCACCACTGGCAGACCAGACGCCAGCTGCAAAGGTCGAGGTCACACTGCCGGAGTTGCCGGTGTTCAGGCTTCCGGCGGCGACGTTCGACAAGGTCAAGGTCGCGGTGACGTTGACGCTGTCCAGATCGCCGATGACGATGTCGGTCAGATTGAGAGCGGTGTCTTCGGTGTAGGTTTCCCCAGCGCTGAGGTTCGTGGCGGTGGGCGCGTCGTTCACCGCCGTCACGCTGATGGTTCGAGTCGCATTGCTGCTGCTCGCCGCTCCGTCCGTGGTGATAAGCGAAATCGTCCGGTTGAGGGGACTCGGGTTCTCGCTGCCATTGGCGTAAGTCACAGCGCGCAATGCCGTCTGGTAGTTGGCTACGGTCGTGGTGCCGGTGAGCGTCAGCACGCCGGTCGCGGCGCTCCAACTGCCGGTGATCCCCAATTGATTCGTGAAAGCCAGCACATCCTCGCCGTTGACATAGTTGACCGTGATCGCGACTGTCGCGCCGGTCAAGTCGGCGCTATCCACATCTGTGACGGTCACTCCCGGATCAATCGGGGCGGCAGCGGCGTTCTCGGTGTGGGAGAGCGTCGTGCCGGTCGTGGTCACTACGGGTGCATCGTTGACCGGCGTGATGTTGAGCTGGATGAACTCTCCCAGAGTGTCCACGCCACCGTTGGCGGTTCCGCCGGAATCAATCACCTGGAAGCCAAAGAAGGACGGCCCGCCACTCCGGTTCGTGGCGGGACGGAATTGCATCCCCTGGATCTGCGCCAGCGAGTAATTGCCCGTGCTGACTGCGGTCGTGCCATCCGCCAGGTAGACCGTGCCGAAAAAGGCAGCGCTGGGGATGCTCGTCACGGTGAAGGTGAGTGTCTGAGCCGCTTCATCCACCCCGCCACCGCGTCCGAACGCCAAACCGCCGAGGCCCAGCGAAGTCAGGCCTGAGTCTTCCAGCACCGTCAAATTGCCGACGCTCCCGGCGGTCAGCACGGGGACATCGTTGACCGCGGTCCCGGTCATCGACTTCGTGCCGGTGACGGACAGGCTGCCGTCGCTGATGCTCGTGGCGATCGTGAAGTTGCTGTTGAAGTTCGCCGCCGGAGTGAACGTCAGCCCGGCCAGCAGTGTGTTCACGTCGGCAATCGCGCCGCTGGCGGTCCAGACTCCGGTCAGGGCGTTGTAGGTCGAGGTCACGGAACCCGACATCCCCGTGTTCAAGCTCCCGGCCGAGACGTTTGACAGCGTCAACGTCGCCGTGACGGTGGCGCTATCGACATCGCTCGCCACGCTGTCGGTCAGATTGAGCGACGTGTCTTCGGTGTAGGTCTCCGCGGCGCCCAGGTTGGAGGCGCTCGGCGCTTCGTTGACGTTCGTGACCGTGACGGCCATCGCCTGCGTGTCGGTCAGCGTTCCGTCCGAGACCTGCACCGTCACGTTGTAGATGTTGTCCGCGCCGACATCGGTGGGAACTTCGTAATTCGGGGCGGCGACGAAGGTGAGGACGCCGGTCGAACTGTCGATCGTAAACTTCGCCGCATCCTCGCCGCCGCTGATCGAGTACGTCAGCGTCTGCCCCGGCAGGTCGGCATCGGTGGCGGTGACGGTCGTCACTGCGGACGCATTCTCGGCAACGTTCATCGCCGCCGTCGCGCCGCCGCCATTCGAGGTGATCGTGGGCGCGGTGTTCGTCGTCGTGATCCGAACCTGCTGGTTGGGGCGGAAGGTGAATTCCATCGCGCCGTCGAGGCCGCCGCTGCCGGTCGTCACATAGTCGCCGATCAGCGCGCCGGTCGTGCCGTTGTACTGGATGACCTTGTCGGTCAAGCGGCTGGAAACGTAGAGGTTGCCGTCGGGACCGAACGAGATGCCGAGCGCCTCGCTCAATCCGCCGCTGCCCGACGTGACGAAGTTGTCGATGTAGGCACCCGTCGTCCCGTTGTAGCGCTTCACGTCGTTCGTGTTGCGGCTGGCGACGTACAGGTTGCCGTCCGGACCCCAGGTCATCTGCTCGGGGCCGTTCAGTCCGCCGCTTCCCGCCGCCACAAACGTGCCGACGAACGCGCCCGTCGTCGCGTTGTACTTCAGAATGTTGTCGCTCTGATGCCCTCCGACATACAGGAAGCCATCCGGTCGGAAGACGAGGCCGGCCGGAGCGTTGATACCGCCACTCCCCGCCGTGATGAACGTGCTCAGGAAGGCACCCGTCGTGCCGTCGTACTTCAGCACGCGGTCGTTGTTTTCGCTGCTGACGTAGAGGTTGCCGTCCGGGCCGAACGCCAGACTCGTCGCGCCGCTCAGACTGCCGCTGCCGGAGGTCACGAAGGTGCCGACCAGTGCTCCGGTCGAAGCGTTGTAGCGCGCCACCGTGTTCGACGAGTACCCCGTGACGTACAGCAACCCGTCCGGCCCGACGACGGCGTTGAATCCGTCGGTGATCTCCGCTCCGCCAAAGAACTGCGCGAACGCGCCGGTTTGCGGCGCGTAGCGATACAGCCCCTCGCCCGTGAAGAACGCCGTGGGAACGATCATTTCATTCGTGAAGTGCGCACCGGCGGCATCCGTGGCGCTGGCGAGAATGTTGAAGGTCAGCCCCGCGTTGCCGGAGACGTAGGCGTGCGTCACCGAGGTCGGATTTCCCGCGACCGTGTCGATCGTGCCGTCGCCCCAGTTGATCTTCCAACTGGTGGCGTCTTCGTTGGCGCTGAGGTTCAGCGTGTAGTTGCTCCCCGCCGAGACGGTCGCGGCACCAGTGGCGCTGACGGTGGTGATGGCCTGATCGGTGACCGTGACGGCGATCGCCTGCGTGTCGGTCAGCGTGCCGTCCGAGACTTGCACGGTCACGTCGTAGACGTTGTTGGCTCCGACATCTGTGGGCGATTCGTAGTTCGGAGCGGCCACAAACGTCAGCGCGCCGCTACTGGAGTTGATCGTGAACTTGGACGCATCCGCTCCGCCGCTGATCGAGTACGACAGCGTTTGAGCGGGCAGGTCGGCGTCGGTGCCAGTGACGGTCGTCACGGACGTCGTGTTCTCGGCGACGTTGACGGCTGCGGTCGCGCCGCCGCCGTTGCTCGTGATGACCGGGTTGTTGTCATTGACGGCGGTGACCGTGACGGTGATGGCCTGCGTATCCGTCAGCGTCCCGTCGCTGGCTTGCACGATCACGTCATACACGTTGTTGCCGCCGACATCCGTCGGCGCTTCAAAGTTGGGAGCCGATGCAAAACTCAGCGTGCCGGTCGAGCTGTTGATCGTGAACTTTACCGCGTCCGCTCCACCGCTAATTGAGTACACCAGCGTATCCCCATTGGCATCGGTCGCGGTGACGGTCGTGACGGCGGTCGAGTTCTCGGCCACATTGACCGCCGCCGTTGCCCCGCCGCCATTGGAAGTGATGACCGGCGGAGAGTTCACCGACAACAGTGCGATCGCGTCGTACTCTTCGCCACCCGCGGTGAGCCCGACATCTGAACCTTGCACCAGCAAGGTGGCCGACGCCGAACTGGTTCCCGTGCCGGTCGCCGTGACCGTGAGTGTGAAGATGTCGAATTTGGTGACGCTGAGGCTGTTCACTCCGACCGTATCGTTCCCATTGAGCGAGATCAGCAGTTGCCCCGCCGTGAGAGTTGTGCCGCCCAAAGTCGTGTTGGACTGGACCAGTTCCAACCCAAACACTTGTTGACCGAATCCAATGCCGGCGCTGGCACCATCGATGAGTTCGCTGCGGGTGCCGGAGGTGGTTCCCGGACCGACATCCGTGACCCGGTAGCGCGTGATGTCTTTGTCGTACGTGGCGCTGCTGGAGGTCAGCAGAAAGTCACCGGCATTCAGCGTCACGCCCCCGACCACGGTACTGGTTTCCACCAAAGCGAAGTCGCGTGTGGGGTTACCGGCCATGGGATCTTGCAGCAGAATCGAAAAGGCGCCGCTGCTGTAGTTACCGGCGCTCGTCGGTCGGAACAGGATGATGTCTTTGCGTGAGACCGCTACCCCGCCCAGGGTTTCATCGGAGGCCGTGCTCAACAGCAGGTCGCCCGCTTGCAAGGTCACGGCATTGGCACTCCCCACGGTCACTGTGCGAGAGACGTAGTGGAAGCCGTTCAAGTTCACCGCCCCGTCCGCGGCAAAGTTGTCGAGGTCAAATTCCGTGTTGTAGAAGGTTCCCGTCGTCGTGCCGGGTTCGAAACTCAAGTTCGGATCGCCGAATTGCACAATGGAGCTGTCGGTCCACGTGATGCCGCCGGCCGCTCCATTGTTGGTACTCGATATCCACAGTCCCGTGTTGCCACGCGCCTGGATCGTTGCGGAAAACTCGGAGGTGTTATTGCCCGGATCGGTCGCGGTGGCCGAGATGAACTCGCCGGCCGCGACACTGGCAGCAAGCGTCGTGCTAATCGTCGCGTTGCCGCTGCCGTCGGTGGTGACGTTGGCGAAGCCGAGATACCGCTCGCCTTCGCCGTAGCCCGAGGCGTCGGCGGCCGTGTTGGCGAAGAACTCGACACGGAATGTCGTCGAAGCCGTACTGTTGAACGTGCCGGTGAAGGTGACTTGCGAGCCATTCGTCGCGGCGGAGTTCAGCACCGGGAAGTTCTGCAAGGCATTCGCGCCGGTGTCGGCGTCTCCCGCATCGTTCACCGTGACGCCGCTGACGCCCAGGTCGATCCCCATGCCCGTATTGGAATAAATCCGGTTCCGGGCGATCGTGTTTCCCGATCCGGCGGTGGTACTCAACTCAACCCCGTCTCCGCCGCTGTTGGTGATTGTGTTGCCCGCACCCGCCGCCGTGCCGCCAATCGTGTTGTTGTCACCGCCGGTCGTGATGAACACGCCGGCGATCGTGTTGCCAAAGTTGGCGACCCCGGTGGCATCGGTGCCAATGAAGTTGCCCTGGATGACGTTGCCATTCGTGCCCGCGTCCGAGAGGAAGACCCCATGAGTCGAACTCCCTCCGATGACGTTGCCTGCCCCAGCGGCCGTGCCCCCGACGGAATTGCCCGTCGCACCCTGCTGGATCTTGACGCCCGCCAACGTGTTACCCACCACGCCGCTGCCATCGGCCTTGATCCCGATCCAGTTGCCCTGCACCAGATTGCCCGTCGTTCCGGCATCCAGCATGTGGATGCCGTTGAAGTCGTTGCCGGAGATCACATTGCGGGCCGCGACCGAAGTACCGCCGATCGTGTTATTGGCAGCCCCGGCATCGAGCTTGATCCCCGCGAGGGTGTTTCCCAGATCGACGAGTCCGGCGGCGTCGGTGCCGATCCGGTTTCCCAGCACCGTATTGCCCGCAGCGTTGCTGCCGCTGAATTGGATGCCGGACATCGTATTCCCGGAGATCACATTGCGATCCGCAACTGTCAGCCCACCGATCGTGTTGTTCGCGCTGAGGACGTTGAGTCCCATGCGGCTGTTGCCCAGGTCGGCGCTCCCAGCGACGCTGGTGCCGATGAAGTTGCCCGCGATCGTATTACCATCCGCGCCCGCTTGAATCTCAATCCCGTCACCGAGGAAGCGGTTGATGACCAGCCCGCGAATCGTGCTGCCGTCACTGCCGTCGGCCAGTCGCAGTCCATCGGTCAGCGTACCCGCCGATGCGCCGTTGAGTTCGATGATCGGCGTCCCCGCGAAATCGCTGTCGGTGGTCCCGTCGAGGATCACCGCCTGCGTGATCGTCGGAAGTGCGGACAGCAGGTTGATCGTGTGCGCCCCTCCGACCAGGGGGGCACTGATGTTGAACGTGATCGTGTCGGTCCCGGCGAGCGCATTCGCGTCGAGGATCGCCTGCCGGAGAGTGCCCACCCCGATGTCGCCGGTGTTCGTGACCGTGAACGAATTCAGCAGCGAGTCCCACTCGGATTGCAGCAGCCCGCTGAACGCCACCTCGGTCTCGACCTCGCCGAGTTCGTACTCCAAATCCCAGTCGCCTCCGAGGAGGGACGAACCGGTGTCGTCGATACTGGCCGCGATGTCGGCTCCGGTCAGGTCCACCAAGTTGTGGAGCAGCGCCCGGCCCAGATCGTTCCCGGCCAGGTCGCAGCCATAGACGAGTAAGTCCGCACCCGGTTGGAGTGCCTCGCCCCAGCTGGCGATCTGGTCGCGGTGCTGGTCGAGGGCTGCGGCGTCGAGCCAGGTGTTCCCGAGCTTGATGGCGCGGTCGGCTCCGTGGGTGACGAAATGGACGGCGTCGAGTTTCTCGGTGGTGTACTGGGCGAGCGTCTCAGTGATTTGGGTAAGGCCGTCCTCGCTGGCGGAGAGCAACACCACATCGATCTGGCGGGCGGGGTCTTGATGACTCCACAGGTCGTCGAGCAGGGCCTGATAGTTCTCCGCTCCGGTATCGATGAAGACCAGCTCGTGCGTGGCCACGGTGAGAATTCCTTCGATGTCCGCCCCAAAGCCCAGGGGTTGCAACCCCTGGGCTTGTGATGTGATTTCTGCCATCTCTGGCTGGTCGCTCGAAAATATCTCGACTGGAGCATCGAGCGAGGCCGCGACGACTATCTCCATCTGCGCATCGGGAGCGGGAGCGACGGGCATCGGACCCGGCGCAGCACTAAACAGCAGCCGGTCCTCCATCGAGACCAACTCCAATTGCCTCGCCCCCGACCGTTTCAGTCGCAGGATTTTCGTCAACCGCTCCATCGACTCCGAAGCCCGCCTTCCGGTGCGGACCAGTAAATCACGGAGAATCATTGCAACCCCTACCTTGAGTCGAACCGGACCGCGCGCAACGCGGCCTAAGCGACTCTACTTCCCCCTTTCGGGTCAGGCGGACTTGACCGTGAATAGCGATCGATCACGATTGGGAAAGCTGTGATGACAATTGCCTAATGAATCGAATCTGCCGAATCTGCCGGTGGACTCGCCGACGGGGCGGGGACTTCCCATAATTGCCGGACCGCCGTGGGAGCTGTGACTTCCCGTCACCTCCGCTCTGTTCTCGAAAGCCCATTGCCCGATGAATCCCTCTGTTGACATTGATGGAGTTCGACTCCACCTCTCGCGTCCCGACACCTCCAGCGGCGACTGGATCGGTCAGCGCGAGGTGCTGAAGCAACTGCTGGCTTGCTGGCTGGTGGTCGATGCGCGGGACTTGCCGCTGGCACCACGACTGATCGGGACGCCGGGGATCGGGAAGACGACGCTGGCGATTGCCGCAGCTCATGCGCGGAAGCAGGAGCTGTATATCTATCAGTGTACGGCGGACACGCGGCCCGAGGATTTGCTGGTGACGCCGGTGCTGGCCGAGAGCGGCAAGATTCAGTACCAGGCCAGCCCGCTGGTGACGGCGATGCTGCGTGGCGGCGTGTGCGTACTCGATGAAGGGAACCGCATGAACGAGAAGTCGTGGGCGAGTCTGGCTCCGCTGCTCGATCATCGTCGGTACGTCGAGTCGATCGTGGCGGGGATCTCGATCCACGCTCATGCGAACTTCCGCTGTGCCGTGACGATGAACGAGGACGACTCGACCTATGAGATTCCGGATTACATTCTGAGTCGACTCCAGCCGACGCTGACGTTGGGGCATCCGGCACGGCAGGATGAGCTGGCGATTCTGAAGTACCACATCCCGTTTGCGGATGACGAGATGCTCGATCTGACGGTCGACTTCCTGCAGAACTCGCACGAGTTGAAGCTGGATTTCTCGACGCGGGACGGGATCAACGTGTTGCGGTATGCGCTGAAGCGGATCGCGTCCGAGCCGACGCACCCGCTGGCCAAGGACGCCGCGTGGCGGGAATCGCTGAAGGCGTGCCTGGGCGAGGATGCCTTCGATTTGCATTCGATGGCGGAGCGCAAGAGCCAGGCGCTGGGAGGGAATGCGGTGCCGATGGGCCTGGGCGATTTTTTCTTCGACCCCGACAACCCGCTGCATCCGGACTTCGAGGAGGATGACGACGACGAGGACGATGACGACGAGGCGTGAAATCAATGAGTAGCCACCTTCGCCAGAAGGTGGGTGGGTGGTCTCGGCGTTCGCGAGGGGCTGGTTCGATCGTTCGGGCGCTGGTTCCGGTCGCCCGCGTTCTGGCGAACGCAGCTACGTCAGAACGGAATGATTTTCGTTCGACTTGTCGCCTTCGGCTGGCTCCAGCCCGAGCATCATGGCGGGCAACATGACGAGATTTCCCAGCAGCCCGCAGAGCATCGTAAAGCTCACCAGCACGCCGAAGTAGACGAGGGGCAGGAAGTTCGACAGCGCGAGTACCGAGAAGCCCAGGACCAGCGCGGCATTGGAGAGGACGAGCGCCCGACCGATGTGGGTGGACGACTCCCGCAATGCCTGGAGGTGCGGCTTGCCCGCTTGAATCGCATATTGATAACCCGCCAGGTATTGAATGCTGGCGTCGATCGTCAGCCCCAGCGACACACTGGCGATCATCGCCGTCCCGATGTTGATCGGCAGCCCCAGCCAACCCATCCCGCCAATCAGCCACAGCGTCGGAATGACATTCGGGAGCATCGCGATCAGCGACCAGGACATGCGGCGGAACGGAATCCAGACGCTGATCACGATCAGCACCAGCGACAGTCCAAAGCTGACCAACTGGTCACCCAGCAGGCCCTGAATCAGATTGGCCAACAGCACATACAAACCCGTCACCTCCGCATCCGGGAACGTCTGTCGGGCGAGTTCCCGGACCTGTCGGATCAGTTCGAGCTTCACGTCGGCCTGCTGTCGTTCGCGAGAACGCAGCATGATTCGCATCCGGCCTTCCTGCGCGTTATAGAGCGTCGGCTCGTACTCGGGCTGCATCTGTCGCATGAAATCGCGGCGATCCTCCAGCGTGCGAGCCCACGCTTTCGGAATGACATCCAGTCCATCCGTCAGGACCACGACCTTGGTCAGTTCGCTCTGCTGGCCCGGGTGGGCGGCCACCTGCAGCTCCCTCAACTGGTCCGCCAATTGCTTCACCCGGTCGAGGTATTCCTCGTCGAGAACGGCCGGTGCGGGGAAGTTGACCTCCCAGGATCCGACCCCGCCGAACCGGGTTTCGAAGTAGTCAATCGCCTCGACGATCGGACTGTTCTGGCGAAAGTTCCGGCTGAAGTCGGTTTCGACCCGGACATATTGAATGCCGATGGAGGCCAGCCCCGTGATGACCAGCAACCCGCCGATCATGGTCCAGCGCCGCCGGGTGACCACATCGAACAAGCGTCCCAATCCGCGAGTCAGTCGTTCTTCCGACCGACCAACTTGCGGGTCGGGATCCCATCGTCCCCACAGGATGCCCGCCGGCAGAAACACGAAACACGCGACCAGCACCATCATCGACGACACCATCAGCATCAGTCCGAAACTGCGAATGGGAGTGATGTCACTGGTCATCAAAGACCCGAAGCCGATCGCCGTCGTCACGACCACCCAAAACACCGGAATGGCCAGTTTGCGGAACACATGGCGGAACGCATCGACCCGCGAGCGCTGCTCCCGCGACTCGCGGTACTCGACGGCAATGTGCATCACGACCGCCACGCCGCAGATGGTGGTCAGCGAAGTCAGCATCGAGCTGACCATGCTCAGCCGCATCCCCGTCATGGCCAGCAGCCCCTTGGTCCACAGCAGTGCGGGCTGCACCACCAGCAGCGGCAGGATCATCCAGCGCAAGCTGCGGAACATGAGCACGATGATCAGCATCAACAGGCCGGTGGAGGCGACCCCCATCAGCCGGCTGTCCTGCTCGACGTAGAGGAACATGTCCTGCACCTGCACCGGTTCCCCGGCGACATAGGTGCGGGGCTGATGCTGGGCCGCCAGTTCGCGGATTTTTCGAATGGTTTCCCGGCGCGGAATCGGAGACTGATCGTCGGGGAGCAGACGCAAGATGATTGCCAGTGTTTCATCCTCCTCCCCCCCCACGAGAATTCCACGAGTGTGTTTGAGGACGGAGCGATTGAACATGCCGCGCACCAGGGGTCGCAGGTCCAAACCCCAGTCCGGCAGTTGGTACATCTTGGACAGATGCTGCGTACTGGCCGATTGCACACCCGGCACCTGGCTGAGCTGGGTCGCGAATGTTGCGTTCTCCTCCAGAACGGCGTTGGAGGTCACTTTGGCCGGTCCCGGTTCCCCGTCGGAACGCATGGGAGAGTAGGCCACCAGCACGAACTCATCCCCTCCGAAGCGGCGCTTGCTGGCCAGATAATCCAGGAGCAGGGGATCGCTGGGGGCGAAAAAAGACTCGATCGACTCATCCAGCTTCAAGGACCGGGCGGGCCCGTAACTGATCGCCGTCGCGAGCAGGGCCAACCCCAGCAGCACCAGATGCCGGCGGATCACGAACTCCGTCAGCCAAGCCACACAGCGCTCGGCCCATGAGAGATCGGTCTTCAAGGGGGCTCCGCATCAACAACCGGTCCGGGACAGAAGGCCTCTGCCACCAGAGGCCGCGTCATGAGGATAGCCGGGATGCCACCGGACAACCAGCAGTCTGCGAATCCTCGGAAGATGAATGCGTGAACAACCGTTCGAGTCGTTGTGGAGACTGGCACGTTCCGTTACACATTCCCGTTGACTGCTCTGGTTGCCAGATTCAGGATTCACGCCATGACGACTCCGTCCTGCTGTCCCAAGTGCCAGGCCGCTTTCCCGGAATTCCTGGAACAGTTCGGGACCAACTATGGCTGTCGAGCTTGTGGACAGATCCAGAAAAACAAGGATCCGGCTCCGATCGTCCGCCCCGTCACCCGAACCCCGAGTGATCTGGCGGACGAAGACGATGAGACGGACGACGACGAGTTGCTCCCGATCCCATTGCCCCCGATCGATCAGCTGTTGTCCGAAGGTTGGCAGATTTTCCGAGAGCAGATGGGGATTTGTATCGGGGTCTTTCTGTTGGCGCAAGTTCTCCAGATGGTGGCCCAACTGCCCGAACTGTATGTGCAATTCTTTGTCATCAACCGCCCGCTGCCCCCGGAGACAAAAGCCCTGCTCTCGATCGGGATGTCGATCGTCACGCTCATGCGGGTCGCCTTTTCCATCTGGCTGAGCATTGGCCTGTCTCAGTTCGCGCTGAAGATTGTGCGGGGCCAGACGGCGGGGGTGGGCGATCTGTTTGGAGGAGGTCGTTACTTCTGGCGGGCTCTGCTGTGCAGCATCGTGTTTGGGCTGGCCTTCGTCGTCGGATTCTTGTTCTGCATCGTGCCGGGCATCATCGTGGTCTTGATGTTTTGGCCTTTTCTTTACGTGTTGGTGGATCGAGACTCGCCCGGCCTGCAGTCGCTGAGTGAAGCCGCGAAGATCACCTCGGGGAACAAGCTGGCACTCTTCGGGTTACTGCTTGTGTGTACCCTCATCAATCTGTGCGGCCTCCTGGCACTGGGGGTGGGGATGTTCATCTCCGGGCCCTATGTCTTTGTGGTGACGACATTGGCCTACGATCGGATTTCCGGTCTCCGCACATCTCGCAGGCCGTCCGATGCGGATGATGAGGTCGACTGAACCTGCGAGGTCCTGCGCCACCCACCCACCCCTCGACGCGAGCCATCAGGCGATGAGCCCCTCCACCACTCGCCGAACACGGTCCCTATCCGATGGGCTCCTCGACTCTCAGCCAGGTGGGGTGTAACACCCCCTGACCGTCAATCGTCTCCGGGCTGGTGGCGATCCATTCCGCGGATGCTACGCTCGCATCGGCAGGTTCTCTGGCCCCATGCCACCAGGTGGCTTTTGCCCCCGGACCCAGTCGCTGGAACCACCCGGCTGCCAGTCGACCCATCGTCCAGCGGGCGTTGATGTCTTGCAGGGGGCGGGTGCGGGGGAGGTTCCAGTCGGGGTGCATGAACCGCATGGCGTCGATGCCGACAGGGCCGAAGTACCCGCGCTGGGCGAGGTCTGTGACGGCGGGGCGGGTGGCCTCGGCGGCGTCAGTGGCCCATGCGGGGAGTGTCGCCTTTCGCTCCGCGAAAGGACGGTCTTTCGCGGAGCGAAAGACGACACTCTCTGTCAACGCCCGCGTCCCGACATATTGCCCGCGCGGGTCGACCAGCAGTTCGGTGATCGCATCGAGCTGCGGCGGTCCGTCGCGCGGGATCTGCCACTGAATGCCGATCTCGGCCTCGCGCTGCAGCCACAGCTCCCAACAGACGACGCCATCGCGGGCGAGTCGCTGTTTGACCCACTGGATGTCGGCGTTCGGGATCACCGGCCCGCGACCGAGAATCCGCTCGCGGGCGGCGTGGCTCCAGTTGGCCTTGATGACCCAGCAGGTCGTGGCGGGGAGCCGCTCGACGCTGGCCAGTACCTCGCCGAGCGTGCGACAGAGGGTGGCGAAGTCCCCGTCGTCGCCGGGCGACTCCTCCAGCGGGACCGAGTATTCCCGGCTGTTGGCCAGTCGGACGACATCCAGCGGCGGGGCCTCGACGACCAGCCCGTGCCGCTGGCCGAACTCAACCGCTGCGGGGGACCAGCCCCACGGGACGAGGTCCATGCCCGCCGGGATGTTGCGGGCCTCGGATACAAAGATGTCTGCGGGCAATCCCCATTGAGACAGCGAAGCCAGAAACTCCTCCGGCAGCTTTCCCGGACACCAGATGCGGTCCCCGGCCTCGGCAATTGCCAGCCACGACGGGGCCAGTTCCAGCAGCAACCGCTCGGTCCGCGCGGGACGCTGGACCTCACCGCGCAGCTGGTCTTCGAAGTCGAAGTTGCCGTAGAAGAAGCGGTTCATAAAGTAGAACGGAGTTCATTCCGTTCCCTCGATGCGAAAAGACCTCCGAAGTCTCGGAAGACTTCGGAGGTCTGGCTGTCGAACGGAAATGATTCCGTTCCGTGGGGCGGGGAACGGAATCAATTCCGTTCCACTTCGATGACTGCTAGTGAGCGTGACCGTGGTCATGCTCTTCGGTCAGCGAAGACTTCAGCGACTTGTCGCCGAACTTCAAGGTCAGGTCGCCGGTCAGCCCTTCGATGTCCATCACCGCGCCCGGCACCTTGTCGGCCGAAAGTTCGAACCGCGAGCAATGGCCGTCTTTCTCGCCATCGAGAGGAGCGGCGACGAGATCGAGCGTGACATCCTTCGCGTCGACCTTGGTCAGGATTTGAACCGTGCCGTTCTCAACGGGCTTGGCGGCCTTCATCGATTCATCGAGCAGCCAGACGGTCAGCTTGCGATCCTTGTCGACCGCGACTTCCGCATGGAACTCCTCTTCGCCGAGTTCGACGATGTGCCCGCCGTTCGGGCCGTGAGCGTGGTGCTCTTCCGGCGGAGCGGTGTTCGTGACATTGTCAGTCTTATCATTAAACGTCTTGGTCTCATCTTTGCTGCCGTTACATCCCACGACACACAACGACAAAGCGACGCCGAAAACCAGAGCCAAACGAGGGGAAACCATCATGCAGTCCTTGAGTGTGATCCACGGGGAACCTCCGTCGGGACGACCGATCACCGACCCCGGAGCGTGACTGGATTGTATCCGTGACGCGGCTCAACGGCGAGAGGTTCCGCGAAAACAACTTCACATCAAAAAAGCCCAGGGGTTGCAACCCCTGGGCTTTGAGAACATCACATCTCGTTATCCAAACCGGTGTTTGGCAATCAACTCCGCGATCTGCACGGCGTTCGTGGCCGCCCCCTTCCGCAGATTGTCGCTCACGCACCAAAACGCCAACCCGTTCGGATGCGACAAGTCCTTACGAATCCGCCCCACGAACACCAGGTCCGACCCGTCGCAGGTCGACGGCACCGGGTAATGGCTGTTGATGAGGTCATCCACCACCTTGATCCCCGGGAACGCCGCGAACAGCTCGCGGGCCTTCTCGGGAGAGATGGGCCGCTCGGTCTCCACCACGATCGACTCGCTGTGGCAGTTCGACACCGGCACGCGGACAGCTGTGGGGCAGACCAGGATCGACTCGTCGCCGAGAATCTTGCGAGTCTCGTACACCATCTTGAGTTCTTCGCTGGTGTAGCCGTCGGCCTTATGGCCGCCGATCTGCGGGATGCAGTTGAAGGCGATGGGGTGCTTGAAAGCGGTGTAGTTGTACGTCTCCCCCCTGAGATGTGCAGCTGTCCCTTCAATGAGTTCCTGCTGCCCCAGGACGCCGACGCCGCTGGTCGCCTGATAGGTCGAGACGATCACCCGCTTGACCTTGCCGTAATCATGCAGCGGCTTGAGCGCCATGACCATCTGGGTCGAAGAGCAGTTCGGGCTGGCAATGATCCCAGCCTGGACCTTGAGGGCCTCCTGCGGATTCACCTCGGGAATCACCAGCGGCACATGCTCGTGCATCCGCCAGTATCCCGACTCGTCGATGACGGTCGCCCCGGCTGCGACCGCTGCGGGAAGAAAGTCGCGGGCCACTTCATCGGGCGTGGTGGCAATGACGAGGTCGCACCCGGCGAAGGCCGTCTGCGTCAGCTCCTCGACCACGATCGGCTTCCCTCGAAATGTGATCGTACTCCCCGCACTGCGTGCCGAGGCCAGGAAGCGATACCGCTCCACCGGCAGATTTCGAGTCTCCAGCAACTGCCGCATAATGCGGCCCACAGCCCCCGTGGCCCCCACGAGCGCAACACACTTGAACACGGCACAGTCTCCGAGGAACGAACGAAACGCGAGGGGGAATCATACGGGCGAAGGACAACCTCCGGCAACAACGCCCGCCGGGCCGGACTCTGCGCCTCCGCCGGTTGCATCCGCCCTATGGTGGCACTGAACAGATGCCCAGAGGAGAGGGTGCGACTCGCCATGGGGTCGAGTTGGCAACGCCGCTCGCCGCCGATACACTGCCATGCTTCCCATAATTTCTGGATGACCACCGGACCGAGACCATGCCCAAGCGTACGTTTGTCGATGTGAAGACCGCCTTGGCGGAGAAGTACGAACGGCTGAGCCGTTTGACCGCCAGTGTGCCCAAGAAGTCGACCTTTGCCCACTTGGCCCTGAAGTACCGCCGCCAGGCGGCTCAGGCCGCCCGTGACGGCCATTCCTGAACGGACTCGAGTCCGTTCACCAATCCGCAGACACCTGTGCTGCGCCAACGGGCGGATCACAGGTTTTTTGCTGCGCGGGTGAGTGAGAGGCAGGCGGATAGAAATCGCCCCTCGTCCCGCCCGGTGAGCTGCGACGCGAAGTCTTCGAAGCGGAGCGATCTTGCGTCACCGGCACGAGTCTCATCTCGATAGCGAGCGTTGGACGTAACAGCCAACGTGTTGGGCGGTGCTCTATTGCTCTCCACCCCGCGGTTCAGTTGGAGCGAGTCGCTCGGGCACGGGGGACTTACGTCCGCCCGCTCGCTGCGATTTGGCACGCGGCGAAGCAGAGCTTCGAGGAGATGCGGTCCCCAGCGGAGCCGGGGACCGAGGGCAACGGCTATTTCCGGTCGTCTGGTGCCCCATACGCCGAGAGCCGGAACCCGCCGCCCCAACTGCCGTACGAGTAGGTCGTCACGCCGTTCTGCGTGCTCGCCTCATACGAAGGCTTGCCACCCTCCAGCGTCACCATCACAAACCCCGCCTCACCATCCTTGAGCAACCCCGCATGCACAGCTGCGGTTCCGATCGAGGAATCGTCGGTGTAGGAGCCAGTGCCGTAGACGGTGCCATTGAGGCTGCCGACCACATAGACCGCGAACGGCGGCTTGTCCTGACCCCGCATCTCGTAGACGCTGTCGAGTTCCTGTCCCGCTCCATCAATGCAGACGCTGCCGCCGAAGCTTTGGTACGGTCGGGTCGTGACGCCATTCTTGGTACTGCCAATATACGAATCCTTGCCAGCCAGGATCGTCAACCGGACCATCGCGGTCTCTCCGGCTTTCAGCACACCGGCATGGACAGCTGCGGTCGCGAGGATGGAATCGTCGGTGTAGACGTTGTTCTCACCGCCCCAGACGTAGCCGTCGACGGAGCCGGTAACTCGGCGGTAGAAGGTCTTGCCGTTCTGGCCTCGCAGGTCGTAGACGTAGGGACTCTCGACGGCACCGGGCAGCGGCGTGACCACGGGTTCCGGAAGCGAGCCAGCTGCGACGGCCTGGGCCTGGAGCTGGCGGATCATGTCGCGGACCGCGACGGCTTCGTCGAGCTGAGCATTGCGGCAGTAAGCGTCTTGGAGTTCTTGAAGCGACTGGATCAGCGCCGCTCGTTGGGCGTTGGCGTTTTGAAGGGGACTGCTACTGTAGTAAACGGGGTAGTCGGTGCCGAAACCGTAAGCAGACCGTTCAGATCGGATACGACCGGAGGTCATCGGACCGCCATCAATGACGGGGGGCAAAGTCGTCTGTTCAGCAGCGGGAAGAGTCAACTCGCCGCTGGTGAGTCGACCCGGTGTCGTCGGGACACCGGGGCCCGGCGGCGTTCCTTGAATCGGTCGAACTTCAAAGGACTCCGTCTGACCCTCTCCAATGAGGAGCAGTTCCCCGTCCTCCGCACGGCACAAGGCCCCCGCGAACAGTCCTGCTGCCACCACCGCCCAACACACCAGACGTGACATTGTGATTCTCCTGAAAATGGGTGAAGGCCCCCTGTGACACACGTATTGACGCACGAACCGGTAGAACATTGCAAGAGTCAATCGATTTCGTGAGCGGTTTGGCAAAGATCCCGATGGGATTGCAGCCCATCGCTGGTGGTCGAGCGGAGTGACACTACCGGAAAGGATTCTGGCGGGCGACGCACCTGCGGAGCCGCGAGCGAGGGTGGACATGGTCTGGCACAAGCGGCTCGGCAGGAGCCTCGCCCTCCCGATCAGCCTCGGCCTCCCGGTGGGTGTACGCCACCGACGTTGGAGACGCACCCCCGTGACACCCGTTGCAGGTTGTGAGGATTGTTGAAACCGCCACACTCTGGCTAAGCTAACTCCCACGCGACTTGCAGGGACGCATACCCATTCCAACCTCTCTTAGGGCTGATCCATGTTCTTCCGCATCGCCTGCATCACGCTCACCGTGATGAGTCTGTCGTGGACCGCAACTCCCGCGTCGGCCCAGGAACTCCCGACCGACCCCGCACGCTGGATGAACTCTCCGCCGCTGACGAAGGAGATGCTGGCGGGCAAGGCGACCGTCTTTTACTTCATTGAGGAGACCTGCCCCACTTGTGCCGGGAAGTGGCCCGGGATCCTGGAAGAATCGACGAAGTTTGAAGGAAAACCGGTTCTGTTCGTGATGGTCAACTCGGGAACCTCGCGACCGGAGATTGAGTCGTACATGCGCACGAACAAGATCTCCTGGCCCGCGATCAATGACTGGGACCGGACATTCGAGAAGCAGTTCGGGTTTGAAATCTCACTCCAGAACATCGGTCAGGTCGAGATGTTGCTGCCCGATGGGAGCTTCAAGGGCGGAAGGTACAACGACATCGGCGGTTCCGCGACCGAAGCGGCCACCTCCGCCAAATGGAAGGTCGAACCCACCGACATCCCGGCCACGCTGCGGCCCGCGTGGCTGGCCATCGAGTTTGGCAGCTACGCCGACGCGGCCAAGCCGATCACGCGCGGACTGGCGGGGAAAGGCTCTCTGTTGGAGGCCGCCCAGCGCCTCAATCAAGTGGTCCAGGACGAACTCACCGCCCGCATCGCAGCCGCTCAAAAGCACCTCGACGAGGGAAACCACTGGGAAGCGTTCAAAGGGTTCTCCGCCATCCCCGTCCGATTCAAGGGCTTCGAACTCCCGGCGAATGTCACCACCCAAGTCACCGACCTCAGCCGAAACGACGAGGTCAAGAAAGAACAAGCGGCCCAAAAACTCCTCACCCGCGCCCAGCAATCGGCCGCCAAGTCCCCGAACAACCTCAAGGCTGCGATCAAGCAGTTGCAAGCCATCGTCAAGGAATACCCCACGACCGAGGCCGGCCTGGATGCCCAGGAGTATCTGGACCAGACGAAGCCCGAGTAGTGATTCCTGTGTTGGAGCTCAGGCTTTCGCTTGTCTTTGGCCGGACAGTGCCTGATCGCCGAACGCGGACGAAGCAGCCTAAAGGCTGAACTCCAACCGTCGAGCTACTGAGAGGCGCAGTTCCGCCGACACTTCTCGCGGAAGCTGACAAAGTCGCCGGACTCTCCGAGTCCGGCGGTTCAGCGTCCGCCAAGCGGGGCACACACTCACACAGAAACCGATCGCCCCAATCACTGAGTTTTTCAAACGCCCACGCGGCGGGGGCGTCGCCCACACCGGATTCGGAAAATCCGGCGACTTTGAACCACCTGACCTCGAAAACCCTGTCGGCTTCAGCGCGAAGTGTCGTTCCGCCGCTCTCTCGCCAAACACGTGATCGGGAGGCTATAACGCCACACGGGTGATCTCGGAAAACCACACCCGGAGCCCTCGACGGATTGGCCCATGAAGCTTGAAACCAAGGTCTGGCTGGTGATATTCGCTGTCGCAGGAGCGTACCTCTCCTTTCGCGCGGCCACCACGGGGGTCGGCGTGGGCTACAGCGAGACCATCGACGGGATCACCCAGCCTGCGACCTATACCCAAACTCAGCTCGGGTTTGGCGAGGTCAGTTGGTCGCGGACCGCCGGGATCTGGACGGCAGCGTTGATGACGCTGGCGGTGATGTCGTTTCTGTACCGAGATAATTTGATCTACAAGCTGTCGGAGTCGGTGTTTATCGGCGTTTCGGCGGCGTATTGGATGGTGGTCAGTTTCTGGACGGTGCTGGTGCCGAACCTGATGGGGAAGCTGTTGCCGCAGTTGACTCAGTCGTGGGCCATGCCGGGTCTGTCGCCGGTGCATGACGAGCATTGGGGAATCAACCTCGTGCCGCTGGTGTTGGGAGTGATGCTGCTGTGGCGGTTGGCTCCGCAGGGGACGTGGATTTCTCGCTGGCCGCTGGCGTTCATCATCGGGACGACGGCGGGACTGAAGCTGGTGAGCTTCTTACAGGCCGACTTTATGAGTCAGATTAAAGCCTCGATCAAGCCGCTGCTGGTCGTGGACGCGAGCCAGTCGATTGTCTGGCTGGACAGCCTGTCGAACACGATCCTGCTGGTGAGCATGCTGGCGGCGCTGACCTACTTTTTCTTCTCGTGGGAACACAAGGGAGCGTTCGGCAAGGTCTCGCGCGTGGGGGTGATGGTGCTGATGATCACGTTCGGGGCGGCGTTTGCGAATACGGTGATGGCCCGCATCGCGCTGCTCGGGATTCGGTTTGAGTTCCTGTTCGATGACTGGCTGTGGCTGGTCGATCTCGACAAACAGCGGTTGGGGATGTGATGGCGATGATTGACGTGTCCGCCAGAAGACCCGGTAGCGTGGGCTTTAGCCCACGCGAGAGTGTGATCTACCAAGTAGCGTGGGCTAAAGCCCGCGCGACTTCGACGATTGGTGGACACGCATGATGGAAGAACAACCAGTCCGGAAGAACCCTCCGTTGCGTCCCTACCTGATCGCTCACAGCGTCGTGGTGCTGGCCATGATTGCCGGACTGCGGCTCGAAGGCCGGACATGGTTCTGCGGCTGTGGCAGTTGGGTGCCGTGGGTGTTCGATGTCAAGAGTCGGCACTGCTCGCAGCACATGTTTGACGGTTACAGTGCGTCGCATGTGTTGCATGGCGTGGTCTTTTTCGGGTGTTTCTGGCTGTGGCGAGCGAAGGTCAGCGGGGCGTGGAGGCTGTGGGGGTGCCTGGTGTTGGAGGCGTCGTGGGAGGTGCTGGAGAACTCGGCCTTCATCATCAATCGGTATCGGACGGGGACGATGGCGTTGGGGTATGAGGGGGATTCGATCACGAATTCCCTGTGCGATCTGGCATGCTGCATGGGCGGATATCTGATCGCGAACCAGTTACCGTGGAAGTGGTCGGTGGCTCTTTTTCTAACCGTGGAGCTGACGCTGCTGGCGTTGATCCGGGACTCGCTGGTCCTGAACGTCGTGATGCTGGTTTGTCCGCTGGAGGTGATTAAGCAGTGGCAGATGGGAGGTTGAGGGTTGAAGGTTGAGGGTTGAACTCCCGACTCCCGACTCCCTACTCCCTACTCCC
>JAYWFM010000120.1:0-5413 GCA_043778825.1 Planctomycetota bacterium | reverse complement strand
TGGGTTTGCGGGGAGAAAGGGAATCTGTTGCGCTCAGCTGACCCCCTGAATAGGCGAGCCGGGCGGCGTCAGCCCCCGGTCTCTGGCGACCCTCGAAGGAGTCCGGGGGCTGACGCCGCCCGGCTCGCCTATTCTGGGGGTCAGCTGAGCGCAACAGATTCCCTTTCTCCCCGCAAACCCAAGCCCCCCAACTTCCGCCCGTTTCACCAGGCCACCCCGGCCCTCTCCCCCACAGCCGAGTCCTCTCCGAAAGCCACATCGATTGTGGGGGAGAGGGAGCAGAATTTGTCGGAGTACCGCCATTGGGCGAATGCACCGGTCTGGCCCATTCTCGGCCCACACGGGTGGCAATTCCCCAACCTGTGTGCGAATATCGTCGGATCGGTCGAGCCCCCCTTTCATTCTTCGACCCTCTCATCGTGCCCCACTCCGGCGGACTCCCATGATCTGCATCACTGTTGCCCCGACTTCGCGGACCTTGGCCAAGGTCGACATCCTCAATGCCTGCCGTTACGCCGACGTGGTGGAGCTGGCCCTGGACCACCTCATCAAGGAGCCGGATGTCAAAGACCTGATCACCGGGTTCGACAAGCCGATCATTGTCTCGTGTCGCCGCAAGCAGGACGGCGGGAAGTTCGAAGGCAGCGAACAGGAGCGGATGGCCCTGCTGCGGCAGGCGATCGTCGCGGGTCCGGCCTACATCGAACTCGACCTCGACACAGCTCCCAAGATCCCCCGCTACGGCAAGACCCAGCGGGTCATCAGCTTCACCCGCATGGATCACCCCGAATCGGACATCGACTCCATCTTCGATGAGGCGGCCAATGCGCATGCCGACATCGTGAAGTTCACCTGGCCGACGCCGACGATCGACGATGCGTGGCCGCTGCTGGTCGCGGTGAGCCAGAAACGACGGCTGCCGATCGTGGGGATGGGTTTGGGTCGGGCGGACCTGACGTTCTCGCTGCTGGGTCAGAAGTACGGCTCGCCGTGGATCTATGCGGCTCTGGAGCAGGGACTGGAAGCCTTCCCCGGTCAGGCGACGGTGTTTGAACTCGACGAGACGTACGCCTGCCGCGAGATCGACAAGTCGACGGTGTTCATCGCCATCGCCGGGTTTGGCGAGACGCAGTCGATCACCACGCGCATCCTCAACGCCGCCTTCAAGCAGATTGGCGTCAATGTACGCTGTCTGCCCATCGAACTGGGCGATGTGAAGATGCTCAAGAAGATGCTGGACGCCCTCAAGATCAAGGCGATCCTCGTCAGCGAAGGGAACGGGCAGAAGCTGCTGCCGCTGGCCGAGCATATCGACAAGCACGATGCGCAGAGCGAGTACATCGATCTGCTGTTGCGGCGGGACGAGGGGTGGCACGGGTACAACACGCTGTGGCGGAGCGGGCTGCGGGCCTTGGAAGGTTCGGTGGGGAGCGGCGATGGCAAGCGCGCTTTGGAACGCCAGAATGTCCTTGTCCTGGGCAACGGCGGGATGGCTCAGTCGATGGTCTATGGCGTCACCCAGCGGAAGGGCATGGTCAGCATCTGTGGCCCCAAGGACAAAGAATCGCAGAAGATCGCCACAGCCAACGGCTGCCGCTTGGTGCCGTTCGCCCAGCTGTACGACACACTGGCCGACGTGATCGTGATCGCCGATCGCAATCTGGTGAGTGGCCAGAACCAGGGGAACGTGAACCCCTCGCTGTTCCGAGCCAACCACGCGGTGCTGGATGTCTCCGACCCCCCGCGCGAGCACCCGCTGTTCGTCGAGGCCCGCGAGCGCGGCTGCCGCATCATCGAGCCGCAGGCCGTATACGTCGACCAGATCAACGCCCAGTTCAAGGCGATCACCGGCAAGGATCTGCCGGCGGAGGCGTTCGCGAAGGGGCTGGCGGAGTAGCGTGGCGTGGCGGAACGCCCAGGGGTTGCAACCCCTGGGTCACTACACAACTCAACAGCCGAGTCCTGACACACCATCAATGCAGGCCCGAATCCGGCTGGCGGCTGTCATTTTCCCGAAGGGAATTCCGCCCATCGCCGGTGGTCGAGCGCAGCGAACACCACCGGAAGGCGGCCTCCCCATGCCCGTCTATCCCGAAGGGATTGCAGCCTTCGCATCACGGAACTGGTTAGAGCGGCTGGAATCCCTCCGGGATTCAAGAGGCTCTGGGGATCGCGATCCGGTGGTGTCGCTGCGCTCAACCACCGGCTAAGGGCTGTGACCCCTACCGGGGTCGGATTCATGAGAGCGTTTTATCGGCGGAAATATCGATCACCTCTCATCGAATGCACTGGCACTAGTTCTCCACCCGCACCGTTCGGAAGCGAATGACTCCGAGGCAGTGTACGATACGTCGACCATGAGATCGCCAATTCGAGCGATCAAGTGACACTCTGACGGAGGCGACAAAGATGGCGAGGAGTTGGGGCTGTGTGTGTCTGGTCCTGTTCGCACTCTGTTGCTCAACCGGTGTGGCTGTGGCCCAAGAGGTCATCACCGTCCTGGGCACCGGCCAGGCGGGATGGTCGGGGGATGGCGGGCTGGGATCAGCTGCAAAGTGTGGGGCACCGTTTGGGATCGTGGTCGGGCCGGATGGGGCGTTGTTTGTGTGCGAGACGACCTCGCATGTGATCCGCCGCATTGACCCGGAGACGCAGCAGGTCACGACCGTGGCGGGGACCGGCGGTAAGTCGGGATATGCCGGAGATGGTGGCCCGGCGAAGCAGGCCCTGCTCCACGAACCGTACGAAGTGCGGTTCGACAGGGACGGACACATGTTCTTCGTCGAGATGAAGGGTGAGGTCGTGCGGCGCGTCGACGCGAGCACGGGGATCATCTCGACGGTCGCGGGCAATGGCACCGCAGGCTTCAGCGGCGACGGCGGACCAGCAACCAAAGCCCAACTCAAGCAGCCGCACTCCATCGCCCTCGACAATGCCGGGCACCTCTACCTCTGCGATCTCGGGAACAACCGCGTGCGGCGGGTGGACCTGGCGAAGGGGACGATCGACACCTTCGGAGGCACCGGCGAGCGGAAGCCGACGCCCGATGGATCAGCAGTCGCGGGGACTCCACTGAATGGTCCACGGGCTCTGGACTTCGAGGCGGGCGGGTCGCTGGTGCTGGCCTTGCGAGAGGGGAACGCGATCTACCGCATTGATCTCAAGACGCTGACGTACAAGCACCTCGCCGGGACCGGCAAGTCGGGTTACAGCGGCGATGGCGGACCGGCCAAGCTGGCCCAACTGGCCGGACCGAAGGGGGTTTCAATCGGCCTCAACGGCGACATCTACTTTGCGGATACGGAGAGCCACACGATCCGTGTGATCCGCGCCGAGAGCGGGAACGTGGAGACCCTCGTCGGCAACGGGAAGAAGGGGGACGGCCCGGACGGCGACCCGATGAAGTGTCGCCTGGCCCGACCGCATGGGGTCTATGTCGACGGGTCCGACAACGTCTACATCGGCGACAGCGACAACAATCGAGTGCGGATGTATCGACCCGCGAAGAAGTGAGCGGCCCGGCGCTCGCCGCCGGTTCCCCTGACCGTTGTCCGACCAGGGATGTCGGGTGGGACCAGCCTGCTTTGAGGCGCAGGCCCACCACTCCCGGATCACAAGTCAGACCTGGTGGGCCTGCGCTCCAAAGCGAGCTTGTCCCACCCGACATCGACTGAGAGGGAATCGATCCCCAGCCAGAGCTCCCCATGATTTTGTGCTTCATGATTTCGTTCCCCTCTGACTTTCCGGATGTACTGGAAGCACGGTCAGAGGATCACAAAATCATGAGGAACAAAATCATGGGGAGGACTCTCGGCGAATGCGGTGGCGATGTGGCCCGCGAAGAACCGGCGGCTAGCGCCGTGCCGCTCACGCGCCAGACGGCAAAGTCTGCCTCATCGGGAATCCGTCCGCCATGCGTTTTCACCGCATAACCTGCGAGCGAACGCGACCTGGCTCGCCCACGCTGACCGGAAACTGCTGGAGTGCAGTCCGATCGCGGGGTAAGCTCGTTTGTCCTCGCTGGTGTTCTGATCGGCCTCTTCGGCAGAAGGTCTCGCATGTCCTCGTTCATCTCTGGCGGCTGGGTTCGCTTCTCTGCCTGCATCGCGGCTTCTCTCACAGCTGCCTTGGGAATCGGAAGTCTCTCCTCCGTTGCATTGGCCGCCGATGACAAAAGCGGCCCGACCTATACGAGTCGCGAAGAGGCCGACGCAGACTTTGCCTTCCAGGGCGAGTACCACGGCTGGCAGCGCCCCCAGCCCTCGCTCCGGAGTTCGGTCTCCGTGGCGGTGCAGGTTATCGCCCTCGGTGACGGCAAGTTCGACGCGGTGAAGTATTACGGCGGCCTGCCAGGAGCGGGATGGAAGGCCCCGAGCAAATACACGCTGACCGGCATGCGGAGTGCCGACCGGGTCACGCTCACCGGCGAACAGTACGACGCTGAGATCCTCGGCACCACGCTGCGTCTATTCGACAAAGACGGACGCGAAGCCGGGCAGCTTCAGCGGGTCGAACGCCTCAGCCCGACGATGGGAGCTGCGCCGCCCATCGGGGCCATCGCGTTGTTTGATGGCAGCGATCTGTCTCGCTGGAAGAATGCCAAGAAGACCCCCGAGGGGTTGCTGCAAGCGGGGACGGAGACGGTTGACCAGTACGGGGACTTCCGTCTGCACGGCGAGTTTATGCTCCCCTACAAGCCGCTGGCCCGAGGTCAGGATCGCGGCAACAGCGGCTTCTATTTGCAGGGGCGGTACGAGGTGCAGGTGCTCGACTCCTTCGGTCTGGAGGGGATCGAGAACGAGTGCGGCTCGCTCTATCGGACCAAGCGCCCCGACACCAACATGTGCCTGCCCCCGCTCCAGTGGCAGACCTATGACATGGACTTCCAAAGTGCCAAGTTCGATGCCGCCGGGCAGAAGACCTCGAACATGCGGATCACCGTCTGGCACAACGGCGTCGTAGTCCACAACGCAGCCTCCATCCCCAATAAGACCGGAGCCGGGACCGTCGAGGGGCCGAACCCGTTGCCGATCAAGCTCCAGGGACACGGCAACCCGGTCGTCTATCGCAACATCTGGTTGATCGACATGAGCGAGCCGAGAGCGAGTTCGATCCCGTGGCTCAAGCTACCGCAGATGGCTCCACCGGTGCCGTTGTAAGTGATCCGGGTATGTGCTGTAGCCGCCCCTCGCCAGAGGGTGGGTGTGTGGCGTGCGTAAACATCAGAAGAGTCAGCAGTGGTGCCGATGTTCTGCCCCCTCTCCCCCGCCATCGACGTGTCTTTCGCCCTGTGCATGTTGCGGGGGAGAGGGTTGGGGTGGCCTGGTGAAACGGGCGGAAGTTGGGGGGCTTGGGTTTGCGGGGAGAAAGCGAATCTGTTGCGCTCAGCTGACCCCCAGAATAGGCGAGCCGG
>JAYWFM010000119.1:0-12731 GCA_043778825.1 Planctomycetota bacterium | reverse complement strand
CCCCCGAAACCAACAAATACCAAGCCCTCCTCGAAACCCTGCTCACCCTCTGCACCTGAAGAGCACGGGGCGACGACGAGATCAGCTAAAGTGCAGTTATAACGACATCAAGACGATCGCCCGGCACCGGCACTACACCGGCAACCAGTGGAACAACGACGACCGCCAGGCGAGCGATGACCTCGGCGGCGGCCATGCCCATGCCGGGGCGATGATCTATCAAGGCGGTGCCTGGCCCGAGGAGTACAACGGCAAGCTGTTCATGCACAACATCCACGGCAACCGGATCAACATCGATCAGTTGATCCCGGAAGGCTCGGGGTACGCGGGGGATCGCTACCCGGACTTTCTCCTCACCGGGGACAAGTGGTCGCAGATGATCAACCTGATGACTGGCCCCGATGGGCAGGTGTGGATGATCGACTGGTACGACGCCAATCAGTGCCACACTCCGGAAGAGGGGAAGCACGACACGACGAACGGAAGAATCTTCCGCGTGAGTTATGGGGAGGTGGCGAACCCGGTGGTGGATTTGAAGAAGTTGAGTAATGTGGAACTCGCCAAGTATGCGATGGAGTCCAAGAACGAGTGGTTCGTGAGGCACTCCCGACGGGTGCTGCAAGAACGAGTCGCTCGTGGTCAGCTTGCTGGCGATGATCTCAAGAAGCTAAGGAAACAAATAAACGAATTCGGTAATGACCTTCCTCAGACACAGCAACTGATTCGTAACTTGTGGCTTGAGAATGTCTTGGTCGGTCCAGAGGGGATTGAACAGGAATTGGCTCAATTCGCAGCGGAAGATGCAGTCGATACGCCCGCGGAGTTTCAATCCGTTGTGATTCGATTGCTGACAGGCTGCCAGAAGCTTCAGCCAGCAACATTGGATCGCCGCGCAAAGCTGGCCAAGATCGATCCATCTCCTCGCGTTCGATTGGCCATCGCTTCTGCCTTGCAGAAACAGCCGTTCGAAGAACGCTGGGCGATCCTGGAAGGTCTCGTCACTCATGCCGAGGACGCGAAGGATCACAACCTCCCGCTGATGTACTGGTACGCGATGGAGCCGCTGGCCGATGCCGACCCGGCGCGGGCTTTGGCACTGGCGGTCTCGGCAGGTGAGACGATCCCGGTGCTGCGGGAGTACATGATCCGGCGGCTCGGGAGCGGCGACCCGGCGAAGATGCTCGATCTGCTTGTCGAGGCCCTCGACAAGGCCCAGCCGGAAGATGCTCCGCTCTATCTGCGAGGGATTCTCCAGGCCACGCGTGGGCTGAAGGAACACCCGCGCTACGCCCAGCTTCAAGAGTTGCCGAAGAAGTACACTGTGTCGACCTCGAAGCCCGAGGTGGTGTTCCTGGCCACGGCGATTGCTCACCGGGCCGGTGCGGACTTCGCGCTGGCCAACCTGCGCGACTACGCCCGCATCTCCAGTTGGCCGGTCGAGGCCCGCCGTGATGCTCTCAAGTATGTCATCGAAGCGAAGTCTGAAGGGCTGGCCGAACTACTCCCACAACTCGTCGATGACCCAGCCATGCGCGGGGACGCCTTGCGCTCACTCGCCGCCATCGACCACCCACCCGCCCTCAAGCCCGTCATCGAGAAGTTCGCCACCTTCACCCCCGAGGAACGCCGCGATGCGATGAGCACGCTCACCTCCCGCCCCAGCTATGCCCGCGAACTCCTCGCAGCAGTGCAGGCGAACCGCATCCCGAAGACCGAGTTGTCGGCCGACCTCGTGCGGCAGTTGCGGAACCTGAACGACGCGGACCTCAACACGCAGATCGAACAGGTGTGGGGCATCGTGCGGGAGAGTGCGGCGGATCGTGTGGCCTTGATGGCTCGCTTGAAGACGGTCATCGCGAACCCGCATGGAGCGACCCCGGACCGCGAGGTCGGGCGGGCGATCTTTGCCAAGACTTGCCAGCAGTGTCACACGCTGTTCGGCACCGGCGGCAAGGTCGGGCCCGACATCACCGGGGCCAACCGCGCGAACCTCGATTACCTGTTGTCGAACATCGTCGATCCGTCGGCGGTGATGGCCAAGGAGTACCAGCCAGCGGTCGTTGTGACGAAAGATGGCCGCGTCATCACCGGGATCATCAAGCAGGCGAGCGCCCCCGGCCTCGTCGCGATCCAGATGCCCGAGCAACTGATCGAGCTGCCCGAGACCGACATCGACGAGCGCAAGCTCAGCGACAAGTCGATGATGCCGGACGACCTGCTGCGGACGTTGAGTGACAGCGAAGTGCGATCGCTGGCCGCCTACCTCCAAGGGGCTGGGCAGTCGCCGCTGCGGGCGACCCGCGACAATGTCGTGACCTTCTTCAACGGGCAAGACCTGACCGGCTGGATCGGCAAGACCGCTCCCGGTGAACTCTGGACCGTCGAGAAGGGGGCCACTCCGTTCGAGAGCCAAATCGTGGGGAAGACGACCGGACTCGCCCACAACGAGTTCCTCGTCAGTCAGTTCTCACTGACCGACTTCCAGTTCAAGTGCCAGGTACTCCTCAAGGACAATCAGGGCAACAGCGGGATCCAAATCCGCAGCCAGCCGCAACCCAACGGCGAGGTCAAGGGCTATCAAGCCGACGCTGGACCGGGCTGGTGGGGCAAGCTCTATGAGGAACTGGGGCGCGGGCTACTGGAAGACAACGACGCCGAGAAGTACGCCAATCCCGGCGAGTGGAACAGCTACGAAATCATCGCCGTCGGCAGCCGCGTGCAAACTTTCATCAATGGATACCCGTGCGTCGACCGTGACGATCCGGCGGGGGCACGGAGCGGAGTGATCGCCGTGCAACTGCACTCCGGCGGCGCGACCGAAGTCCGGTTCAAGAACCTCGAACTGACGCTGCTCGATCAACTGCCGCCGCACGCAGCTGGGGGTTCCCAGCCGAACCAGTGGCCGGTGTCGCGCGGTGGGGCGTTTGACGGGACGAAGATCAACTTCAAGAAGACCCAACTCGACAACGTCTTCCGCAGTGAGGGAGTTGGGATTGGCGACCTCGACAATGATGGAGACATGGACATCGCGGCGGGGAGTTTATGGTATGAACAGGCTCGGACATTCCAGGATGTGACGACGGAGGTTAAAGACTCCGCTGAAGTGATCCCATCCCCGATGCCGCGTTGGGAGATTCATCACATCGTTAACCCTCCCAAAGAGTTCGATCCGAAAGGATATAGCGATTCGTTTATGAACTATGCGGATGACCTCAATGGGGATGGTCGTCTCGATTTGGTCATGGTCGACTTCCCCGGGAAGCAAACCTGGTGGTTCGAGAATCAGGGGCTCAAGCCGGTGCAAAGGGACAAGGAACCTCCTAAGCCCTTGAACTTCGACCAAGAACTCGGTTTCGAACGCCACGAGATGATCCCCGTCACCAACAACGAAAGCCCGCAGTATCTGGACGTGAACGGCGATGGCGTGCGCGAACTCGTGTGCGGGTTCGAGAATGGGCTGATGGGGATCTCGGTCCGTCAGAGCCATCCCTCCGCAGCTTGGAAGATGCTGGCCATCGGGGCACCGGGGACGGTCGACATCCCGAAGTTCTACCACGGGCTGGGAATCGGAGACATCGACCAGGACGGGCGGAATGACATTGTCGTGCCCGCAGGCTGGTGGAAGGCTCCGGAACAGATGACGACCACGCCGTGGACCTTCAACGAGGCCAAGCTCGGCGGCGGCTGTTCGCAGATGTATGTCTACGACTTCGACGGGGATGGAGATAACGATGTGCTGTCGGCCAGCCCGCATGACTACGGGATCTGGTGGCATGAGAATGAGAGACGAGAGAGGAGAGACGAGAGACGAGAGCCAGCGAAGATCGAGCCGGAAGAGTCAGCGCCCGGAGCTTCTGACGCTCAACCCTCAACGCTCAACGCTCAACGGCTCCCCACATTCAAGACGCACGAGATCGACAAGACCTTCAGCGAAACCCATGCGGTTGTCCTGGCTGACATCAACAGCGATGGTCTCCCCGACTTCGTGACCGGCAAGCGCTGGTGGTCGCACGGCGGGAGTGGTCCCGGCGGTGGAGAGCCAGCTGTGCTGCGGTGGTTCGAACTCAAACGGGAGAACGGGACCGCGACGTGGGTGAAGCACACGATTGACGAAAACAGTGGCGTCGGCACCGCCTTCGAGGTGGCCGACATCAACGGCGACGGTTTGCTCGATTTTGCGATCTCGAACAAGAAGGGGACGTTCGTGTTCGAGCAGGAGCGGAAGTGAGCAGAACGTTGAGCGAATGCGGTAAGCCCAGTGGTTGCCACCACTGGGCTTGTGTTGTTTCGAGTCGATGATCGAATTCGCTATTTCCCACTCGTCGTCGGCAGCTCAATAAACACATCCATCTGCTGCCCGATGTAAATCGAGTCGGCCCCGGAGGTCACCTCGTACAGCACCTGCAGCACGCGGGTGTCGACGCGCTCGGTGTTGTCACCGGTGAGTGACTTCTTGGGCAGGACGAACGGTTCGACGCGCACGAACTTCAGCGGGTACTTCTTCTCGCCATCGCCGCGCAGGACGCCGGTGGCTGCTCCCTCTTGGCGGAAGCGGGGGACATCGTGTTCGTCGATGTCGACGCGGACATGTTTGCGACGCACATCACCCAGCATCACCAGGGCCTTGCCGCTGAGGTTGTCGACCGCCTCGCCGGGACGGACGTTGATTTGGAGGACCTCCAGTTCGACCGCGCCGGCTTCGTCCATCAGCTTCGGCGTGCAGACCAGATGCCGCTCAAGTTGAGTTTTGAGTTGAACGACCTCAGCTTCCGCCAGAGTGACTGCCGCACGGGCCAGCACCTTGTCCGGCTCCCAGGCCCCCGCCCGCAGGCGAGCCTCCTCGGCCCGAATGCGGTTGACCTGGGCACGGGCACCGGCCAGCTTCTGCCTCGCGGCGACGAGCGAGGAGTCGGTGGTCGCCTTGTCTTTCGAGAGACGTTCCTGCCGGGCGAATTCGTCCTCCCATTGCAGGACGACCGCTTCGGCTTCCTCTCGCTGGGCGATGATCGGCGGGATGTCCTCGGGGCGAGGGAGCTGTTCTTGCTTGGCGAGTGCAGCTCGGGCGCTGGCGAGGTGAGCCTGCTGGGCCACGATCTGGGCCCGAATCTGGCGCGTGTCGAGTTCGAACAGCGGGTCGGTCGAATGCACCCGCTGGCCGACCTTGACCACGACGCGGTCGACGATCCCCGGTAACTGGGTGCCGATGGAGAGATTCTCGGTCGCTGCTTCGACCAGTCCGGCCCCGGCGACTCGATTCAAGTACGGCGACACTGCCGGTGCAATCGGTGGCGGAGTCTGCGGCGTCTCGCGCTGCCGTGTGCGGATATGGTTGATCCCAAAGGCGAGCATCGCCAAAGCGATCACAGGGAGGATGAGTTGTTTGAGCATGGGGAGAGTGGTTAGAGGTGAGTGAGGTACAAATAGAGGATGGGAACACTAATCTCCGCTGATCTTCACTGATTCAGAGGGTAAGTGAGGATACCCTCGCGCCGAGGTTGCTTCGCCATTGAGAGGAATTCAGGTTCTGGATTAGCGTGAATTAGCGAGGATTAGTGTTCCCCATTTCTTGAATGAACACCGATTCTCAACATGTTCTAGCCGCTCACTCCTCCTGCTTCTTGAGGGACCGCGTCGACGATCTTCTCCACGAGCCCGTCCGACATCGACACGATGCGATCGCCCAGGTCGAAGACGCGGTTGTCGTGCGTCACGACGATGACGGCTCGGTCCTGCTTGACGGTCACGCGTTTGATGAGGTCCATGATGATTCTCCCCGAGTGAGCGTCGAGAGCAGCGGTCGGTTCATCGCACACGAGCAGCCTCGGTTCATTGACCAGCGCGCGGGCAATGGCCACGCGCTGCTGCTGCCCGCCCGAGAGTTGTGAGGGCAGGGCGTGCATCCGGTCGCTGAGGCCGACCTCGTCCATCATCAACCGCGCGCGGGCGATCGCCTCCGAACGGCGGAAACCTCGAATGATCAGCGGCACGGCGGCGTTCTCCACAGCGGAGAGGGACGGGAGCAGGTTGTACTGCTGGAACACGAAGCCGATGTTCTCGGCGCGGAACCGTACGAGTTGGCTGCCCTTCAGGTTGCTTCGGTTTCGCCCCAGGATCTCCACCTCGCCCGAAGTCGCATCGAGCAGCCCGGCCATGATGCAGATCAACGTCGTCTTGCCACACCCGCTGGGGCCGACGAGCAGCGTCATCTCGCCGTAACGAATGTCGACATCCACCCCGCGCAGGGCCTGCACCCGTGCGTCACCGGTGCCGAAGTCTTTGACGACTTGGCGGCAGACGACAGCGTAGGGGGAGTTGTGAGTCATCAGGAGAGCCGTCAGCTTTCAGCGATCAGCAGTCAGCCAGAAGGAGAGGAGAGGAGAGGAGGGCGTCGACAGCGGCCTCCCCTCTGGCTGACCGCTGACCGCTGACCGCTGACCGCTGACTGCTTTTCATCGGAACACCATCGCCGGTTCCAGCACCAGCACCTTGCGCAGGCTCAGCAGGCTGGCCACGACGATGATCACCGCCACGGCTCCGGCAGCCAGAGTCGCCACCTGCCAGGGCACCCACATCCCGCGCATGTCGGCGTGGCCGCTGCGTTCCATCGCCTCAAAGAACAGGGCCGAGAATCCCAGCCCGATGCCGTATCCCATCACGCCCACGACGGTGGCCTGAAACAGAATCATCCCGATCAGCCGCAGGTTCGTGACGCCCATCGCCTTGAGGTTGCCGAACTGCTTCAGGTTCTCGATCGTGAACAGATAGAACGTCTGCCCGGCGATCGCTGCTCCGACGATGAAGCCGAGTGAGACCGTGATTCCGAAGTTGATCGGGATGCCGGTGTTTTTCATGAAGTAGCCGACGTTCACCCAGAATAAATCGTCCCAGGTCAGGGCCTGGAGTCCGGTCTGTTGGGCAATGCGGGTACTCAGGGCTTTGTGGTCTTGGCCGGGGCTGGCTTTCACGAGGATAAAGGACAGCGAGTTGCGTTGCTGCGGCGTGTATTGCAGGGCCTGGCTATACCGGGAGTAGATCACGGGAAAGGTCTGGAACGGCGGCGTGACCTTGCAGGTGCCGACGATCACCGCCCGGCGGTCGTTCATATCGAGCGTCTTACCGAGCTGGACTGGCTCGCCGGGGAAGAGGCGTTTGTAGCCGTCTTCGTCGACGATGACGCCGTCCGGCCTGCGCAGGTCGAGGTAGCTGCCTTTGATCATCTGGATCGGGGCCCCGGTGAACGAGGCATCATCGACACCGACTAAAATCGCTTGCGTGAAGTTGCCGTTTGCGGTCCGCACCCGCACCATCGACTTCGACAGCCGCACCGCCCAATCGACTCCGGCCACGCCCCGCACCTGATACAGCCGACCATCCGGCATCGGGCGAATGTCGTCGACGTTTCGCTGCCTTTGGTCCATCACCCACACATCCGCACTGGACGTGTCGATGATCTGACTCGATGTCCGCCGCATCAGGCCGACAAAGGTCGCCAACTGCTGGGCGATGAGGACGGTGCCGAAGGCGACCCCGAACACGATGCCGAGGTACTTGGTGCGATCCCCAGTCAGCATTCTCCAGGCGATCCAGTTCATGGGTGTCCCTCGTCGGCGATGTCGCTCCGCGACTCGCATCCCGCAGGAGGGAAGACCGACTCAGGCGGATTCCCATGGGCTGAACGGTGCTCGGCGGGAGGAGTCTCAGTCGCGGAGCGACATGAGCTACGGGGGTCGGGCACGTCGGAAGCGTTCTCCACAACGACTTCGATCCTGTTTACGGCAGGAGCCTCGCCCTCGCGAGCCGCTGTCGCCGCCGCTCGAATCCCTCCGATACTGAAGGCGGTGATCTGCCGCGCGGCCTGTTCGACCTCGGTCATCGTCCGAAAGGTCTGCTCCCCGACCAGCATCCGCCCGATCGGACGGTGATACCGGTACAGCAAGCATTGGGCCACCACGCTGAACGCCAGTTGCTGCCGAGAGAGCAGGGGGCTGTCCGTCGGCAAAAACTCCGAGACGATCGCCAGCAGTTGGGCGAACATCGGGGAGATGAACTCCTCGACGAGGGCCTGGCACGCCGTGGTCGGTCGGGCCAGCTCGCGCATCATCAGTTCGATGTGCCACGAGGGAGCATCCTCGGCGAGCATCATCTGCACCATGTGGGAGATCATCCCCCCCAGCTTCTGCTCCGGCGTCAACCCCGGTGGCCACTCGAACTGGACCACCCCCTGCTCACAATGAGCATGCTTGACCGCCTCGATGTAGAGGCGTTCTTTATCGCCAAAGTGGTAGTTAATGGCCGCGATATTGACGCCCGCCAACTGGCAGACCTCGCGCACCGTGGTCGCCTCAAACCCTTTCTCAGAAAAGAGTTGTCCGGCCACGTCGATCAGTTTCTGGCGTGTGTCATCCATTCCCAACATCCGATTCAATCAAACGATTGATTCATTGTAGGGGAGGAGCCGGAACTGGCAAGACCATGGGATGAGATTTCGCGAGGAGGGCGGCGTGGCTCGCAACCTGCTGGTGAATACGGGGGGACGCCCCAGCGAGTTCGGATAAATCGCCGACAATGGGACGGCCAGGCCAATGGGCCCGTCCTACGGGGAGAGCCCCATCCGGTCAGGCGTTCCGCCCGAACACCATCAGCGTGATATCGTCATTCTGCGGATGACCACCCGCGTGCTTGCGGACATCCGCGCGGATCACGGTGCCGAGTTTCTGAGTGTCGCCGGACTCGTTCTTGACCAAAGTCCGCAGCCTGTCCGTCCCGTACAGATCGCCCGCTGCGTTCATGGCTTCGCTGACTCCGTCGGTGTAGATCACGACTGTCTCGCCGGGGCCGATCTCGCGCATCGCCACATCGAACGGGTAGCCATCGACGACACCCAGCGGCACGCCGACGATCTCGTCGGGGAACTCTTCCAGCGAGCCGTCCGGCTTGCGAATGATCGGTGACATGTGCCCGGCGATGACCAGCGACATCGTGTGTTTCAGCGGATCGAGGATGATCAGCACGAACGTCACGAACCGTCCCTCGACGGCGCGGGCACACATGTGGCCGTTGATCTTCTCGATCGCCTGACTCACATCGTCAACGAACTCGACCACCGAGCGCACCACGGTGGAGATGCGCGACATGATCAGCGAGGCCGGAACGCCCTTACCCGCCACGTCGCCAAACGCGATGGCGATCTTGCCATTCGCCAGCGGGAACACATCGTAGTAGTCGCCGCCCACCGCCTGGGCCGATTCGTACATCGCAAAGAATGAGTAGCCCGGCACCTCGGGCATCCGCTCGGGCAGCAAGGCCAGCTGGACCGCGCTGGCGATGTTCATCTCGTTGTCCTGCTTCTGCTTCTCGATATAGGACTGCAGCAGGCGGGCTCCCTCGTACGCCAGCGCGGCGGGGACGGCCACGGCGGCCAGCAGCTGGGCGTCCTCGTTCTTGAACTGGGCCAGCGGGTTCTGCGTGTCGATGTTGATGACGCCGAGGACATCGCCGTTGAGCCCGATCATCGGGGCACAGATCATCGACCGGATCGAGAGCGACGAGATCGACTCGCTGGCACTGAACTTGGAGTCGCTCGACGCATCCGCCGAGAGGATCGTCTCCTTCGATTCCATCACCGCCTTGAGGATCGTCCGCGACAGCTTGACCGAGTCGTCGGCATCCGGTCGGCGGTGCTTCATCGCGCGGGGGATCATCTGCTGGGTCCGATCATCCAGCAGCAGCACGCACCCGCGATCCGCATGCGGGAAAATCCCGAACAGGGTGTCCAGCACCTTGGGCAGGATCTTGTCGATGTCGATCGTCCCGGCCAGGCTCTTGGTGATCTCCAGCACGGCCTTGAGCTTGGCGGCGGGTTGAACATCGAGCATGTCGAACGCACTGCCGCCGATGCGGTCGGTGATTGTCGAGGAGGATTCGTCCTGATGGTACGTGACCCCCGTGGTGGCCGAGGAATCCTCTCCCACTCCGGCCTGACTGGCACCCGACCCGGAGCTGTCCCCCTCGAAGCGAAACAGAATGGGGCCAAACTTGATGCGGTCGTCGGTCTTGAGCATCGTCGGGCCTGCGATCCGCTGCCCGTTGACGAACGACCCGTTGCCGCTCCCGAGATCCTCAATATAGAACCGTCCGTCCTGCGGATAGACGCGGGCATGCTTGCGCGACACCATGTTGGAGTCGATCTGGATGTCGCACTCCGGCAGCCGCCCGAGAAAGTTATCCCCGTGCTTGAGCTCGTAGGTCTTCGCTTGCCCCGCAACGAGAAGAATCAGATTGGCCATGACGACTGCTTTTCGTGTGGAGGGGGCAGATTGCGATGCTCGGAATGAGGAGAATAGTCACGCCGCCCAAGCGGGGTCGATTATCATGTTCCGGGGGCGTCACTGCAATCGGGGAGTGAATGTCATCGAACGATTCCGGAGAATTTCATGGTCCCCTCTGCGACTGGCTCAACGGTCAAACTCGGGTGTGCCCGTATCCAGATTCCCGTTCAGGATGTCTTGCCGCGATGTCTTGGCCAGCGATTCGTAGCGCGCCCGGAATTCATCCAGTTGCTCCTCTTCGAGCTCCTCCAGATCGAGCAGTGCATTGTGGGCTCCCTGCGTCGCGCGGATCAGTTCATCCAGCTTGATCTGGATCGCCTCGGTATCGCGGTTCTGCGTGTTCTGAATCAGGAAGACCATCAGGAACGTGATGATCGTCGTCGCCGTGTTGATGACCAGTTGCCACGTGTCACTGAACTCGAACAGCGGTCCCGTAATGATCCACGCGGCGATCGTTCCGACAGCCAGGACAAACACAATCGGCTTGCCGCAAAACCGCGAGGTCGCCTTGGCGAATTTGGAGTGCCAGGTTGTGGCTTTCATGTGTCTCTCCGTGGCGAAGCGGTGGTGAGTTACATTCCGGAGGTCAGCGCCTCCAGGTGTCGCGCGAAGTGATCCGCCAGAACCTCGCGGTACGTCTCCGGATGCGCGGCGACAACTGATTTCACCAGCGGGCCGAACTCGGGATGCGTGAGCGTCGACCCGAATGTGCAGTGGAGGATCTGACGCCCCGGTGCCGTGAATCCCTTCCCGGTCGGGACATCGCTCCACAGCTCCAGATAGTGCCGCTCCAGTTCGCGGTTGTCACTCACCTGATCCACGGTTGGAGCGGAGGCCAGCGTGGCCGAGACGTGGTAGGTCGCCTTGTCGGTGTCGTACCGCTCGCGGGCAAACGTCACGAGGCGGCGGAACAGCAACGGCTCATGCCGGGCCACCACTCGGAGGGCCTCCAGATAACTCGTCCCCGCCGTCTTCACATGGAACCGGCCCTTGGTCGCCCTCGCAAAATCGGTGTAGATCGACAGCTTGTCCGACCCCGAATGCAGGCTCAACTTGTACGGCCCCAGCAGATTCGCAATCGCCGCATGATCGGCCAGCGAGAGACGCAGAGCCGCCAAGTCGCCCTTGTAGTCGACTCCCTTTTCGAAGTCGCCAATGTAGCGGGGCGCGAGGCTCACCAGCTTCATCCCCCGTTGCAGGCACTGGTCCGCGATCAGGTAGTGCTCGGCCAGCGTCGTCGGCTGTTCAGTCTCGTCGACGCTGAGTTCGATCTCGTAGCCTTGGCCGAGTCCCTCGCACGTCTTCCGAATATGGTCAGAGAGCCTGACAGCGCTGTTGATCGCCCGTCCGTATTTCACAGCCGCACGGTGGAGTACCGGCTCAGTGAACTCGATCTTCGAACCGGTGGTCAGCGTGACGCTCTTTCCACGATACGCCGCGATCCACGGCACCTCGCCCTGCACAGCTGCGAACTGGTTGGTCAGTATCGCCTCGTCATAGTTGTCGGCATGCTGATCGACATCCCCCGAGGGGTCGATCGTGAAGAACGTGAACCCGACCGCGGCGGTGACGTTGATGTCCTCCGGCGTCTTCAGGTGATCCGCATCGGCCCCCGTCACCCCGGTCCAGCCCGCCGCCGCCGCCCCGGCCAGAGCCTCGCTCATGACCTGCTGCGGCGTCCGCTGCGTGCGGGCCATCTCGCGGATCGACTGCTGTGGAAAGATCGGCAGAATCCCGCCCCCGGCCCGCTGCATGGCCGCCACATGACCGGGCGTGGCCAGACCGGTGCGGTCGCCGAAACCAAAGGACGGGGAGAGACCGAGGGGGATGGGTTGGTTCATGCGGGCGGTGGGGGAAGGTGAATGGAGTGGCGTTTCGTGCGGCGCGAGGCAGGCGACAACCTAGCAGGTTCGGAAACGAAATGGGAGTTCTCGCTCCCCAGCCGGAGATTGCCGTGTGTGCATCCAGAATGTCGGCAGAGATTCACCACAAAGGCACGAAGACACAAAGGACTCCTCGCTCGGGCCTCATCCCCAGCTGCAGACGAGGTCGAGGGGACAGGATCGACAGGCGACAGCCCGGTGGCATTGGTGGATATGTTCTGCTGATTCTGTTCAGCCTGTCCAAACGGCCCCGTTCGAACCTCTGGACCCTTCGTGTCGTCGTGCCTTTGTGGTGAAATGCTTCCGGTGCCTACTTTTCTGACGCACACACGCACGAGATTGTCAGTTGGAGTTCAGCCTTGAGGCTGCCTTGTGCGATTCAGATGCAGCCTGAAGGCTGGACTCCCACGGGGGCGGCCTGCGGCTCGCTCTGCTACCATGCCGCCCCGCGAACCCTGCGGCGCGGGATGTGTCGGTGGACTGCCCCCTCTCCCCCTCTCCCCCTCTCCCCCTCTCCCCC
>JAYWFM010000118.1:0-5431 GCA_043778825.1 Planctomycetota bacterium | reverse complement strand
GACTGCCATTCCGCCTGAAGAACGAATCGTTGTCATCGAGGACAGCTCGGAGTTGCGGCTCGTCCAGCCGCATACGTTGTACCTCGAAGCACAGCAGGTCGATGCGTACGGTCGCGGCGGATTGACGATTCGGCAGCTCTTCGTCGCCTCATTGCGCATGCGGCCCGACCGAATCATCGTCGGCGAAGTCCGCGGCGGCGAGGCTCTCGACCTCGTGCAATCGATGATCAGCGGCCACGCGGGGAGCCTCTCCACCATCCACGCCACCAGCCCACGCGAGTCGCTGCTGCGGCTGGAGACGCTGTCGCTGATGTCGGACATTGACGTGCCGATTTACGTGGCGCGGGTGCAAATTGCCTCGGCGATTTCGCTGATCGTGCAGTTAGAGCGATCAAACGAAGACGGCAAGCGGCGGGTCGTGCGGATCGCCGAGCAGCGCGGCCTCGACAAGGAGAACCACTACCAGCTGACCGACCTCTTCAAAACCGAATGGGAACGCCGCCCCGACGGAACCCCGCAACCGGTCCTCAAGCCGACCGGCGAGGTGGCGAGTTTTGCGAGCGAACTGGTCGATCATGGGTGGGAGACGGCCGCGGGATTGTCGCGCGTGGCTTGGGGGTTGTGAGGCACTACTTCTTCGGGCGTTCGTCCGGGAACTGCTTCCAGTACAGGGTGTGGAACGTATTCTCGGCGGGCGGGGTCGCGGACTCGTTGAGGAGGAAGTCGGGGTGGATTGACTCCCACCAGGCGTCGTATGCCTTCTCCAGTCGGGCGGTGTCCTGCGGGAACTTGGTCGCGACATCGGTCAATTGGCCCGGATCGCTGTTCAGGTCGAACAGCTGCCAAGTGGGGTTCTGGCCCGCGGAGACGAGGGTGAAGCGTTCGTCGCGGAGGCTGCATTGGGAGTGCTTGGCGGCGGCGGATTGGCCCTTTTCCCAGCGACCCATGTGGGTGTAAAGGATGCGGTTCTCCCACGGGGCGTCGGGGGACTTCAGCACGGGGAGCAGATCGCGGCCTTCGAGCTTCACGGCCACTTCGGGAGGAATGGTCGCCCCGGCCAAGCCGGTCAGCGTGCGAAACAGGTCGATGTGTGCGGTGAGTTGGGCACGCTCTCCCACCGGGAACTGATCGCCCCAGCGGAGGAAGCACGGCACGCGCGTGCCGCCTTCCCAGGGCGTGACCTTCGACCCGCGCATCCCGGCGTTGAACTCCTGCACCCCGGCAGTTCCTCCATTATCGGTCATGAAGATCAGCAGCGTGTCGCGCTCGATGTTGAGCGCCTTCATCTTCGCTCTTAGCTTGCCAACGTTGTCGTCGATGTTCGAAATCATGCCGTAGAACTTGGCCCGCTTCGGATCGTTCAGGTGGGCATAGCGGGCCTCGTATTCCGGGGGGCAGTCGAGCGGCTCGTGCGGGGCATTGGTGGCGATGTGAGCATAGAACGGCCCCTGCCCCTGGCACGATTCAATCCAGGTCAGGGCCTGCTCAAAGAAGACATCGGTGCAATACTTCTGCGTCTTCACGAACGTCCCGTTGTGCAGCACCGCCGGGTGGAAGTACGAGTTCTTCGGAGCGTCGCCACAACTGCCACGGTAAGACTGGCCGATGCCGCCCGCTCCGTGGATGAACACCTCGCTGAAGCCCCGGCGGTCCGGTTGATAGGGAGCCTCATCGCCGAGGTGCCACTTGCCGAAGATCCCCGTCGCATACCCGGCCTGCTGGAGGAGTTGGGGGAACGTCGTGGCCGTGAGGGCCATCCGCTCGCGCTCGTTGATCGTGTGCGTGACCCCCGAGCGGAACTCATGCCGCCCGGTCATCAGCGCACAGCGGGTCGGGGCACAGGTCGGGCTGACATGAAAGTTCACCAGCCGCACCGACTCGGCGGCCAGAGCATCCAGGTTCGGCGTCTTGACCGACGGGTTGCCGTGACAGGCGAGATCGCCGTACCCCTGGTCATCGGTGATGACGAGGATGATGTTGGGCGGCTTCGCCGCTGTGTCGTCGCGGGGGGCTTCCATCGACTTCAGTTCCGCCGTCAGAAACTCGGCACTCGGGATCTCTTTCCCATCCGCATACCGAATCAAGTACGGCTTGCCCGAGGTCGTGGACTTCGTGGCGGCAATGGTGATGAAGTCCCCGGCAGTCTTGATCTTCGATGTGTTCGCGTCCCACTTCCCCTTCAGAAACTTCGCCGCCGTCTTGGCGTCGTACTCTTTCCCGTTACGGACGAACTTGGCGTCCTTCAGGTTCTCGACCCGCTGGATCAGTTGCTCGATCTTGTCTTTTTCGGAGAGGGCCTTGTCCTCCGCATGGAGGGGGGGCGTGAAGATCGCGAGCAGCCCGAGGACCGACAGGACCATGAGATTGCGGAGTATGAGATTCATCGATCGATCCAGGTCAGGTGATGTCGGACGGCCTTTCCAGGCCGTCCCCGAGCGGCGTTCGAGTATGTTGGCAGGTCACACGAAATGAAAGCGATCCCCTACCCCATGACGACTCGCTGAGCCAGATCGACAGCGAGCGTTGGATGTCAGTCCAACGTGCGGCGAGACGCTCAACAGCCGTACCGAATACCGCCTGGTTCGGTCGCGTCACCCTGGCACGGGGGACTGACGTCCGCCTGCTCGCTGCCGTTGGAGTTCAGGCTTTAGCCTGCTCCCATGCGTAGAAGAACAGCCTGAAGGCTGGACTCCAACGGGCTCACCCGTTCGCCATTTCGCGCAGCACTGTCGCGAGGATCTCACAGCCTTCGTCGACCTGCTCCGGCGTGATGTTCATCGCGGGGAGAAGCCGCACGACGGTGTCGTGGGTGGCGTTGATGAGCAGGCCCTGCTCCATGCACTTACCGACGGCGGGGGTCGCGGGGGTGGCGAGTTCCAGGCCGATCATCAGGTTGCAGATGCGGAGTTCGCGAATCAACGGGAGTTCTTCCTTGAGCTTCGCGAAGTGCTGGCGGAAGCGTTCGGACATTTGGCGACTATGGGCGATCAGGCCCTCTTCCTCGATGGTCTGGACGGTGGCCAGACCGGCGGCCATCGCGATCGGGTTGCCGCCGAACGTACTCGCGTGCATGCCGGGGCGGAGGCTGGGGGCGATCTCGTCCTTGCAGATGAGCGCGCCGCAGGCCACGCCGGACGCGACCCCCTTGGCCAGGGTCATGATGTCGGGCTGAACCCCGAACGTCTGGTAGGCGAACCAGTTCCCGGTGCGGCCCATGCAGGTCTGCACCTCGTCGAAGATCAGCAGCAGACCGAACTCATCGCACAGCTTCCGCAACCCTTCGAGGAACCCCGGAGCCGGGATGTTCACCCCGCCCTCCCCTTGCACCGGCTCGATCATGATCGCCGCAGTCTCTTCATCGATGAGGGCGCGAACCGCCTGCAAATCATTCCGCTGGCAATACAAGAACCCCGGTAGCATGGGGCCGATCCCGTCGTGGTATTTCGGCTGCGCGGTGGCCGTCACCGACCCGTACGTCCGCCCATGAAAGCCATCCAGGAACGTGATGATCTTGTACTTGCCCGCCGGGGTGTGCAGCCGGGCCAGCTTGATCGCCCCCTCATTGGCCTCGGTCCCGCTGTTGCAGAAGAACGCCTTGCCAAAGCTGCGCGTGCAGAGGGCTTCGGCGAACTCGCCCTGCGGCTCGGTGTACCACGTGTTGGGCACATGGATCAGTTCGGCGGCCTGCTTCTGAATGGCGGCGATGACCCGCTTCGGGGTGTAGCCCAGCATGTTGCAGCCCCAGCCGGGGAACAGATCGAGGTAGCGTTTCCCCTCCGCATCCCAGACGTAGCTGCCGTCGCCCTTGACGAGGCAGACCGGATACCGGCGATAGTTGGGGACCACATACTTGGAGAACAAGGCGATGGTCTGTTCGCTGGATCGGTGCGGCATGGGGGGGCCTGAGTGAGAGGGAGTGGGGGAGAGGGACCGGTTTGGGGGAGACGCGGATTTCGGATGTCAGGTTCGCAAAGGGCGATGAGACGGGAGGGAGTTTATCACAGTGCGAGAGTGAGGAAACAGCAGACCGTAGCTGCGTTCGCCAGAACGCGGGCGAACGAGGAGAGACATCCAAGGTCACCAGAACCCAGCGGGGTCAGGCAGGCACCTGCATGTCGCTCGAACACGTTGGATTGACATCCGACGCTCGCTGTCGCACTGTCAGCAAAGCTCTCTTCACACTCGCCCGCGTTCTGGCGAACGCAGCTACGGGGAGGCCGAACGTCGGTGGGATGACGGCTCGACCGGCTGTCGAGTACATTGCCCTGCGACGGATTCTTTCTGAAATCGCCACGTGTTGGGGAACTGACCATGAAGCTGCGTTGTTGGGTGTGTTGTCTGGTGTCGGGGGCGGTGGCTCTCATGTTGCTGGCGATGATGGCGGGGTCGTCATCGGCTGCGGACAAGGCGGACAAGATTGATGTGTTGATTGTGGATGGACAGAACAATCATGACTTTGTGCGGACGACGCCGTACATGAAGAAGGTTTTGGAAGAAACGGGGCGATTCCGCGTGTTTGTCGCGACGACCCCGCCGAAGGGGGCGGACCCGAATGCCTGGAAGGGGTTCCGACCGCAGTTTGCGGACTACGATGTGGTACTGAGCAACTACAACGGCGAGACGTGGCCGGAGCATGCCCGCACCGGGTTCGAGGAGTTCGTCAAGAACGGCGGCGGAGTGATGAACGTTCACGCAGCCAACAACCCGTTCGGCGACTGGCCGGTGTGGAATGAGATGATCGGGCTGGCCTGGCGCGGGAATGATGGCGGGGACCGGATCACGCTCGATGCGGATGGTAAGGAAGTGCGGACCCCCAAGGGGGAAGGCCCCGGAGCTGGGCACGGGTCACAGCACCCCTATACCGTCATCACTCGTGATCGCGAACATCCGATCACGAAGGGCATGCCCGCAGAATGGGCTCACCCGCAGGACGAGCTGTACCACGGGCAGCGCGGCCCGGCGATGAACATGCACATTTTGGCGACGGCGTTCAGTGCCAAGGAATCGGGCGGCACGGGCGAGCATGAGCCGATGGTGTGGTGGATTCCGTCGGGCAAGGGACGGGTGGTGACGACTCTTCTGGGTCACGTCGGGGGCGGGCAGGATCCTGCCACGTGGCCGATGCGGTGTGCCGGGTTCCAGGCAATTCTGACGCGCGGGACCGAATGGGCGGCCACCGGCGAGGTGACGATTCCGCTGCCAAAGGAATTGCCGACGGCAGACAAGGTGAGCTTGCTGCCGTAGTCACAGTAACACTTTCACTGAAAGCCCACCGGTTGCAACCGGTGGGCTTTTTGCATGACATGAGGTAGCCACCTTCGCCAGAAGGTGGGCGAATTGGAATACGGACGTGTCCGATAACAGTCCCTGTAGTGTGGGCTTTAGCCCACGCGTGAGCGTTTCCTTCAGGGAAGCGTGGGCGAAAGCCCAC
>JAYWFM010000117.1:0-30738 GCA_043778825.1 Planctomycetota bacterium | reverse complement strand
GAGGTGCTGTCTCACAACACACAGCATCGCCGAGAGCCAAGGTTTTCCAAATCCCAATCGGACGAACTCAACCTGTCAGAGTTCGCCTAAAGTGCAGAGAAAAGTTGACAGCCCGAAAACCAGAAGCCCCTCCCCCTCCACATGAAATCTCGCGGCATCCGATGGTGACCATTCGAATGCAATGCAAAGGAAGAATTGAAACGCAGAGGGCGCTGAGGACGCAGAGAGAAGCCAAGTGCAGAGTTCTCCCCTCCCCTCTGCGTCCTCCGCGCCCTCTGCGTTTCTGCCCGTGCGGTGCGTCTGGATCGTTCGCCTGCGGGACGTGTTGTTTCCGCCCGCTGCGCAAAGTGCGTCTCGCCCCCTCAAAAACCAAATCGACCGCCTCCACGAGGGACGCCCATTTGTGCGTCAGCTCTCGTCGAGACGGTCGATTCCGATGCGGAGGGTCGCCCCCGGAATTATTCCTTCCGCACCGGAGGAGTGTTCTTCGGATCATTCGTCGCCGTGTTCAGCGGACGGCCACCCGCGGGGGCGGGACGCACAGCTGGAGCCTGCCCTGCGGCGGGGGCTTGACCTGCCGGAGTCGCAGCGGTACTCGCCGCGGCGGGCGTCCCCTTGACCCACTCGGCGGTCGACCAGGTGCCGTGCGACTCGACGACGCTGGCCCCGAGGTCTTGCAGCTGATCCCGGAATTTGGCAGAGGTCATCTGCTGATTCGGAACGGCCCGCTGCATCACAAACCGGCGGTTGTTCGGGATGTAGGCGAACATCTTGCCGTCGCCCAAGCTGTCGTTCTCGGCCAGCAGTCGCAGCAGCGCCGCACGCGGGACCGCTTCCGAGGACTTGGGGAGTTCATCGAGCCAGGCCATCAGCCACAGCGACTGCTGGTCCTGGCTCAGCACCGCAGACATGGAGAGCGTCCACTCGGTGCCTTCCATCTCGGCGCGGAAGGCGAAGTCGTACCGCTGAAGCTGCTTCTCGGGCTTGAGGCCCAAGGCATTGACCATCTGGCCCAATCCCTCTTCGTCGACACCACCCGGCTGGAGCGGGAGCTTGGCGGCTTCGGCGGAGATGATGTTCGAGGCGGGAGCCGTCGCGACCGGTGCTGCTCCAGCGGCTGGGGGGGCCACGGCGGGACGAGCGACAGCGGGTCGTGCGGCTGGCGCGCCCGCCACGGGAGCTTTGGCCACGGGAGCTTTGGCCACGGGAGCCTTTGCCACGGGAACTTTCGCGGCCGGGGCTTGGGCCATCGCGAAACTCGCCACACTTCCGGCCAGCGCCACCGAGGCGGCACCGGTCCACATCCAACGGTTCAAACCACGACGCATGTTGCACACTCCCTTGTCCAGTTCGGCGGCTCGATCAGCCCCCGCCGATCGTGATCGATGTCTCCCATCGCGCACTCCAGCCCGTCGCCATCGACTAGGTGGTCGGGGCGGAGTCCGGTCGGATGCGGTCGCTGTCAGCCTGGCGGACGCTCTGTCCCCGGCACGCGATCTCTTTAGGAAATCAGGTGGTCGAGGCAGATTTGCGACCAGGTTTCGAACTGATCTCGGGCGAGTATCAGTTCTGACGGCTTGGCGAATCCTGCCTCATGTATCGACTCTTCACGGGCTCGAACTTTCGGCTGATCGATCTCAAACAGGTGAACAATTCCCAAATGGACCTTACCAACCTCGGTCAGGTCATCGTTGATCAGCCCAATACAGCGTTCTGTATATTTGGACTCAAGAAACACCTCCTCCTCGATCTCGCGGCGCATCCCCTCGCGGTAGACGCTCACCGCATGCTGGTCGATCGACGAGATGTGCCCGCCGACCCCCACCGACCGCTTGCTCAGCAGTCGCGCCTCCCCCTGCCCTTTGCCCCGCCGGTAGGAGAAGACTTCCCCGTTGCACATGAAGATGCAGTACGGGATCAACTGCTTGAAGCTGGGGTCTTGCTCCATCTCGTTGCGAGGCCGATAGCTGGTGTAGGCCGGGTCGAGCAGCGTCTCCAGATACGGGGCAATGTTCGGCTGGAACCCCTGGAAGTGGCCGACTTCGTGAAACAGCGAGGTGGGAACGACGAGGACATGTTCCACGGTCTGTGCAGCGGTCGTCATGCGCGGGGGGCCTGATGCGAGAAGGGGGAGAAATGCCTGTCCGGGGAGGTTATCGGTCGGGAGGTGGAGACTCAATGGAACGGGGTCAGGCATTAGCCAGCGGCATTGGCGAACGCCTCATAAACAACCCCTGCAATCATGATGGCCAGGCCAAGGTGGTGAATGTGCCGACAGAGCAAGACTTGCCTCGTGTAGCTCTCTGGAAAATCGAGCGTGCCCAGCTTGCGTGCCACCATGAAGTGCATGACAACCGCATAGACGAGAAACGCCCCCAGCGCGAGCAACGACAACCACCACGGGCCATCGGGAAACATCTCCTGCAGTCCAAAGACCACCAGTAGAATGAGTACGATGGGCACAGAGCCGTAAGCCCGCATGGATGCGAAGCCATCCAGCAACCGGACTTTCTGGTCAGGCGTAAGCTGACGCAACGCCCGCTCATTCAGAATGCGACTGACGATGACGCAGCCGAGAAAGATGAAAACAGTGATGGGAAATGTCATGGTGTGAATGTGGCCTCATCAGAGAAAAAGAGAACCGAAATCTGCCCATCGGATGCAGATATTCTGCCTGACACCGAACTGCTCGTCAGGCGGCGTCTCCCGAGGGATCGAGGCCATCGTCGTCCGTGGAGTGTCCGGCTGGGGTGTGTGAATGTCAACCGGGACGACTGGATATCTCGCCGGGCCACCCGACCCAGGTGAAACCGTGCTTGAGTGATTGGGCCGATCAGCGTAACCTTCATGAATCATGAGTCTCCAGGAACTGCAATCGTCGATTTCTCAATTGCCGCGTGCTGATCGCGAATCGTTGCTCCGCTATTTGGGGCAGCAATTGGCCGATGAGGTGAGCGGCCCGCGATCGTCAACGATTGTGGTCGATCGATCGCAATGGGTGGAAGAGTTGCGTCAACTTCGTGAGCGTGTGGCGACCGGCCAATCCGGAACGCCGCTCACGGAAATTCTGGATGATCTTCGTGCGGAATGAGTTGGGCCATGAGCTATTGGGACACGTCGTCGTTGGCCAAGCTGTATCTCACCGAACCCGATTCGGCGACGTTTGATGCGTTGGCGAACCGCACGACTGTGATCCGCATTTCGCCGCTGGTGCGTTTTGAATCACGTCTGGCATTCTGGCGACGCGAGCGAGAAGGGGCGATCACTGCTCACGGTGCGGTGGTGCTCAGCCGTCGACTGGATGCGGACATCGCAGCTGGCAAAATGGAACTCATCGCGCCGGAGCTGTTGGTCGAAACGTGGTTTGAGCAAGTGGTTCAAGCCTGCATGAGTCGACCTGAGCCGATCTGGATTCGGACACTCGACGCTCTGCATGTGGCGGCTGCGTTGTCAGTGGGCGAGACAGAATTTGTCTCCCATGATCTGCGTCAGCGGGCCGCTGCGACCGCTGTCGGAATGACGGTGTTTCCGTAATCAAGGAGTCGATTTGACCGCCACACTCCTTCCGAAGTCTTGTGAGACCTCGGGGAATCATGGAACGGGGTCACAGTGATTCGGCGGTAGTGGAATGTGCTGCGTCCCGTTGCTCGACCATCTTCGCGTACAGATACTCGGGAGCGAGATCCGCGTTGTTCTCCCACCGGATCGTGTGGAGTACGGGGGACAGCTCGAAGCGTTGGAAGGTCGCCGGATCTTTCAGGGGCTCGAACATCGGCCCCCACAGAGCGCCCGTGAGATCGACCGTTCCCGCATCGCCATTACTGAAGCCGATGCGAAGGCGATGTCCGCCCAAGCATTCGGCAGCGGTGACTTCGAGCATGGTCGATCACTCCAGTATGGAACGGGGGCCTGGGATTTTCGTGAGGGTGGCTCCCCGCGTTCTGGCGAACGCAGCTACGAGGGCGGGGGCGACCCTGGATGAGGAACGCCTCAATACCCCAACCCAAACCCGCTGAGCAAACTCGTCTGCACCGTTCCATCCTTGATCTCAAACATCCCCGCATAGCTGCGACCGAGCTTCTTGTTGGCAGCGGGACAGTATTGGCGGGCGTTGCCTTCGATGGCGGCCACTCCGGGGATGCGAGACGCCAAGCTCGCCGAGTGCAGGAACGACAGGCCGGGGCAGGTCAGATCCTGCACACACAAAAACATGCCGAACTTCTGGGCGGCGGCGGCGGCGAGCAGGGCTTCGGTGTGTCCCTTGCAGGCTTTGAGGGCGACTCCGCTGTAGCCCTGCTCGCGGGCGAGCAGCAGCGTCTCGTAGTCGATCAGCGATTCGTCGATCACCACCGGCTTCTGCTCGGCGGCCTTGTGCATGCGGTTCTCGGGATGCGCCCGCAGGTCGCGATGAGTCGGTTGCTCGATGTACTGGATGCGGTCGTAGGCTGGCGGGTTGGCCGCTTTGATCTTGGCCAGGAAGTCGAGGACGTACTCGACATTGGCACACTTCTCATTGAAGTCGACCGAGTAGAACCACTCCGCACAGCCGCGTTTCTTCTGGGCCTCGGTCGCCACCCGATCCACACTCAGCACGCGCTCGATGTCCCAAGCCAGATCATCGCCGTTGAGTTTGATCTTGAGGTGCGTCAGCCCGTTGTAGGGAATCCACTCCTCCAGCGTCTCCGGCAGCTTGTCGCCAATCTTCTTCTCGACATCGCCCGCCGTCAGCGGGTCAACGGCTCCGACCAAGTGGTACAGCGGCATGCGGGGCTGGGCCTCTCGCAGCGTGTACTTGTCGAGGTATTCCCCCTCGAACTGGTCGTCGAGGTACTCCGACAGATCGTCGTTCATGAACTTCGACGAGAGGGCGTCATAGCTGTTGATGCCGTTGGCCTTGCCATAGGCATCGTGGACGGCGGCATCGAGCGGGCTGGCGGCGACGAGGCGGGCCAGTTCGGGGACGATCTCGGGGAGCTTGTACTTCTCCGACACCAGCTTGGCGAGGTGGGCGTACTCGGCGGAGAGGATGAACATCAACTCGATCGGATGCCCGACATCGATGAACCCCTCGGTCAGGCCGACCGCCCGGTTGGCGAAGTCGATCATCGCCGCTTCGGCCTGTTCGGGAGTGACGCCGCCCGTGCCCGGCCAGGCCCAGATGTTGCCGATCGGCATGCTGCCGAAGCCGACTCCTCGTTTCTTGCCACGGGTTTCGACCGTGACCTCGACGTTGATGAGCTTGCTCTCCGTCACCGTGCGCCCGCCGAACTTCAGGGGGGTACGGTAGGCGACCGGCTCGAACGAGATGCCGGTATTTACAATGCGGATGTCAGTCGTCTTGCCCATGACCTCGTGGCGTCGCGTCTGGATAGGAAGGAATGGTGAACTGCTGGAACGCCGCCAGTCTAGTGCAGGACGAAACGGGACAAAAGCCAAGTTTGATGGAATTCTGAATCTGGTGACGGGTGCCTTCGCTCATTGGCGGTCCCCAGGCTCAGTAACCCGACGCGTCAGCGAGGGCCGAGCGTAGCGAGGGGTGCCGCCACAAGGCGTCAACACCGGGGCTGCTTCTGGGGGCCAATCTCTCGCAGAGCATCGAGAGACGTACGCCCTCGCTGACGCGTCGGGTTGCTGGTTCCGTTGCCGGACTCGATCGAAAGCGAGGGCGCTGACCCGCACTTCCCCAGTCAGTGGCCCGGGACCACCAATGGGCGAATGCACCCTCTGGCGACCGCTCGGAATGATTTCGGTTCCAATAATGCGCCAACGCCGTCCGCCCTTCTGGCGTAACCGAGGGCGTGCCTATCGTTCGACAATTGACGCCGTGATCGACAGACTGGCGCGGCTGCGGAGTTCTGACTCTGCAGCTTTCTGGATGCAGGAGTTCTCTGTTCGTGCCCTTGTCTCCCCCGCTGTCCGTCGCCGAACTGCTGCTCCTCAATGAGGAGTTGCTGGCGGCGCTGCGGTCGGGGGTCAGTCTCGATCTGGGGCTGAGGGAGTCGGCCCGTCATCTGCCGGGGCGGATGTCCTTGATGGCGGAGCAGCTCGCGGGGCACCTGACCGCAGGCCAGAATCTGTCGGAGGCATTGGAGCATCTCAACCCGCCGCCGCCGACCGTGTATCGGGTGTTGGTGGCTGCCGGGCTGCGCGGCAACCAGTTGGAGGCCGTCCTCACGCGGCTGAATGAGTTTGCCCGCGTGGTCGGCGATCTGAAGGAGTCGCTGCGGCGGGCGATCGTGTATCCGATCGCGGTGTTTGTCGTGGCGTATCTTCTGACCTGCCTCGCGACCTGGTTCTGCGTGCCGCCGCTGCGGGCGTTTCTGACCGACTGGAAGGCCACACCGACGTTCCCCGTGCGGGTGGTGTATGCCCTGCACGACTCGTTTCCCGTCTGGGCGATTGGAATTCCGGCGTTGGTCTTGTTCGCGTGTACGTTCGGGATCGCATTCGATTGGGCGCAGTCCGGGACAGCCGGGGCGTTTGGTTTTCTCAGATACTTGCCCGGGTTCGGACACCTCGTGCGGAATGCCGAGTTATCGCGGTTCGCGCACTTGCTCTCGATTCAAACCGAACATGGACTCCCCCTGCCCGAGTCGCTCCGCCGCTGCGCCGATGCTGTCACCGATCCCCAACTGCGCGGGTTTTGCGTAACAGCTGCGGACCGCGTGGAGCGCGGGGAGTCGTTTGGGGACTCGCTGACTCATTCGCGGGTGGTGCCATCGTTCATGAAGTGGATGCTGTCGGTGCCCGCCTCCCAGGCAGAGTTGGTCTCCAATACACGGCAGGCCGCCGAACTCTACCGCGAGCGGACGCTGCTGCAATCGGAGTGGATCGCCCGCGTGATCCCGATGGTGCTGACGCTGGGGTTCGGGACGACGATTGTCACGGTCTACTGCTGGGCGGTGATCGAGACGCTCACGACGATCTGGGAAAAGGTGATGTAATGGCGTCTCAAGGCACCGTCGCCGACAAAGTCGCCGGACTCTCCGAGTCCGGTGGTGCGACATTCGCCAGCAGGGTCACGCTCTGTGTCAAGGGGACACCGCTGCCAGTGACCATTCGATCTTCGCGCGTCCAGGCAGCGAGTCACGACTTCCACCGGACTCGGAGAGTCCGGCGACTTTGTCGAGGAGTGATGTAATGTCCGACATCGAACTCTTCCCCGATGACGATCAACCGGTCCAGGTGCTGCAGCATGTGGTCGCTTCGGGGTTGCCGCTGGCGACCGGGCTGCGGGCCTATGCCGAGGAGTGTCCGTCCCGCGTCCGATCCGGACTGTTGCAACTGGCCGCATCGGTCGAGTCGGGGGCATCGGTCTCGCAGGCGATCGATCAACCCGGACTGCGGTTGCCGGTGTACCTGCGAGGTCTGATCGACGGCGGTCTGCGGTCGCACTGCCTGGGGCCGATGCTGGAGGAATACCTGCACCAGCGGCGGCTGCAACGCCGCAGGGGGCAGAAGGTGGCACTCGATCTGGCCTATCCGCTCCTCGTGATCTACTTCGCGTTGATGCTCTGCTTTGCGTTGATCACTTGGCTGGTGCCGATGTTCACGGGGATCTTTGAAGGGTTTGGGGTTGAGTTGCCGGGGATCACGGTACTTATCATTCAGCTTTCGCAGGCGCTGATCTTCTTGCAGTATCCGATCATCATTGGGTTTGTGCTGTTCGGTCTGCTGTTGTTGACATTCCTGTTCGGAGGACGGTGGTCGGTGGCAGTGATCGATCGCATCCCGTTCTTCGGGGCTTCGGCAAGATACGCCGCGATGTCCGAGTTCTGCTCGCTGCTGGCCCCGCTGGTCGAGACGGCGGTCCCCCTGCCCGAGGCCCTGCACGCGGTCGCCTCCACGATGCAACCGTCCCGCCTGAAGTCCAAGGCCCAGTTACTGGCCGACCGCTACGACGGGTCATTCGAGCTGGCCGATGCGGCCCGTGCGCAGAAACTTCCCCTGGAGATCGTGCATCTCCTTCGCTGGGAGCAGCGCGGGGCCGCGTTCGGCGAGATCCTGCGGTCGTGGGCCGAACTGTTCGCCCGCATGTCGTCGGGGCGGTCGTCGATGATCTCGGCGATCCTGGCTCCGTTTCTGATGATCGGGATCGGGATCGGAGTGGGGCTGATCGTCTTCGCGTTGTTCCTGCCCCTGATCAAACTGTTGAACGAACTTTCCTGAAGGGAGTCCCGCGTGATCGTTGCTCTGACACTGCTGATTCCGCTCCTGGGAGTGGGATTGCTGTTGTGTGATTGGCACCGCCAGACCGCTCTGCCGTTTCAGCGTCGGTCGTTCTGGACGAACGTGCTGAAAGCGCTGGGGGCAATCTCGGGACTGGTCGGTGGGGGACTGGTGGGCTTTTCTGGCGTCGGAGTCTTTGACAAAGGAGTCTGGTTTTTCATCGGCATCTTCCCGCTCTCTGCCGGTCTGGGGATCGTCGCGATATTCACCGGTCTGAAGACGTTCCGCATGCCACGCACCTGGCCCAGTGCGGACGAGGACTGGGACGACGGGGCGGTCCTGGATCGCTACTCGCCGGTTTCGCTGAATGCCGATCCACAGGCCGCTCACCTCCGGAGTGGGGCGTGGTTCCTGACGCTCTACCCACTGCTGTTTGTCCTGCCGATCTTGGGGATCTTCGGCATCTTCCTGATCGTCTGCGTTGCGATTGTGCTGAGTTCCATCGTCCAAAGTCGCCGGAGCTTTCAGTCCCAACTGCTCTGGCTGCTGGCCATCGCCACACGAAACAAGCTGCCGCTGGCGGATGAGCTGCGCAGTCTGGCCACCGACCGGGGTGTGAAGCTCAAAAAACGGTTGCAACAAGCCGCGAAGAATCTGGAACAGGGCGACCCGCTGTGGATGGCGTTGGAGCGGCACGGTCTGCTGCCAACCGCCACGGTGGCCGCGATTCGAGTCAGCGAAGGAGGAGGCCGCCTCGACGAGACGTTGCGGCGACTGGCCACGCAAACGACCGACCGGCTGAAGGTGTTCAATCTCTCGCAGATCGGCGAGGTGCTGATGCAGGTGTTGATTCTGATCGCGGTCGGGACGTTTCTCGTCGGGGGCGTGATGTACTTCATCATCCCGAAGTTCAAAACGATCTTCGAGGGGTTTGAGGTCGAGTTGCCGCGACCGACCGTTGCGTTGATTGAATTGAGCAATCATGTCGTCAACTTCTCCGCCGGGATGTTCTTCTGGACCGGGATCGCGATGGCCCTGCTCCTCTGTCATGCGATACGGCACGTCATCGGCTGGAGTTCGCTGCCGTTTCCGGTGCTGATGCACTGGTTCCCCAATCGCGATGCTCCGGAGGTGCTGCGGGCTCTGGGCGGGATTGCGCGCGAGGGTCAGTCGATTCCGCAGAAGCTGTTGCTACTCGTCGAGCGGCCGGGTCGTCCCGACCTGGGGGCGCGGTATCAGCGGATCTCGGAGTCGATGAGCTTTGGGGAAAGTCTGTCGGACGCGCTGTACGACGAGGGAATCTTAACCCGCCTGCAAACCGAATCGGTGGCGGCGGGCGAGCGCGGGGGTCATCTGGAGTTCGTGCTGTTCTCGCTGGCCGAAGCCGCCGAGCAGCGTGAGTACCGCCAGGGGGCCTACTGGGCGGAACTGCTCAAGCCGATCGCCGTGGTGGCCTGCGGTCTGGTGACAGCCTTCGTGGTGCTGGCGTTGTTCCTGCCGCTGGTCAAGCTACTGGAAGAACTCAGTTAGGCCCGTAGCCACGTTCGCCAGAACGTGGGGAGCCATCAAGGACAGACTTGTGAATTCCAACCGAGACAACTCGATTGCCCCTCAGCGCAGCGAAGGACGAGTGTCGCCTTTCGCTCCGCGAAAGGCCGTGCTTTCGCGGAGCGAAAGCCGACACTCCTGGACGAGTCCCCGGCGTGGCACCACGCTCATCGAGATGGGGGCGGCCCTGGCCTTACTCGGCACGGTACTCGCCTTGCTTGTGCCGGTGCTGTCGCGGACGACCGGTCTGCGGGAGCAGGTCGACCGTCGCGAGGTGGCTTTGACCACTGTCGCGAACCTGCTGGAGCGGGCCACGCTCGTCCCGCAGCCGACCCCGGAGACCTTGCAACCGATTGCGGATCAACTCGCCGAGGAGAGTGCCCTCACTGCTCCTCAATGGAAGATCGTGGTCAGTCCGGAGCAGGCTCCGCCGATGAATCGCGTCGAGGTCTCCCTCTCCTGGCAAGGTTCCCACGCAGTCCGCAGCGAGGTCTCCCTCGTCCGCTGGTATCGGGGAGGCACGCCGTGAAACGCCACGTGACCAAAGATGACGGTCCCCGTAGCGTGGGCTTTAGCCCACGTGTCTTTCGGGACAACTCACTCGCGTGGGCTAAAGCCCACGCTACGGCTCGCCCTCCCCGCTCCGGCTGGACTCTCATCGAACTCCTCGTCGTCACCTCGCTGACGCTGCTGATCGCCGGGTCGGCCACCGTGTTGATGTCGAAGATGCTGCGGGCCAGCCATGTGCAGGCCGACACGCTGGTTCGGCAGCGGACGCTGCATCTGTGGGAGTGCCAGTTCCGGCAGGATGGCCGCCTGGCCCAATCGGCCAAAGTGATTGCGGAGCCGCCCGACAAAGTCAGCGTCGAGTTCCAGCTTCCCAGCGGACCGGTGACGTACCAAGTGATCCCCGGTGGGCTCGAACGGCGTGTGCAGGGGGAACTGGGTGGCCGTTGGGAGTGCGGCTCCGGGGAGTGGTCGTTCATGCTGCTCGAAGGGGACCGCATCGTCCGCGCGGAACTTCGCCGTGCAGAGGAGCCGTCGCTCTCCAGCCAGCAGCCGCAGGGGGCACCGGCGGTGCCCAAGTGGACGCGGACGCGAGTGGATGTGGCCCTCGGTCCGATCCAGACGGGAGACAAGTAATGCACCGTTCTGCCTTTGAGTGTCGTCTTTCGCTCCGCGAAAGAACGGCCTTTCGCGGAGCGAAAGGCGACAATCAGCGCAGCGGCCTGGCGCTGCTGATGGCCATCGTGTGCATCGTCATCCTTTCGGCGATGTCGGTCAGCCTCGTCCGCACGGTCCTCGCGCGGCTGCACGAGGCGGAACTGCATGCTCATCAGTTGCAGGCCGACGCCCTGGCTCAATCGGCTCTCGAGCGCGGGTTCGCACAGCGGGCCCTGAACCCCGCTTATCCCGGCGAAGTCTGGACCCCAGTGGTGCCCGGATCTCCCTCTTTGAAGGCCGACATCCAGTGGGTCGACTCTCCGGAAGGCGGATCACTGCGCGTGATCTGCCTCGTCCCGGCCGATGCCCCCCGCCCCGTTCGCGTCGAACGGATCGTTCTCATCTCCTCTCCCCAGCCTATGAAGGCGGAGTAACTATGTGTGACGTGACCATCAGAAGTGGCGAGCCGGGCGGCGTCAGCCCCCGGACTCTGTTGCCATCGAATGGGTCCGGGGGCTTACGCCGCCCGGCTCGCCTGAGTCCGACTGGCCCCTGCGGCTCGGCGGGAGCCTCGCCCTCCCGGCGGCGGCGATGCGGCTTTACCCTCATCGAACTCCTCGTCGTGATCGCCATCATCTCGGTTCTCATCTCGCTCCTGCTCCCCGCGGTGCAGCAGGCCCGCGAGTCGGCCCGGCGGCATCAGTGCCAGAACCACCTCATGCAGCTGGGACTGGCGCTGCACGACTATCACCTGGCCCACCGGGTCTTCCCATCGGGTTCGGTGAACCCCACCGGGCCAATCGATAACGGCAAGGCGGGGTACAAGCATGGCTGGGTCATCCAGTTGCTTCCGTTCCTGGATGAGGTGAATCTGTCCAAGGCGATCGATCCGAACCTCGGCGTGTACGAGCAGACACAAATCAACTTCACCCAGATGAGTCCCGGCCACTTGAAATGCCCTTCGAGTTACAAGTCGCCCGGCGAGTCGTTCGGTGACTATGCGGGCTGTCACAACGACCTCGAAGCCCCGATCAACGCGGACGACAACGGGATGCTGTTCCTCAACAGCAGCATCCGACTCGATGATGTCGCAGACGGACAGCAGTACACATTGTTTGTCGGGGAGATTCGCGACTTTGGACACTGGGCCGTCGGGTCGCGGATGTCTTTGCGGAACACTGGCACCCGGATCGACGATCGAACGGATATGCAGTGGCTCCGCCAGCCGGGGCTGACGCTGCCCGTGATCCCCGGTGCCGCTCCGGACGATGGAGCCCCGGCTGTGGCTCCGCCCGACCCGAAGACCTCCGTCGGCGGGTTCGGCAGCTTCCACAACGGCGGGGCCAGCTTTCTGCTGGTCGATGGAGCGGTGCGGTTCATCGGGAGCTCGATCGACAGCGGGGTCTATCAACGACTGGGCAGTCGCCGCGATGGACAGGTGATCGGGGAGTACTAGCGTAGCCACGCGGGGTTGGAGTCCAGCCTTTAGGCTGCGTTGTGCGTCCAACGGCAGGCTAAAGCCTGTACTCCAACGCCGATGGCTCAATGAGTTTCAGGATCGGAGGGCACAATGAGTATGCGGCCACAACACAGTCTGACGGACAGGGCATCGGCCCGCTCCGGCTTCACGCTGATCGAACTGCTCGTCTCGATCGCGATCATGGCGGTGCTGACCGCCATGCTGTTGCCCGCGGTCCAAAATGCCCGACAGTCCGCGCGGGCCACGCAGTGCCGATCCAACCTGGCTCAACTCGGTGAGGCGTTTCACGCCTACCACCTCACGCACGGGGCGCTCCCCGCCGGGTCGGTCGACTCGCAATCGCCAGCGGTGGCGGGGCCCGATCGATTCGTGTGGGGCTGGGCGGTCCAGCTACTTCCGTACCTGGGTGAGCAGAATCAGTCAGCGGGGTTGAACGCGAAGCTGGGCGTGCGGACTCCCGCGAACGCTGCGATATTGAGTCGCATCCCCCCGGAGTTCGGTTGCCCGGCAGCGTCTTCAGACGAGCCGATTGGGTATGCCGGAGTCCATCACGACCGGATGGCACCGATTGACGCCGTCAACAACGGGGTGCTGTTTCTCAACAGCCAGGTGCGGTTCGAGGATCTCGTCGATGGTCTGCACCAGACGCTGCTGCTGGGGGAGGCCACCGAGGTCCGCTGGGCCGAGGGGACGTTCGGGAGCCTGCGGAACTTCGGCGTGGCGTATGGAGAGCCGGGACCGCTTACCGATGGGGGAGTGGACCCGGTCTTGGCGGAACAGAATCGACAGAAGGTGCGCGAGGAGATCGCCGCCGAGGAAGCTGCAGCTGCGAGTGGGGACGAACCGGTCGATCCCGTCCTGGAGGGGATGCTCGATCCTTCGATGGGGAGGGGAGCGGCCGATGGGCTGACCGGTGACGACGAGGCCCCAGTCGAAGTCGACCCCAGCCGTCCCCCCCCGCCGCCCGGGCCTCGGCGATTGCAGAACAGCCGCGCCGTCGGGTTCTGGCCCGCACATCAGGATGGGGGGCACTTCCTGCTGACGGATGGAGCCGTGCGGATGATCTCGCGGAATGTGGATCAAGGGATACTGAGAAGACTCGCGAACCGTCTCGATCATGCCGAGGTCGGGGAGTTTTGATGGCATTCCCCAAAGCCCAGGGGTTGCAACCCCTGGGCTTTCTGATCCGCGAATCGATATGGCAGGACAATGAAGAATTCAACGCCAGGGCGCAAAGGCGCGAAGACGCAATGGGGAAGGCTTCGGCTCAACGTCCATTGCGCCTTCGCGCCTTTGCGCCCTGGCGTTGAATTCTTCTGCAAACCGTGGCAGCAATCGGCAACTCCGCAGACGGTGTCGGGGCAGTTGAGGTGTATTCGCTCATGGGCGGTCGCCAGATTAGTAGCCCGAAGCGTAAGCGAGGGAAGCTGCCAGCCAGCGTTCGGTCTTGGGGTGACCGACAGGTCGAGGCGTCTCGGGGGGATCAGGTTCGCGGAGGACATCGAGAGACGTACGCCCTCGCTCACGCGTCGGGTTACTGGTGCTCTCACCCGACTCGTTCCGACTCGCAACGCCCCGTCAGCGGCAGAGTCCCGCCTTTGGGCGAATGCACCCAGCCCATGGTCCTGGACCGGATGCGTCCTCACCGTCCTGCTGCTGTTCGCCCTCGCTGGTGCCAGCACCACCTCGGCCCAGGAGACCGCGCCCGAGGAGGCCGACATCCAAATTCTCGACGCCAAATGGGGCTTCGATGGGTTCTCGCGCTACAAGACATTCGTCCCGCTCCGTATCGTGATGAAGAATCGCAGCTCGGAGCTGAAGACGATCAAACTCCAGTTGACGCGGGCGGATGCGTTGAACGATCAGGGGGAGGTGCTGGAGCAGGAAGTCACGATCAACACCGACACGACCCGCGTGGTGGTGATGAGTCCGTTCGTCTCCGATCCGGGCGAGATGTGGACGCTGCACTGGGGCGAGGGGGAGGACGAGTCGCTGCCGATCAAAGCCCAGTCGGCGGACGACGGGATCGTGTTCATCACCTCGACTGCCGATCTGATTCATCGATCGGGGTCGCTGCCGATCATGAACGAGGACGAGTTCCCCACCTCGGTGACAGCCCTCGATGCCCTGCGCGTGGTGTTCCTGGACCAGGAGCCGCGCTGGCCTGGAGCCCGTCGGAAGGCGTTTCAGGAGTGGCTGCTCAAGGGGGGCCAAGTGGTGGTCCTCGACCTCCCCGATGGCTCGACGCCGAAGTTCGCGAATGGGTTCGAGTATCTCAACGTGACCCAGCCATCGACCCCGTACGGCAGCGGCACGATCCAGCGGCTGACTCTGTCTCCGCAACAGGTCACGAAGAAGATCATCGAAACCAAAATACTCGGTCGCCCGCTGACCGGCGGTGACCTGAAGCAGAAGCTGGCCGCCTATGAAGCGACACGCTGGGGAGGCTATCGAAATCCGGCACTCACAGGGGATGGCACCCCCATCCTCAGCTATTCGCGCGATGCGGTGTTGACCGAACTCAAGGATCTGGCCGGGACGCGGCAGCGCTGGGGGCTGATCTATCTGACGGTGTTCGTCTACGTCGGCTGGCAGTGGCGAACCGGTTGGCGGTGGGGTCTGATGGAGAAGCAACCGGGGCGGTTCTATGGCTGGCTGGTGGGCCTGTCGCTGGGGTTCTCGCTGCTGTTCTTTGCCTTTGGCCGGGTGGGGGCCGCAGGAGAGAACCGCGTGCGATCAGTGATGATCGCCCGCCGCGTGACGAATGGTCTGTACGATGTGGAAGGGTGGTCTGCGGTCGCCACCGGACTGACCGGCGGGGAGCATGCGTTCTCGGTCCCCGGCAGCGGGCAGCTGTATGGCGGCACGGAGTCGTATGGTCAGAATTCGATGCAGATTCGCGACGGCAAGATGACTGTCGACCTGTCGGCTTACTCGACGCAGAAGGTCGCCTTCCGCACCCGGGTCGAGATGACCGACATCCCGCTCCGGCTCGACTCGGCCAGCGTCGACCTGCTGCAGATGGAGTCCAAGTCCGCCCAGATCGTGATCGATCCCTCGTACAAGGCTCCGCTCTATGCCGCCGTCATCGTGATCGACAACCACATTTATGAGTACACCGGCAAGACGGGAGAGCTGAAGCCGACCGAAAGCTGGGGGCACTGCATGCACGACTGGATCAGTCCGTACACTCTGCGGAATGCCAAGCGGATGCAGTGGCGCACCAGCCTGCTGGGCTGGCTGTTCGACACGCGGACCTCGGACGACATCTACACCGAGGCGTTCGTGAGTTCCGTGGGCAATGGCTTCTCCGTGGGGCCGACGGTGTTCCCGGACTCCTTCGATCTCCCGGTGGGTTACGCCCGCGTGATGCTCTACACCGACTTGCCGAAGGAGCTGCGACTGAGCGGCGACTTCCCCGACCAAGGAGGCCGCATGCTGTACGTGACCGATGTTCCGCTGTCGGGGGCGAGGTGATGTCGACGAGACTGACAACAGTCGAAGTAGCGTGGGCTTTAGCCCACGTGGCTTGGAAAATGACACGCTCGCGTGGGCTAAAGCCCACGCTACCCAGACAATTGTTGGACACGTGATGTTCGTCCCCAACGTGCTGAATCTACTGACCCTGCTCAGTCACTCCCTGCGTGAGGAGTCGCGCAACGTCACCTCGCACCGGTTTCGGATCGGGAGTCTGCTGGTTGCGACCTGGATGCTGCTGAGTGCGCACTACGACTCGTGGTTCCTGGGGGGCGTGGGGCGGGCGTTTGTGCGGTCGCTGACGTATCTCGATCTGATGCTGATACTCGTGGCAGGGAGCAACTACTTCGGGTCGGTCATCACCGAAGAGAAGGAACAGGGGACGCTGGGACTGCTGAAACTCGCGGGGTTCTCCAACGCGGGGCTGATGTTCGGCAAGTCGTCGGCTCGGATCGTGATTGCGCTGCTGATCTTCCTGATCCAACTGCCGTTTGCATTCCTGGCCATCGTGCTGGGTGGGACGACCGTGACGCAGATCATTGCCGCTTATCTGTCGCTGGCGGCGTTTCTAATTCTGTTGGGGAATGTGGGGCTGTTTCTGTCGGTGGTCTGTCGCCGGAATTCGAGTGCGACTTCGCTCACGTTCGTTGTCGGGGCACTGGCACTCTTGTCAGGGAAGCTGGCGGCATTTGCTCAGACGGCGGGCATTGGCAAGAAAGTGGCCGTCGTGAGTTCGGCCCTGCAATGGGTCAACGAATTCGGACAGTGGTTCTCGGCTGAGGGACGCTTATCTGACACGATGCTCTCTCGGCATACCCCGCTGGTCACCGGGCAATTCTGGACCTCGCTCGGAATTGCTGCGGCGCTGTTCGGTGTCTCGTGGCTGCTGTTCGACCGCTTTACCGAGTACACCGAAACCCACGACCCGCACCGCTCGCGATCGGGTTGGTGGCCCCAGCGTTGGCAGTTGTGGGTGACGCGCCCGCGCGGGGATGCGTTGGCGTGGAAGGAGTTCCATTTTGGCGGCGGCGGGTTCACTACGATCGTCGGGAAATCGCTGCTGTACATCGCCCTGACCGTCGCCGCCAAACTGTTCGAGGCTCGGTTCAAGGCCCTCTACGGAACGAGCCTGACCGAGATCGTGCACGCCAGCCTGTTCGCGATTCTGCTGTTGGAGTTACTCGCATTCTCCGGCAGCTTTCTGGGGGGTGAGTACACCGCCGGGACGCTGCCGAATCTGATTCTGACGCCGAACTCGTTCGGGCGGATCGTGGCCTCGAAGTTCTGGGGCGGGTTAGTCGTGATCAGTCCGACGCTGGTGGCCTGCATCGTGGGTTCGGTCATTTTGAAGGGTCGCGATGCACTGCTGCTCGACTGGCACCCCCGAGACTTGGTCCTCCTCACCAACTTCGTACTGCTGCTGCATCTGACGACGTTCTATTCGATCCGCGTCCGGCGCGGGGCGGTCGCGTGGGCTCTGGCGACACTGGTTCTGGCGGGGGTGTTCGTGATGCCGCTGTTGGAGATGGTGCGGATCTCGCTCGTGGGCAAAGACGCCAGCGACCCGATGCTCCGGTACTCCTCCGAAGGCCCCGAGTTCTGGGCTCCGCTGCTGTACACCTCGGTGCTGGCTTGCCTCGCGATGCAAGTTGCCATCGGAGTTCAGGTCCGCCGCGCGGTGGGGGAGTGATCCGGTTTACGACCGCCGTGTGAACACCCCGGTCACTCGTTCGCTCAGGCTGGGAGCCTCGGCAGCGTGGGTGGCGTGGTCGACCAGCTTGGCCACGATCATGTCGGCGGACTGGTGATCGGCCTCGGCGTGGAAGTTGGTCACGATGCGGTGTCGCATGACGGGGGCGGCGACGGCGCGGACATCGGCGAGGTCGACATGCACGCGGCCCTGGATCGCCGCGCGGGCCTTGGCAGCCAGGATCAGGTGCTGGCTGGCGCGCGGTCCCGCTCCCCAGGTGACATACTGCTTGATGAACCCCGGAGCCTGCGGATGGCTGTGCCGCGAGAGGCGGGAGAGCGAGAGGGCGAAGCGGATCACGGAGTCGGCGACCGGGATCTCGCGGACGATGGCCTGCATCCGCTGCAGCTTCTCGTGCGTCAGTACCGGCAAAAGTTTCGGCGTCGGCAGGGAGGTGGTCTGGCGGACGATCTGGAACTCTTCGTCCTCGTCGGGGTAGTCGATGCGGACCTCGAACATGAACCGGTCGAGCTGAGCTTCGGGGAGGGGATAGGTGCCTTCCTGCTCGATGGGGTTCTGGGTGGCGAGGACAAAGAACGGCTCGGGGAGCGGGTGCCGGACGCCGCCGACGGTGACTTGGTGTTCCTGCATCGCTTCGAGGAGCGCCGCTTGCGTCTTGGGCGGCGTGCGGTTGATCTCGTCAGCCAAAACGACGTTGGCGAAGATTGGTCCCTTGATGAAACGAAGTTCTCGTAGCCCGGTCGAGCGGTCTTCTTGAATGACCTCGGTCCCGGTCACGTCCGCGGGCATCAGGTCGGGCGTGAACTGGACCCGGTTGAACGACAGCCCCAGGCACTCCGCCAGCGACCGCACCATCAGAGTCTTCGCCAGCCCCGGCACCCCCACGAGCAGGCAATGGCCCCCGGCCAGCACGCAGGTGAGTAACTCCTCAACGACCGTCCGCTGCCCGACGATCACACGGCTCAATTGAGCGGCGATGTCGCGGGTGGCGGAGTGGACCTGTTCGATGTCGGAGGGTTGAATCATGAGGAGGGTTGGTGGTTGATGGTTGATGGTTGATGGTTGATGGTTGATCGAAAAGCCCAGGGGTTGCAACCCCAGGGCTTTCTGTTAGACGCGGACAGCCACGCCGCGCTCCGCCATGTACTGTTTCGTCTGAGTGATCGTGTACTCGCCGTAATGGAAGATGCTGGCCGCCAGGGCGGCGCTGGCTCCGCCCTTGGTCACGGCCTCGTACATGTGGTGCGGCGACCCGGCTCCGCCGCTGGCCACGACGGGGATCTCCACGGCATCGGCCACCGCGCGTGTGATCTCCAGATCGAAGCCGTTCTTGGTGCCATCGGCGTCCATGCAGGTCAGCACGATCTCGCCCGCGCCGAGTCGTTCGACCTCTTGGGCCCACGCCACCGCTTCCAGGCCGGTCGACTTGCGACCGCCGTTGATGTGGACATCCCAGAACTCTTTCCCATCGCGGATCACTCGCTTGGGGTCGATGTTGACGACGATACACTGGCTGCCGAACCGCAGGGCCGCCTCGCGGACGAAGCCGGGGTTGGTGACAGCTGAGCTGTTGATGGAGACCTTGTCGCAACCCGCTTTGAGGAGTCGGCGGATGTCCTCCAGCGTGCGAATTCCGCCGCCGACGGTGAGGGGCATGAAGATCACTTCGCTCGTTCGCTGGACGACATCGATGATGATGTCCCGCTGCTCGTGGCTGGCGGTGATGTCGAGGAAGACGAGTTCGTCGGCTCCTTCGGCTTCGTAGCGACGAGCGATCTCGACCGGGTCGCCCGCGTCGCGGAGTTGCAGAAAGTTGACCCCCTTCACGACACGACCGGCGTGAACATCGAGGCAGGGGATGATGCGCTTGGCGAGCATGGGGAGAAGAGATCCTGGGGGAGTATGACAGCTCAAGGCTCGGATGGGAGGACGAAGCTCCTGCTAAGTCGCGAGCCAGGGTAGATGCTCCCCCTCCGTAGCAGTTTGGCAGGAGCCTCGCCCTCACGACGAGGTGTCACCCGGAAATCAAACGGTGACGCAGCACTTGGATGAAGTCGAGGACGAGTGAAGTATACTCGCTCCGAGTGGGGTTCGCAGTCCGGCGGGTGGCTTGGAAGTCGTACATACGCCCATGTCCGAGGCTTCTGCACAACTCCCCAGAATTCAACGCAAAGTCGCCAAGTCGCGAAGACGCAAAGGGAAGAGTAGGAACGCATGGCCCACAGCTCAGTCATCAATCTCTCCTTTGCGCCCTTGCGCCTTGGCGTTTTTGCGTTAAATTCCGCTCTTCGACCCCCGGCCCTTCAACCCGCTGGACCGCCCTCCGCCGCATGACCGACATCAGCCTTGCCTGGCTGGCGTTCCATGTCCGGGAAACAGTTGTGTAGAAGGGGCAGACACCTGCGTCTGTATTTTCGAGCCAAGCACGAACGGACGTGGGCGTCCGTTCTACGAGAGAGCAGCCATGATCCAAGTCGCCATGACCGTGGAACAATTCCTCGACCAGCGGTCCGAGATGCCCGAGGGGGGGCAGTGGGCGGAGTTGCACGCGGGGGTGCCGGTGTTTCGGGAACCGCCCGATGTCGATCATGGGACCGTGGTCCTCAATCTGTCCAAGGCCCTGGCGACCTACTTTCACCAGGTCGAGGCCGGGTATGCCTGCTTCGATCATGGGCTGCATGTGGGGCAGCAGCCGGACACGGTGTTGTTCCCGGCGGTGAGTCTGTACCTGACCGGGCCGAGGTTTGCGGAGCTGGACCACCCGGTGACGACGAACGTGCCGGCGATGGTGGTGGAGATTCTCTCGACACCGGACCGGCGGCAGGGATTCGAGCAGCGAGTCGGTCGGTTGCTGGAATGGGGCGTGCCGATGGTGTGGACGATTGATCCCAAGGCCAAGACGGTGCAGCTTTGGGATCGTCACGGGGAGCGGTGGCTGGGAACCGAAGCAGTGATTGAGCAGATGGAAACGATGCCGGGGTTTCGTGTACCGGTGGTGGAGTTGTTTGCGGTGCCGGAGTGGGCGAAGTGAGTCGAGAGCGGGCGAGCACTCCGCTTCGAAGACTTCGCGTCGCGGCTAAACGGTCGGGACACTGAATACTGAGAACTCAAAACTGACAACTCAAAACAAAAACACCCTCGTGGCGGAAGTCCGTCACGAGGGCATCGTTGATGTCCGGTCCGGCCAGTGAGGCCGCTGGGTCAGTCCCAGTTCTTCGGGCTCATGAACCACCACCACTTATCGGTGCGGGTACTGAACCGCAGATTCCAGGTGCCGTCTTTCCACTCCAGCGTCGACTGACGCCAGTTGAGCGGCACTTGCGGGTACGGGTAGAACGGGCCGATGTACGGGAATGCACTCGCATCATACTGACCCGGATAGGTCACCGCGGCGTAGTTGTCGTACTGAGCGTACGTCGGCCAGGCGTATTCGGGGACGTTCGGCTGGTTGTACATCATGTGGCCGCCCGCCGGGTTGACTCCGCCCTGCGGATGACCACCCATGCCGGGGGCTCCCATCGACGAGCCGTCCATGCCGGGTCCGCCCTGTTGCATCTGGGCTTGTTGCATCATCTGCATCCGCATCTGCTGAATCTGCTGGGCGTTCTGGCCCATCGCCTGGGGAGGCAGGCCCGGTGGCAACTGGCCTTCCCCGACGGCCAAGCCTCTCGGGTAGCCCGGTTGGCGAGCGTACTGAGCCGGGGCAGCTGCTTGACCACCCACGGTCAGGTGGTTGATCACCTGCTGCACGCCAGCGACGCTCTGGGCCGCCTGCTGGGCCCGCTGAGCTTCGGCGGGATTGGAGACATCCCCGCCGAGGATGCAGGCCCCGTTCTTGAAGCGGATTTCGATGTCGTAGCCGTTGAGACCGGCTGCGGCCAGTTCATCGGCCACGCCTTGGGCGATTTCCTGATTGGACGGTCCGGCTTCAGCGGCTGGCTGTGGCTCTTCGTACTGGACCTGCTGAATCGGCATCTGACGGCTGGCCGTCCGGGCCGGAGCTGCGGACTTGGCCGTGGTCATCCGGTTTTTGACCGAGTCGATGCCGGGCACTCGGGAAGCGACCTGAGTCGCCTTGGCGAGTTGCTCGGGAGAGGAAATCTGACCGGTGAGGGTGGCCTCGCCATCCTCCACCACAATGTCGATTCCCTGGCCTTTGAGGCCCGCAGCTTTCATCGCGTCGACGACATCTTGAGCGATGTCATCGTTGGAGCGTGAGGCCGAAGCCTTGGCATTGGGACGAGCAGCAGTGGGACGAGCGTTCGACTTCAACATTCCGTCAAACGGCCCGGCCAGCACGATGCCGGGGGCTGTTGCGAGCAGTCCCAGGGACAGCACCCATTTCCGTGGCAGAAGCATGAAACTGACTCCTTCAGAGTTCTTTGGTCCAGGGCTTCTTGCCCCAACCGGGAACCGGTGATCTTGACCGTATGACGGTTCGTCATGGATTTGATCGGTCGGATTGCTCCGACGACATCAACTATTCTGGTTAATTCGGCTGGGAGGACTGTTCCGGCGTAGGAAAAAGGGGGATTTCTTCAAGATCGAGGATGAGTTTCACGAAGTGTCGAGTGAATAAACGTGGACAAAAGTAGCGTAAGTGACTACCGCAACTAGCAATGCGACGAAAAAATCCCAGTGGTTGCAACCACTGGGCTTTCCCATGTCATGAAGCGGATGTTGCCGCCTCCGGCGGTTGCCAGTCGCCCCAGTGTTCCAGATAGTGCTTCAGCCCCGGCTGCTGGTCGGCCCGCTGCTCAATCCAGAGCTTGGTCTCGGCGACAATCTTATGCTCCTCCTCCAAAGTCAGCCGCCCGATGAGGACGCGGCTGCGGAGGAAGACGAAGTAGGTGTCGAGGACATCGCAGCGGCAGTAGTCGACGATCTCCTGGATGCGACCGGCGTCGAAGTAGTCCTGGACCTGCGACCCGTCGATCCCGGACTTGCCGGGCTTCCCGAGGAGGTTCGCCAGCAAGTTCAGGCCCCCGCTCTGGCGGACCGCTCCGAAGTTGGAGATCAGGTCGCACAGATCGAGATGCGAGGTGATGTTGTACCGATTGCGGGACTGCTCATAAGAGTGCGCCCCGATGTTGAACCATTCCGGGATGCTCATCCCGTAGCGGTAGGCGGCCATTTCCAGGACCGGCACGTCGTACCCGCGACCGTTGAACGTCACGAGGACCGGTTTGGAGTAGTGCTTCCACCCCTGCCAGAAGGCTTTTACGATCTGATGCGGGCGGTATTGCGGCTCGTCGAGAGCCACCAGGTCGATCAACCGAAAGTCCGGCCCCACCTTGGCCACCACCACACAGGCGGGGATCATGAATGTGTGCGGCAGGATGTCCTTGCCGTTCTTCTCCATCAGTTCCGCCCGAAAGCGGGTCGTGGCGGCTTGGGGGGCGAGCGAGTCTTTGGGATATTGGATCTTCGACACCAGCGCCCCGTCGGCCACGGTTTCGATGTCGAAGATCAGATAGGAGACATTCTGCGGGCTGGCCATGGGATTACCCGCAATCGAATGAGGTCAATGTGTGAAAGTAGCCACCTTCGCCAGAAGGTGGGCGGATGGGTTCGGCTCTCTCAGCGGGTAACGATATTCGCAGCTTCACGGATTGAACGCTGGCTCCACGCAGCCCGCGTTCTGGCGAACGCAGCTACGGCAGTCTCACCCGCGACGGTGACTACCGGACGAACGAACCTTCCCGCTGACGCTCGCACTCGATGCAGTTCCGGGCGTAGGGCAGGTACTTCAATCGCACCTTGGGGATCCACACCTTCGAGGACGGACGACCCTCTTCCATGCAGTTTTGGCACTGGCCAAAGGTGCCCTCTTCGATCCGAATCAACGCCGCCCGGATCTCGTCCAGCACATCCTGATCGCTCTCCATCATGCGGATCGAGAATTCTTGCTCATACGTCTCGGTGCCGAGTTCGGCCATGTGTGTCGGACTTTTGGAGTCCCCCCCCGCAGAATCGAGTGCCCCGTTCGAAAGCTGGTCCACGTCGCCCTGAATCCGAGATTGCAAGAGCAACAATTGTGACCGGAACGTGTCCATTTCGTTCTGCTTGAGCATGAGTGGCCCATTTCCTGAGAGGTGCGATCGAAAGAAGAGACTCTCAGTATCTCTTCTTTGAGAATCGAATTCAAGTATCTCAATTTGAGTCAAGACCAGTTTTCAGGGCCGCATGGGGCCGCGAAATCGTTGTATTCCGAACAACTGCGTGACGGAAGGGGATTCCGTGAAGACCCTTGCCAATATTTCACCCAGATTTCGTCGCTGCGTTCGCCAGAACGCGGGCTGCCCGCACTCTGGCGAGTGCAGCGACGAAATCCTCACGCGCCGCGCAGGACGGGCGTTTTGCTCGCCTCCCCCGCCACTTCGCGGACGAATTGCGGCACCGCATAGCCGGGAAGACGCTTTCGCAGTTGGGCGATCAGTTCCAGGCCGGTGGCTTCGGGCACTTCAAAGTGAGCGGTCCCCGCCACGCGGTCGAGCTGGTGCAGGTAATACGGCAGCACGCCGAGATCGATCAGCCGCTCGCACAGGTCGGCCAGCACATCCGCATTGTCGTTTACGCCCCGCAGCAGGACAGCCTGGTTCAGCGTCGGAATGCCCGAGCGGACCAGCCTGCGGAGAGCCTCCTCGCAATCGCCAGCGATCTCCTGCGGGTGGTTGGCATGCACCACCATCACCGGTTGCAGTCGACTCCCCCGCAGCAACTCGATCAACTCCGGGTTCACCCGATCCGGCAACACAATCGGCAACCGCGAGTGAATTCGCAGCCGTGTCAGATGCTCGACCCGCTCCAACCGTTCGACCAACGCTGCCAACCGCTCGTCCGGCAGCAGCAGCGGATCGCCGCCGCTGAGAATCACTTCATGAACGGTCGAGTCCTGCTCAATCGCCGAGATCGCCGGTTCCCAGTCCTCGAGTCGCCGCGGCTCCTCGCCATACGGATAGTGCCTCCGAAAGCAGTACCGGCAATTCACCGCACACGACCCCGCAGCGATCAGCAGCACGCGGCCCTCGTACTTATGCAGCAGCCCCGGAGCGACTCGCGCGGCCTGGTCATCGACTGCATCGACCACGAATCCGGGCGTGCTGAGGCTCTCCTCGGCCACCGGAAGGATCTGCCGCAGCAGCGGGTCGTGCGGGTCACCGACTCGCATGCGGTCCAGGAAGCTGCGCGGGACCAGGACCGGGAAGCTCTTGACGGCCTGGATGGCCTCTGCGGCCCACTCCTCCGGGAGTTCCAGTTCGCGCAGGAGTGTCTCGACATCGCGAATCGCGGTGGCCAAGGAGCGTCGCCAGGAAGATCGTTCGAGTTCGAGCAAGCGTGGGGATCCGATGATGTCGTCGCCAAGTTCGCCAGAACGCGGGGGGCCAGAGCCCACGTCCGAACGCGGCGAAGACTTCCGAAGTCTTCCGAGACTTCGGAAGTCTAGCGGGTGCCAGGCAGGCCACCAGTGGCCCGCTTATCCTTCCGGGAGAAACTCCGCCCTCTCGTAAATCTCGGACAGCGGAAGCGCCGCGTCAATTTCCGGGAGCAAGATCACCGCTTCGAGACCCTGATAGTGTTCTTCCACGAATCCCTGCTCGGTGAGGCGATAGACCTCCACACGGGGGTGCGTGGTTTCCACCATCAAGTACACGCGCACAGAGGGCAGGGAGAGGTACGCCTCGCGCTTCTCGCCGTTGTCCAACCGACGGGTCGAGGGAGACAGCACCTCCACCACGACGACCGGTTCATCCTGGAACGAGTCGGTCGGGGGATTGCTCCGGCACACGACTGACACATCCGGATAGTAATACCGCGTCTGAGTGGGAAGCCTCAACCGAATCTTGGTGTCGGAATTGAACGGCTGGCAGGGACGACCCCGCAGCCTCCCTCCCAGCGCGATGGTGATATTGGTCGCCACCCGATTATGGGCATTCCCCGCGCCCGCCATGGCGTACAACACGCCGCCCATGTACTCATGCTTCACTTCGGAAAGCAACTCCCCCCGCAGGTACTCGGCCTCCGAGAGGAGATTCCACTTGACGGCGGCGGACATGAAGCCTGCTCCTGATCCACGATACGCTCACTCCCCACGAACATCATGGTAGCCCAATGCTTGGGCTTGGTGAATCCCGGCCCTCGCTTCCCTACAATTCGCCGTGACTTCATCCAATCTTCACACCCCGGCACGATACTCCCGATGTCCATGACACCCGCACTCTCTCAGTCCCGATTCATGCGTGCCGTGAGGGGGGAACCGGTCGACACGACGCCCGTGTGGATCATGCGGCAGGCCGGACGCTACATGCCGGAATACATGGCGGTCCGCTCGCGCGTGACCTTCATGGAACTCTGCAAGCGACCTGAACTGGCCGCCGAGGTCACGCTCACCGCCCAGCAGGTGCTGGGCGTCGATGCGGCGATCCTGTTTGCGGACCTGCTCCCGATCCTCGAACCGATGGGGTTCCATCTGGAGTATCAGCAGGGGGAAGGCCCGGTCATTCACAATCCGCTCCGTTCCGCCAGCGAAATCGATCGCGTGCGGGCCGTGCCGAATGTGGCGGACCTGGGCTATGTGTTCGATGCGGTGAAGCTCATCCGGGCCCAACTGCCAGCGGACATCCCGCTGCTGGGGTTCGGAGGCTGCCCGTTCACGCTGGCATCGTACGCCATCGAGGGCAGCGGCTCCAAGAACTACACGCACACCAAGCGCATGATGTACAGCCATCCGACCGAGTGGCGGCTGTTGATGGAGCGGCTGGTTGAGAGCCTGGTCCCCTACCTGATCGCTCAGATCAACGCCGGGGTGCAGGCGGTGCAGGTGTTCGACAGTTGGGTCGGTTGCCTGTGTCCCGAGGACTACAGGCAGTACGTGCTGCCGTACACGAAGTCACTCATCGCACAAGTGGAGCCATACGCTCCGGTGATCAGCTTCCTGACCGGCAATCCGGCCTTAATGAAGGACCAGATCTCGGCAGGGGGCCAGGTGATCGGAGTCGATTGGCGAAGCGATCTGGCCGAGGTGCGACAACTGGTCGGGTCGACGAAGGCGCTGCAAGGGAACCTCGATCCAGTGACCCTGCTGGGTGACTGGGCGACCATCGAACAACGCACGGTCCAGATCCTCCGCGCCGGGCGGGGGGGCGGACATATCTTCAATCTGGGACACGGAGTGTTGCCAGAGACTTCGGCGGATGTGGTGAAGCGACTGGTGCAGTTCGTTCACGACCGGGGGACTCAGTCATAGTTCTCCAATCGTCAACGCTCCTGCCCGATGTGTCGTCTGCACTCCATCCCCAGAGACTGGACGAACAGGACTCAGGAGGCAGAGACTGACCATGGCACAAGACTGGTACTACAAGATGCTCGGCGAAGAGACCGGGCCGTTCACCTTCGAGGCGTTGCGAGACTTGGCCAGGGCGGGCCACTTGGCCTCTGACGATGACGTACGCACGTCGACCTCGGACTGGAGAGCGGCAGAGCAAGTTCCCGGCCTGATCGAGTCGGGAGAGGACGAAGAACCGGAACCGGCCACCGACCTCGACCTCGACCTAATGCTGGCTCCGTCAGCGGATACCCAGACCATGCAGGTCTCCCCGAAACGCAAGGCCCAACGGGCCGCCATCGCAGCCGCAGCCGCCCCTCCCGCGACGGAGTGGTACTACCAACTCCTGGGTCAGGAGCTGGGCCCGACCACGCAGGGCGAACTCCTCCAGATGATCCAGTCCGGTTCGCTGCACGGCGAGGATGCGGTGCGTCAGGGGCCCCGCGGAGCCTGGAAGCGGCTCGACAAGACCGCTCCATTCGCGACAGTCGCGGTGCAGATGCGACCGAAAGCCGAGTGGTACTGCCGCGTCCTGGGGCAGGAACTGGGACCGATGACATTCGACGAACTCCAGCAGATGGCCCAGACGGGGGCCGTACATGCCGACGATGAGGTGCGTCTGGGCAGCTCCGAACCGTGGGACAAAGCCGGTCGCACGCGGGGGCTGAAGTGTACCCCGGTCGAGACGGTCGCGGCGGCCTCGCACGACCGCTCGGCGACTCTCGTACCCTTTGGGGAGGCAGCCCACAAGCGCGAATGGTATTACGAAATCCTCGGCCAACGCATGGGGCCGATCTCGTTCAAGGTGCTGGCCCAGGCAGTCTCCAACGGAACACTGAGCTGGGAAGACAAGGCTCGCCGGGGCCAGACGGGGGCCTGGTCGCTGGTCATGGATGTGCCAGGGCTCCTCTCGTCGGAGGACAAGGCCGCCTATTTCGCGGCAAAGTTGGAAGCCACCCGACCGAAGGTTCCGGCTCCCATCTCGACGCCAGCCCCTGTGGCCGCTGTGGTGAGTCGGCCCCCCGTGGCGGTGGCTGCTTCAGCGGTTCCCCGTGCGGAACAGCCCCAGCCAGCAGTCGTCACTCCCGCAGCGCCCTCAAGACCCGCCCCCACAGGGTACGGTTCCTCCACTGGCTCCACCGCTTATGGGACCACCGGCAGCACCACCGGCGGCTACGGTTCGATGGCCACCGCCAGTCGCCCCGCGGCCTTCCCGCCCCGCCCCGCGTTCACACCTCCCAAGAAGTCCAGCGGACCGGCATTCGACTTCGGCGCGATGCTGAGCGATCTCAAGGGGAGCATCGACACGAAGGCCATCGCGGCCATCGCGGTCCTGTTGCTGATGGGGGGCTACTTCGGGATGTCGCTCATGGGGATCAGCCTGTCTGGCACACCGGGAAAAGCGGAGTACCAAGCGGTCAGAGGCATGTGGGATGAGGTCCAACAGCTGCATCAGAAGGGAGACAAACCCTCCGATTGGGATACTTTCCGCGTGAAGCATGAAAGTGAACTCAAGCAGTTGGTGGTCCAGATCAACAAGCAGAACCCGGCATCGGACAAACCTCTGCTGCAGTCGATGCTGACTTGTACGCGGGAGCATCTTCCGGGCATGCTGTCGCCGGATCGGCGAGGGGGGATTTACAAGGCGATGGAACAGGCAATGTCCGATGCCGCCGCGATGGTCGGAGATCAAGCCAACGTACTTGTGCGCACTGTGGACACTGCTGGCGACTGAAAACTGCGAACTGACGACGGGGAATTCTCCCGGTGTGAAACAGTGCTTTGCCTGGCAGGAGGTTGACACGACAGCTCATCTCACCGAGAGTTCTCTCGAAACCTCTTGTGTGAGAATCCTGTGGCAGTTGAACTGGTGGTGAGTGCCTTGACCAAGACCTACCTCTCCGGAGACGGAGAGGTGTCGGTCCTGCGCGGGGTGGAGTTGGAAGCGTCTCCCGGCGACGCGATCGCGATTACCGGCCCCTCGGGAACGGGCAAGAGTACGCTGCTCTATATCATCGGCTTGCTCGATACTCCGACCAGTGGGCAGGTGCAAATCGGCGGGAAAACGCCGCACTCATTGCCCCTCGAAGAGCAGGCCCGGTTCCGCAACACCACGTTCGGGTTCGTGTTCCAGGACCACTTTCTCCTGCCGCAATGTACGGTGCTGGAGAACGTCCTGATCCCGACGCTGGCCAACACTGGCGCTGGCCCTCCCGAGATGGATCGCGCCAAGAACCTGTTGGAGCGAGTCGGCCTCTCGCACCGCATCACGCACCTGCCGTCCCAGCTATCGGGCGGCGAACGCCAGCGGGTGGCCGTCTGTCGCGCCCTCATCAATCAGCCCCGCGTGCTGCTGGCCGATGAGCCGACCGGTAACCTCGATCGCCGCACCGCCGAGACCATCGGCGAGTTACTCCTTGGTCTGGGCAGGGAAAACTCAACGATCCTGCTCTGCGTGACCCACAGCTCCGAACTCGCCGCCAAGTTCGGGCGGCGGTATGAACTGGTCGATGGACGCCTGGAGAGTTGTTGACCAGATATCTTCGCCACTCGGGCTGGCCCCGGTGGTTCCCGCGCTTCTGCACTACTGGTCCACCAAATTCAACTGTTGACGTAGCTGCACTCGCCAGAGTGCGGGCTCCCCGCGTTTAACGTCGCTTCCCAGGTGAGCATTTCCCTCGATAGCACCCTCTTTGTCCCGTCAGGGACTCCCGACAGTCGCCCACCGTTTCAACGGTGGGAGATCGCCCCGGACGAACCGACGAGTCCCGTCAGGGACGGCAGAAGCTGGCGATCACCGTGGTGAGGAGCGGTCGGCGATGGGCCACGCTGCGAGCGTCTGTCGCCCCTGCCGGGGCTGCCGATCACGAGAGGATTTGTGGACCCACCGATGAATCGGTGGGCTATTGTCGAGTGTCCCTGCCGGGACAAAGAGGAATTGAGAGCTGAGGTAAATGTCGTTTGCGTATGGATATTCACTGAGTTTCACACCTTGGAAACGCTGGCACTGTCGGGTTCGGCGCGAAGTGTCACCATTCCGCCTATTTTCCTGACCTCGATATTCCTGTCGTCATGCTTCGCTTCCTCCTTCCATGACCAGAGGAGGACAGGACGATCGAGGCCAGGAAAATGAAGAGTGGGTCGATGACCAATGTCTGGACTCTCATTTCCATTGGAAGCTGCTCAAATCTCGTGTCTCCCGGTCCGCTGGGGTTGTCGGAAACTCTCGCAAACCCTATTCCTTATGAGGAGGGCGAGAAGCGACATCCCGTCCGCAGCCCCTCATTGGACCCGGCCATGGACTTTGACCAGCAACTCAAGAACGCCATCGCACGCGGCTCGCGCTCGCGCGATGCCAAGAGCCAGGCTGCGCAGTCCGCCGCCATGTCAGCAGAAGAGTCCAAGAACCGGCATGCCTCCATGCGTCTGCATCTGAGCGAAGAGATCGAGGACCGGCTGCGAAAACTGGCGGATCATTTTCCGGGGTTCGAGTTCTCGACCCTCATCGGCGAGGACGGCTGGGGAGCGCGGATCACGCGCGATGACCTGCGGCTCAGTCGCGGCAAATCGTCAGAGGCCCACTACAGCCGCCTGGAGATGCTGATCGTGCCGAAGGGAACCACGCCGATCATCGAGCTGATCGCCAAGGGGACCATCCGCAACCGCGAGATCTTCAGCTACCGGCACTATCAATACCTGGACGACGCCGATCTGTCCGGGTTCACGTCGATGATTAGCCTGTGGTCGGTGGAGTATGCCGAGCAGTTCGCAGCGCAGAGAGGTTGAGGGGAGGGTTGAGCGTTGAGGGGTGTGAGTAGGGAGTAGGGAGTAGGGAGTAGGGAGTAGGGAGTAGGGAGTAGGGAG
>JAYWFM010000116.1:0-12801 GCA_043778825.1 Planctomycetota bacterium | reverse complement strand
CCACGGAGCGCCGAGTGCATTCGCCAATGGGTGGTCGTCTGTCCCATCTGCCCCCTCTCCCCCACAATCGGCGCTGCTTTCGGAGAAGACTCCACTGTGGGGGAGAGGGTTGGGGTGAGGGGGCTTGAGCCTCGCGTGTGGACCCCGCACCCCATCGGCGAACTCGCCCAGTCTTCGCCCTGAAGGGGCAGCCACAAACCAGCCCAGGGCAGAGCGGCACGACGCCAGTCGTCCCGCGCCGCCCTGGGTGGCGAGAGCCACGTACGACCCAAGCCCTGAAAGGGCGCAACAGCGAGCCACCCGAGATTGTACCGCCCTTTCAGGGCTTGTGCCGTGGCTGGGTCTTATATCCCAGGGCGGCGCTCCACGACATTCGTCGTGTCACTCTGCCCTGGGCTGATTTGTGGCTGCCCCTGCGGGGCGAAGATTCCGTTCGATGCAGCGGGACGGTGGCCAGTGGTGCGAGCGATCAACGGCTGGGATTCTCCGAACTCGCGTTGTGCCTCAGTGCCTCGATTCCGGCGAACCGACGTTGGAGACGCACACACCCACGTCCAACCGTACCGGATCAGAAGTGTCATTGAACCGATTGGGCTGGACGGTAGACTGGGGCTTGGCGGCTCGTGGGGGCGGCACGGGAGTCACCGTGCTGCCGGACACGAGACAGGGAACCGGCACCTCGACCTTCCACCACGAGTCAATCTCATGTCCACCGAAACACCGCCCGCGTCCGAGTCGAAAGTCCTGCTGTGGATCGGGCGGGTGCTGAGTTCGCTGCCGGTCCTCACGCTCGTCATGAGCGGGGTCATGAAGTTGTTGAACACGCCGCAAGTGGTGGAGGGCATGAAGAAATTTGGCTATCCTCCGAATGTGTCTTTCGGGCTCGGCTTGGTCGAGTTGGGCTGTACCATTCTGTATGTGATCCCGCAGACCGCGGTTCTGGGAGCCATTCTGCTGACCGGGTATCTCGGCGGCGCGGTGGCGACGCATTTGCGAATCGGCGAATCGTTCATTCCGCCGATTGTGGTCGGAGTCCTGCTCTGGGGTGGTCTGGTGTTGCGTGATTCGCGGTTACGGTCGGTGCTGCCGTGGCGAAGATAGACTGACACTCACTCTCGTTGATGTTCCGCTTCGAGACACCCCCCGGAGAGAGACTCATGGACTATCTGCTGTACGCGGGCCTGGCGCTGGCCGTGCTGATCGTCGGTCTGTTGGCTTACGCCTCGACCAAACCCAACGTGTTTCGGATCGAGCGCTCGATCTCCATCCATTCTCCCCCCCAGCCGATCTTTGCGATCCTGAGCGACTTCCACCAATCCGAGTCGTGGTCGCCGTGGGAGAAGATGGACCTCACCATGCAGAAGTCCCACAGCGGGTCCGCGCGCGGGGTCGGGGCGATCTATGAATGGGACGGCAACAACAAGGTCGGCCAGGGTCGCCAGGAAATCCTCGAAGCCACCTCCCCGTTCAAGGTCTTAATTCAACTCGACTTCTTCCGCCCCTTCAAAGCCCGCAACACCGCCGAATTCACCCTGACCCCGCAAGGCCACGCCACGCACGTCGCCTGGGCCATGTTCGGTCCCCAGCCATTCATGGGCAAGGTCATGTGCCTGTTCATGAACATGGACCAACTGGTCGGCAAAGATTTCGAGACCGGCCTGGCGAACCTCAAAACCCACATCGAAGGCTCCCGCTGAACCTCGATCACCTCCCACACGATGTGCATGGCCGGAGTTCGCCAGATGATCGGAGCTCCAAGATGATCTCGCATCCCGCGATCCGCATCGGCACCTGTGCATCACTCCGCAGCCAGCCGGGGTTGAGCCGACTGCTGGAGATCATGTCTCGGGAAAGCCACGGGGCGTCCTCTGGGGTGTCTCCCAATTTCCTGATCATTCTCGATCTCCCGGGCGGAGCTGTGGCCTGCCTGGAGGCGGTCGTCGACTCCGAGCGAATCGCTAAGGTCGGGCCGATTGTGAGCGAGGTGTCTGACCTGGATCGCCCGCAGCGGCACGCTCTGTGGCAAGCCGGGATCGACTGGGCGAGGTCATCCCACGCGGCGGCGATTCAGATTCTTTGCGATCCGCATTCGGACGACTGCGACGTGCTGGAGAGCCTGGGGATGCCCCGCACGACGGAGATACTGGCACTCCGTCTCGCACCCGCGCAGAACATATCTCCGAGTGAGGCCGACCCGGCGATTCGAGTTGCAGCCTCCGAAACGGAATTCCCGGCGATCGTCGATCTGGTCGCCCGCACGCTGGTTGATTCGCTCGACATCCCGGAAGCCATCCCGCTTAGATCACCCGAGTTGATGTACCGTTCTTGGACGGAGGACGCTGCATCCGATGTTCCGTGGACGCTGATGGCCGAAACCTCGGACGGGCTGTGCGGCCTGCTCGTGGCGGGGCAGCAGGGGGACACTGTGGAAATCTTCTCTCTGGGTGTCACGCCCGAACACCGTCGCCAAGGCTGGGGTTCCCGCTTGTTGCGAGAGTTGTTGCGAACGACCGGGGGCTGCCCAGTCTCGACCTTTGTGGACTCGCGAAATCTCCCGGCGATCACACTCTACGAGCGATTCGGATTTCGCGAGGAGCTGCGAATCCCGTTGGTGTTCCACCGGTTTTGAGAGTGGAGACGATCGCATTCTGGTACCCTCGAAACAGGATACAAAGACTTTGACGGCTACCGAGTGGCCCTGTTATCATGACCCCATGAACATTCAGTTGACCCCACATGCCCAAGCAGTCCTTGAGCGTCACCTCGCGGCGAATCGAGCTTCGTCGGCTGAGGAGTTGGTGGAATACGCCCTCGACTTGCTCGATGTTCCCGAGCCGACGCTGGAATCGCTGAAGGCCAAAATCCAATGGGGCCTCGACGACCTCGCGACCGGACGGAGCGCTCCGCTCGACATTGAGAGTACCATCCGTCGCGGTCGCGAGCGGCTGGCAGCCCATCGGGGGAATTGACGTGACTGATGTCTGGCGTTCATCGGTCGCTGAGCGTGATCTGAGTGATATCTGGGGTTATATCGCCCGCGACAATATCGATGCCGCCGACAAGCTGCTTCGTCAGCTTGATGCGCAAGCGAGGTTCTACTCAGAGAACCCGGAACTCGGAACACCATGCCCAGAATTGGGGTGAGGTCTGCGAAACTTTGCCGTTGGCGAATATGTGGGTTTTTATGTGCCGTTTGACGAGGGCATCCGGATCGTGCGTGTGCTGCACCGTGCCCGGGATCTTCCAGCCATGTTCGCTGTGAACGACGACAATTGATGAATGCTGAGGTCAAGACTTCCGACAATGCAACAAGCCCCCGAGAGGACTCGGGGGCTTGTTGGTTGGTCACGTCAGTTCGTTGACACGAACGAGGAACGGAATGAATTCCGTTCTACATGTCGCCGTGGTCGTCGTGGCTGTCCTTAGCACTGGCCTTCGGCTTCTCGGCGATGAGGGCATCGCTGGTCAGCAGGAGGGTCGCGACGCTGGCGGCGTTGGTCAGAGCCGAACGGGTCACCTTGACCGGGTCGATCACACCGCACTTGACCATGTCTTCGTAGACACCGGTCGCCGCGTTGTAACCGTTGTTCCCCTTGAGTTCCGAGACCTTCTCGCACACGACGCCGCCATCGACACCGGCGTTGTCAGCGATCTGGGTCAGCGGAGCCCGGCAGGCTCGGCGGATGATGTTGTAGCCGACTTCTTCGTCATGCGTCAGCTTGCCGCCATCGACGGCCATCGAGGCTCGCAGCAGGGCGACTCCGCCGCCGGGGAGGATGCCTTCTTCGACGGCTGCACGGGTGGCGTGCAGGGCGTCTTCGACGCGGGCCTTCTTCTCCTTCATCTCGGATTCGGTGGCAGCCCCGACGTTGATCTGGGCCACACCGCCGGAGAGCTTGGCGATCCGCTCTTCGAGCTTTTCACGATCGTAATCGCTGGAGCTGGCGTCGAGTTCCCGCTTGATCTGCTCGATGCGGGACTTGATGTCAGCGCTCTTGCCAGCCCCTTCGATGATCGTCGTGTTGTCCTTGTCGACGACCAGCTTCTTGGCCCGACCGAGGTCGCTCAGCTGGACGTTTTCGAGCTTGATGCCGAGGTCTTCGAAGATCGCCTGGCCGCCGCACATGATGGCCACGTCTTGCAGCAGAGCCTTGCGGCGATCGCCGTAGCCGGGAGCCTTGACGGCGACGCAGCGGAACACGCCCCGCATCTTGTTGATGACGAGGGTGGCCAACGCTTCGCCTTCGACTTCTTCGGCGATGATCAACAGCGGCTTGCCGGAGTTGACGACCTTTTCCAGGACCGGCACGAGATCCTTGATGTTGGTGATCTTCTTCTCGTGGATCAGCACGTAGCAGTCTTCGAAGACGCACTCCATGCTGGCGGTGTCGGTGACGAAGTACGGCGACAAGTAGCCGCGGTCGAACTGCATCCCCTCGACGACGTTGAACTCGGTCTGCAGGGACTTGCCTTCTTCGACGGTGATGACGCCGTCTTTGCCGACTTGTTCCATGGCATCGGCCAGGATCTTGCCGATCGTGTCATCGCCGTTGGCGGCCACGGTGCCGACTTGGGCAATGGCCTTCTTGTCCTTGCAGGGGATCGCCATCGACTTCAGTTTTTCGATGATGTCGGTGACGGCCTTTTCCATGCCGCGCTTCATCTCGAGCGGGCTGACTCCGGCGACAACCGACTTCAGACCTTCGACGAAGATCGCTTCGGCCATGATGGTCGCAGTGGTGGTGCCGTCACCGGCGTTGTCGGAAGTCTTGCTGGCGACTTCCTTCACCATGCTGGCACCCATGTTCTCGAACTTGTCCGACAGTTCGATTTCACGGGCGACGGTCACGCCGTCCTTGGTCACGGTCGGGGAGCCGAAGCTCTTCTCGATGATGACGTTGCGGCCCTTGGGACCGAGTGTGACGCGGACGGCCCGGGCCAGCTTGCTGACGCCCCGCCGCATCGCTTCTTGAGCTTCCTGGTCGAAAGCAATGATCTTCGCGCCCATGGGCGTTTCTCCAGAGTGAGTGTGTGTGAGAGTGAGTTCAAAGCCCAGTGGTTGCAACCACTGGGCTTTCGTGAGCGTGTCGTGTTAGTACACCGCGAGGATGTCGCTCTCGCGGAGGAGCAGATACTCCTCTTCGCCGATCTTAATCTCGTCGCCCGCATAGGACGAGAAGATCACCTTGTCGCCTTCCTTGACGGTCAGCGGCACGCGAGCCCCGTCGCGACGGACATGACCATCGCCCACGGCAATGACTTCGCCCTTCTGAGGCTTGTCCTTCGCCGAATCGGGCAGAACGATCCCGCCCGCCGTCTTCGATTCGGCTTCCTGCCGCTTGAGGACCACCTTGTCCCCGAGTGGCACAATCTTGATTCCGCTGCCGCTCGAATGGGCCTTCTTCGACATGTTCTCGCTACTCCACAGCTGGCTGAGCCAATGACGCTGAGGCAGGATGTCTCCCGCTCACAGTCCACGGACGTGATGTTTCCGTTTCAGGAGAGAGCGAATTGCGTTCCAAAAGTGAGTCTCCGCCTGAAGTCTCATTTAGGAAACGGGATGCAACGATTCCATCGTGCTGGCTGAGTCGGTTTTGGCGGTTCGGAAATCGTCCAGTTTGCCCCGGCTCTGTCAAAATGGCACCGCCGGTTGACCGACTCCTCCGAGTCGGTTTTGGAGCGAATGAGCTCCATCGGGAGGGCGAGGCTCTCCATCGGGAGGGCGAGGCTCCTGCCGAGCCGCTGCCGCGAGTCGACGTGTCCCCTGGCTCGCGGCTCAGCAGGAGCTTCGCCCTCCCCGGGTGGAATGCCACCCACCCCAATTCTGAGCCTGGACGGCCCTGTCGCTGCGTTCGCCAGAACGCGGGGTGCCCGCACTCTGGCGAGTGCAGCGACCGACAACATGAAATTGCTGAGTCTCTCGCTCCCACGCCAGCCCCCCGGCGTTGACAGGGGGATCGGGTCACTGACAATGCCGATTGGAAACGGACCCCCGTCCACTGCTCCCGTCCCTCGCACCCCAGATGGAACAAACGATGACAACCTCCCGAGTCGTTCCGGTGGCGGTGATTCAGAAGCGGGCCAGCGAGGACTTGGCGGCGAATCTGGCCGGGACGCTGGACGCGATCGCAGAGGCCGCGCAGCGCGGGGCGAAGATCATCTGCACGCAGGAGCTGTTTCGCTCGAAGTATTTCTGCCAGAGCGAGGACTACCGCTACTTCGATTTCGCCGAGTCGATTCCCGGTCCAAGTTCGCGGGCGTTGTGTGCCGTCGCCAAGAAACACAATGTCGTCGTGGTCGGCTCGCTGTTCGAGAAGCGGGCCGCCGGGCTGTACCACAACACGGCGGTGGTCATCGACGCGAATGGGGAGCTGCTGGGCACCTACCGCAAGATGCACATCCCGGACGATCCGTTGTTCTACGAGAAGTTCTACTTCACGCCGGGCGATTTGGGGTTCAAGGCGTTCACCACCCGATACGCCAAGATCGGCGTGCTGATCTGCTGGGACCAGTGGTATCCCGAGGCAGCACGGATCACCGCTCTCAAGGGGGCGGAGGTGATCTTCTTCCCGACCGCGATCGGCTGGCATCCGGGCGAGGAGGCCCCGGTCAATGTGGCGCAGCATGAGAGCTGGGAGTTGATCCAGCGGTCGCATGCGGTGGCCAACGGGGTCTTCATCGCCGCTCCGAATCGCGTGGGGCACGAGACCTTCGAGGGCATCCCCGGCCAGGGAATCCAGTTCTGGGGCCAGAGCTTCCTCTGCGACCCGCGCGGCCAGGTGCTCCAGCGGGGGAGCGTCGATCAGGAGGAAATCCTGATCGCGGAATGCGACCTCTCGCAGATCGATGCTCAGCGTCAGCACTGGCCGTTCCTGCGGGACCGCCGCATTGATGCCTATGCACCGATTACCGAGCGATATCTCGGGGATTAAACGGTCATCTCGCTTCCGAAGAGTTTGACGACTCGGTAAACCCTGCCTGCGAATGGGGCAGGATAGAACAACGACCGGCACCACGCGGCAACCGGTCCCGTCGCATCGCTTTTCCATCGCATCGGCAAGCATTGCCGTCCGATCAGAACGGTGCGACCTCCCCTGTTCTACTCATCGAATCCCATGTCAAACGGGTTTTCCGGTGCCAGCCGAATCAATCGGCGTCGGCGTTGGCTTTCACTGCAACCCGAGGAGTCTCCTCCGGAGTCCGTCTCCCGTCCGCGCAGCCCCGTGCCCGCGAACGTCGAGTCCACCCCCGATGCCGAGATCAATCTCCCGGTCCCCGTCTCCAGTCTGCTCCCCCGTCGCAACTGGGTGCTGTCGCTGCTGGTTCTGTGCGGACTCCTGTCGTGGACCACGGTCGTCGGAGTCGGGGCATGGCTCGATATCCAGAAGCTGGACCCCTGGCGCGAGATCTTCGGGATTCAGTCGGGACGGCTGCTGCGGTTTTACACAACGATTGCCTTGCTGACGTGCGCTCAGTTGTCGTACCTGATCCTGTGGCGGCGATCCAACAGCCGCAAAGATTTCGCCGGACGCTACCGGGTCTGGTTCTGGGTCGGGGCCGTCTGCTCGATGTTTTGCGTCGCATCGGCGACGGGCTTTCATCGCAGTGCGGCGAGCCATCTGACGCGAGGGATGAGCCTGGTCTGGGTGGAGGCCGCGACCGCCTGCTGGCTGGTGCCCGCGACGACGTTGCTGCTGTCGGCCATGCACCTCATGCGGCGCGACATGCTGTATCGCTCGGCCAGTACCTCGTGGACACAGGTCAGCCGTGGGCTGGCCGTACTGTCCGGGATGAATCTGCTGTTCGGCTCTCTGCTGTGGCCGGTCGAGTGGGTGACCGCGATCGATGCGGCATTGGGGGCGTTATGGCCGACTGTGTTTGCGTCGACACTCCTGATCCATGCCCGCTACGTGACCTATGTGACGAATGAAGCCTCGCGGGAACTGCGGCAACCCAGTCGCACCACGCGCTGGGAGGCCCGACTCAGGGCCTTCGCCCAGCACATCGCCCTCCAGGCCAGCGAAGAGTGGCAGCTCTACCGCCAGAAGCGTGCCGCCACGAAGGTCGCCTCGCTCTCTACTCCGGTCACTCGCGCCGCCGCTCCTGAAGAGGCTGCGGCAGTCCAGCCCACGACCCCGCCTCCACGGGAACAGCCCCCACGAGAACGCCGAGCCCCCCAGCCGACTCCCTCGCAGAGAACTTCGGCTCCGCTCCAGCAGATGAGCCAGTCCCGTCCCCCGCTGGACGAAGACGACCTCGACGAGACCCCCGCCGCAGCTGCTCCCGCTCCCGTCACGACCGCCATCAACGCCCGCCCGTTGACCCGACCCGCGGCACCGCCACCCTCCGCGGTGCAGCCGACCCGCGTCCACCCGGCCCAGCCGATCCCGGCCCCGCACTTCGCGATCGACGAACCAGCGCTCAGCGAGGACGAAGCGACCGGGGAGAATGAATCCGAAAGCCAGTCCCTGTCGATCCCCGCCGGGTACACGTCCGAGCAGTGGCGGAACCTCTCGAAGAAGGATCGCAAACGCCTGCGCCGGACGGAGTCGGTACGGTAGTGGAGACTTGTCTTGCATGAGACAGGTATTCTGACTGTCAGTCGGGAGCCAAGCGGTCACGGTGACTGAAACAGTTATTGTGTCGCAATACAAATGCGGAAAAAGACTTACGCGAATCAGTGTGTGTGGGCTAGAATTCCCAGTACCGGCAATTACCGCCGATTTCCCTTGCGTTGACAGCTTCCATTTCGCAGACTTAGGCGTTTCAGCGATGTCAACACGAATTGGCATTGTCATCTTCCCCTCAGTCGACGAAGAATTCTGTGATTCAAGGACTTGCGGCGAGTCTGTGGATCAGGACCAATGCGATGAACGGCCCGAAATTCAAGAAGCCACCGGTGGTGGAACGAATGCTGTCAGTGCAGTTTCAGGAACTGTACCCGTTTGACATTGTTCACTTCGGACTTTGGTACAATCTTGTTCGTGATGAGTATCCGGATTTCGAACGTCAGAATCCGCTTGAGCGAATCGATGAGCCTTTTCCATTCATTCCTCGTCAACAGCGGCATCAAATCGGACTACAACTGACGCCGCCGTTGCCTCGGATGGTCTTCTCTCGGACGGGATCGACAAATGAATTGCTGCAATTGCAGAGCAATCGACTGACTATGAATTGGGGGCACTCGGGAGAAGCTTCGGAGTACGTAGACTTCTCGCAGATTTGTGAGCAGTTCTCACGGTGGTTTGAGAAGTTGCTTTCGTTTTGCAAGGATCACAAGATCAGCGAACCCGTCGTCGATCTGTGTGAAGTGACTTATGTCAACCAGATCACGCCCTTGCCACCACAAACCGCAATGGAATACTTTTCATCGGTGTTTATGTCCGTGAATCCAAAGTCTCAGGTTGAATGGTTGTCTACCCCGAGAGCACTGACGTACAATCGAGTGTTCGATATCACCGATGATCAAGGCAGGCTCTATTTCGAGTCGGGCGCACCGCTTGTCGAAATGGATGCCATCGGGTTGAAGATGACGGGACGAGCCATGGTTGAACCGGAGCAATCGTGGCGAGACCGAATGAAGATCGCCCACGATTGGGTGGTGAATGGTTTCGAGGCACTGACTTCTGATGTGGTTCGTCAGCAGGATTGGGAGCAACACCAATGACAACGACAACGACAACTCGATTCGAATTCAAGCAGCAAAATGAATCGCCGACGACCAGAGACATCAAATGGCCCGCGAAATGGCAGAATGAAGTTGTTCAGCAAACGCAGTCGCTGCGGCTCCTGAAGGCAAACTGGGATAGTTATGGTGCGGCACGCATCAGCGCTGGATCAATTCACTCGGCCTGCGAAGCACTGATGCAACTTGCGCTGGTGACCAACGAACGTCCGTCCGTCGGACCAACACCCCTTGGAAATGTCAATTTGTGGTGGACATGGGCTCAAGGTACGAAATCCATCGAGCTGGAATTCTTCCCCAATGGTGGCGTCCACGCTTGCTTCACTGATGAAAGTGACAGTTCCAAGGACTACGAAGCACAGGTTTCCACTTGGGCAGAGACAAAGATCCTGAGCCTGATTCCTGGCGCGTGACGGATCTGGAATGCCATCCCCCGACGAGATCGATCCCAATGAACTGATCATACGGCGTGTCTTGCCGTCTGACGAGAATACAAGAAGGATCGAATTCGTTGAGGGTCAAGAGCGGCTGACATCACCAACCATGCAGCCCAGGGCGAATGAGGACTATCTTTCGTTCAGCAGGGTCAAGCTCACGTCTCCTGTCGAATTGATCAATTTGGCCAGGGCACACCTGAGTGAAGACCGACTCACCGGGGTCAGTGTTTGGGGACTGACGGTCGCCGAAGTGATGCAAATTGAAGATGGAAGTGACGGTCACTTATGTGTTCTGCCGCAGCCAACACCTGAAGATCCTGGGCATTGCGGTGTCTTCTCGGAGGGAGGGAAGCCGTATCCTCCAAACAAGAAAAAAGTGAACAAAAATCTGGCGAGAGCGGCACGAAAGATTCTGCCCTGACTTCGGCCATGACCGGCAAGCCCAACAACTCACGCCAAATCTGCCAACATCGCGGGCGAGTTCTGTCGTATTGGTTGGCACGGCCCTGAGACTGATGTGAAGACCGGGGACCGGGGTCAGGAGTTGGAGGGACGCTGGCACAGGGAGATAGCGATGGCCATTCCATCGCTGCCTTCCACCCGTTCACGGCACCGGATGTTTTGCTGAGTGCAGCAGCACGATCAGACCCTGGCGGTTGCGGACTCCCAATGCGACGGAGAGCCGGGCGGTCAGGGGGTCGAGCTGGCCCTTCGTGAGTGTGGCGACGATGGTCAATGTGGCCTCGGTGCCCTGTCGGCCGCGAAAGGCTTGCTGCACGTTGATCGGCTCGCGACGCGCTCCAATGGCCAGGATGCGGAACGGGCCGATCACTTCGGACGGCGTGCCGTCAGCGGGTCTGTTCCCCCCGGTCCCTCCCGGATTGTTTTCCAACGCGGAAGCAGACGGCACTTCGAACGACACCAGATCGCCGGGGTTGATCTGCTCGGCCACCACCGAGCGCGGATCGATCGGCACCCAGAACGCGACCTCGTTCTCTTGCAGCGTCTTGGCCAACTGCTGCTGCGCTGGAGAGGCCAGATCCATCTCCAGAATGATCTCTCCTCCCAGGAAAATGCGATTCGCACGCTGACCGATCACAGCGGCCCGTGCCAACCACAGCGGAGCCACTGTGTCCAGGTTCCCGGCGGCACTCTTCGGCAGATCGATCTTCTGCAGGTGCTCCTCCTGGATCGCATCGCCGATATTGAGCTGGACATCGGGCTTGATCGAGATGAACGACACCTTGTCGAGCGTGTTCGAGGCCTGCTGCAAATACAGCCAGTTGCAGACCGCCCCCGCCAAGCCGAGGATCGCCGCTATCAGTAGACCGGTGAATCCCTTCATGGAGCGTGACCTTCTCTCGCAACAGACCGGGGCAGCTTCTCGCGCGGCTGGGCAAACCACACGGTGTGCCCACCCGCCCCATCGGACACGATGAACCCCCAGCATATCAGACGCCGCCCCGCTGCGGCACCTGTAACGGTGCCGCTGCTGGGGCCCTGCTCCCTCTCCCTCCCATTCGATTCGGCTTTCGGGGAGGACTCCACGGGGGGGGAGAGGGCCGGAGTGAGGGGGCCACCCAGCGGCGTCATCCCTCGGATCCCGGCCCGTCCGGTCGGTTGCGTCAGAGGGTACAGCTGGGCTGAGGGGTTAGTCAGTGTCGCCTTTCGCTCCGCCTGTATTGTCGCCTTTCGCTCCGCGAAAGGCCGTTCTTTCGCGGAGCGAAAGACGACACTCTCCCCGTCCCAAGGCAGCGGCTCCGTCGCGACCAGCGAGTCAAGCAATTGCTGCTCCTCGGGAGAGACCGCCAGCGACAACACCCACTCATCGGCACAGGCCAGCACCTCCCGGCACTGTTGATCGAGAGCCGCCAACGCCCGCTCCGAGTCTCCCTCAACAGGCTGCCGGGTCAGCACCATGCCGAACTTCTCCAGGGGGAGGAGCAATGGGAGTTCCGGCGACTCGGGCAGTGAGGGAGTCGCTCCCGACAGCGGCGACTCCAGCGAAGCCTCCTCGACCCGCCCCCGCTCACGAGCCACCTTCCAAGCCAGCCCCAGCAACCCACTGGCGATCACGACGATCACCAGCAGATCGAACACCCGCCGCTGGGGCGAAGCAGTCGAAGTCAGCACTGAGGGTTGAGGTAAATTCATCCAGCGACCTGCGAGCGGCAGTGTTTCATCGGGACATCTCTCGTGATGCTGTTCGCATCCCATCCCGGAGGGATGACAGAAATTAGCCGGTGGTTGAGCAAAGCGACACCACCGGACACCGATTCCGACATTGTTCTTTGCATCCCGGAGGGATGCCAGAGGTCTCGACTCGCGGATCACCAGCCGGGAGGGCGAGGCTCCTGCCGAGCCGCTCGTGCGAGGCCGCGTCCACTCGCGTTCGCGGCTCCGCAGGAGCCTCGCCCCCGTGCTATGAACACGATGGAGGTCATCGTGAGGCGCGTTTCCGACGTGCCGGTGGCCCGTAGCTCACGTCGCTCCGCGACTGAGATTCGTCCCGCCAGACACCGTCCGGACCTCGGGAAAACCCGCGTGAGTCGGTCTTCCCGCAGGCGGAATTCGAGTCGCGGAGCGACATCGCCTACGAGGTCGATTTCGGAGAAATCGACGACAGTCAGGCCGTCCCTGCACTTCGATCCCGTTCACAGCACTGGCCTCGCCCTCCCG
>JAYWFM010000115.1:0-5465 GCA_043778825.1 Planctomycetota bacterium | reverse complement strand
GAGGTGCTGTCTCACAACACACAGCATCGCCGAGAGCCAAGGTTTTCCAAATCCCAATCGGACGAACTCAACCTGTCAGAGTTCGCCTAAAGTGCAGGATTGAACTGAAGGCAGTGAAGTCGATTGCCCCGGAGCATCAGGCTCAATTGCTGAACTATCTCAAGGCGACGGAGCTGCGTCTGGGGCTGATCGTGAACTTTGGGCACTTCCCGCAGGTGGAAATCGAACGCTTTGCCCGCTGACGAAAAAGGTATTGTCAGGAGTATTGAACCACGAAAGGCACGAAATACACGAAATCGAAATGCAGTATCTATTTTTTGAGGCAACGAACCGTTCCGTACTGTCCAGTGTCACTGTTTGATGGAGTGGCTTGACGGGTATATGGCAGTCGATACCTTCACTCGTTGTGTGGACCAAGCGAGGAACGGAGTACCACGATGAGCCCTGACCCAGGTTTTGAACGATTTCATGAATTCTTCACCGCGACTCTGGGGCTGACCGTAGAGGTGATTCGACGGACGAATGACAAATCGGCTGACGCATTTGTGAATGGGGAGTCGCCTGGATATGCCGTAGAACTCAAAGCGAGGTGTAACCGGGATAACTTTGCCAGCGATCTCACGAAAGGAGGTCCATTTGGTGTCGTTGAGAAACCCGATTTTGATGTCTGGGTGATCAATCAGGCACGCGAAGCCCTGAAGCAGCTGGAATCGAATGATCCTCAGCGAAAACGTATCTGGGTACTTTGGATTGATACGAGCCGAAGGACTGAAACGGGCTTGGGATTTGAACAAGCTCTTGGCACGGTATTTGGCATTCGGACATGCATTGACCAGCAATTCGAGAGTTACAGGTGCCTTCAAGCAAGCGTCAGCTTGTTTGAGCGGTTTCCAAAACTCGACACAATCGTGGTTCGAGGCGAGCAACAGCGCATGGCCTTGTGTGTCAATGAAGAGAGTGAACGATTCGAGGTCGTTTCTTCGTCCAATCTGTTCAGTTGCTTCGCCTCGCATGGAGGAGTTTGTATGGTCAGTTCACTTCAAACGAGTGGATTTCTGGCTGTTGATCCAGAATGCGTGGATCGAACCTCAGAGTCTTCGGTTCAAGAGTACCTGGAAAAGACGTATAAACTGCAGGAAGTACGTATGTGTGATCCTAAGTCGTACGTTTCATCAATGCGACTCCCGCCCCGTAACCCAGTGGGGGCCGATTGCTAGAAAGTCCAACACCATGCCAATTCCGTAAGCAACTCAAGTGGCATTGGTTCCATCGACACGTTGAGAAGCGGTGGTGTAACGACTCCTCTCTGGGCATTCCCCTCTGAACCGCCTAGCATGCGGGCGTGTCATGGTACTTGGCCAAGTGATCGCCAAGACCGTCTTCTCGCCGCTCAGGAATCGCATCTCATGTCGCAGGGTGTCAGTCTTCCTCTTGGGTTTCAGGCCGCCGGTCATGCGTGCGGGATTAAGGCCGATCCGCACAAGCTGGATCTCGCGCTGTTCGTGTCCGACACGCCGTGTTCCGCTGCCGGGGTGTTCACGCAGAACCTCGTCGTCGGGGCTCCGGTCAAGGTCTGTCGCAGCCGGTTGCCTCGAAAAACGGCACGGGGCGTGGTGATCAACTCGGGCAACTCGAATGCCTGTACCGGGGATCGCGGGATCGCCGATGCGGAGTGGATGACGGCCACCCTGGCCAAGGAAGTCGGGGGCAAAGCCGAGGACTTTTTGGTCTGCTCGACGGGGGTGATCGGGCGGTTCCTGCCCAAGGAGAAGATCGCAGCTGGCATTCCGCTGGCGGTGGAGAAGCTGGGGCGGACGACGGAGCATTTGGAAACGGCGGCGCGGTCGATCATGACGACCGACACCGTGCCGAAGATTGTCACGCGGAGGCTCTCCTCGGGCGGCAAGACCTGGACTGTGACCGGCGTCTGCAAGGGAGCGGCGATGATCGCTCCGAACATGGCCACGATGCTGTCGGTGATGATGACCGATGCAGCGATCTCGCCGACCGAGGCCCACGCCCTGCTCCGCCACGGCGTCGACCGCAGCTTCAACTGCATCAGCGTCGACGGCCACACGAGTACGAGCGATACCGTCCTGCTGCTGGCGAATGGGCAGGCCGGTCCACTCCCCAAAGATGTGTACTCGCAGCTGCAGTCGACGATCGACGATGTGGCGATGGCCCTGGCCCAACTGATTATCCGCGACGCCGAAGGGGCCGGACATTTCGTGACGATCGATGTGCATGGGCTGCCGACGCGCGAGGCGGCGTTCCGGATTGCGAAGACCGTGGCGGACAGTGCCCTCGTCAAGACCGCGATCACCGGCAACGACCCGAACTGGGGCCGCATCGTGTCCGCTGCGGGGTATGCCGGAGTCCCGTTCCAGGAGCAGGACTGTTCGCTGACCGTGAATGAAATCCCGCTGTACCGAGAAGGGACGCCGGTCGCCTTCGACGCCAAGGCCGTCTCGGATGCCATGGCCACCGGCGAAGTGCGGATCGTCCTGACGTTTACGCTCGGCAAGGAATCGGTCAGGTTCTGGACCAGCGATCTGACGGCGGAATACGTGCGACTCAACGCCGATTACACGACGTGACCGCGGTCCTCACCAAGGGCACCCCGCGTCGCCCAGTCGCCGGGAGGGCGAAGCTCCTGCTGAGCCGCGAGCCAGGGGCGGCGTTCATCCCTGTTTGTGATCGTCATCTGCCCAGCACTCGCCAGTGTGGAGCGACTCACGCCTGTCGCATCCAGGTTTCAGCCTCGGCCACGCTCCCCCACCAGTGATACCCCGCCGCTTCGAAGACCACATCGACGGTGGGAGAGAGGGAGAAGGAGGAACAGGATACCGCCAGTTGGCAAATGCACTCGAGAAGTGGCACTCGGCGCACGGAAATGCACTGTTTCAATCTGGGCTGCCGCTTTCTGGCTCTCAGCTGAACGCTCACCCTGTGTGGAACAGTGCGTTGCCCTGACTCGGCGGGAACGGGGCTGTCAACGCGGACGGGGTGCGGTATGATGCATCCCGACACGAATCCTGGGGAGACCGACATGAGCATGACTGTCGCCGCGATGACTCCCGACGAGTTGCGGACGCTGCCGGATGATGGGCACGAGTATGAACTCGTCGATGGCGAGTCCGTGAGGTTGAATATGAGCTTGGAATCGAGTTGGATCGCGGGTCGTTTGCTCTATCTGTTGACTTGCGTCATGTTGCGACGCGGCTGGGTCTATCCCGTCGATGCGGGGTTCCAGTGTTTCGCGGATGAGCCGCAGATGGTCCGCAAGCCTGATGTCGCGATGATTCTCCGCGAGCGTCAGCCGCACGGTCCCCCCTCTGAGGGGTATTGCCGCATCGCCCCCGATCTCGTGGTCGAGGTCGTCTCCCCCCACGATGTTGCGAAAGAAGTCCATGACAAAATCCAGCTCTGGCTCCAAGCGGGCGTACATCAGGTGTGGGTCATCTGGCCCTCGACTCGCACTGTCGAAGTTCATACCGAGGCAGAAATCATCCGCCTGAAAGGGCAGGACGAACTGACCGCCGGATCGCTGATCCCCGACTTCCGCTGTGCCGTGGCGGATCTGTTTCCCCAGGTGTAGTCGCGTAGGTCAGGTTTCCCCCTGACTCCTCGCATGCCAACCGGGCCGATCACAATTCAAAAACGCTCACCCCGACAAGCGATCAGGCGAAGCCTGACCTACCGGAACTGCATTTCGTTGTTTTCGCTTCGCGATCAGAGGCCACCAACGATCAACTCTCCGGACAGCGATCAGGGTCTGTTGTGCTGTTTTTCCTTGTTGCTCGAATGGCATCCTTCCAATCTATCAGATGGTCCATCGCACGAAGGTTTAACTCTTTCCCTCGCGTCTGCGGATCGTATCCGTGGTCAGACAATGCGACATTGATAATACGCAGGATGATGCGGTTTGTGATCACAATTTGATCTCCTGCGGAAGAGTAACTTTGTCGCTCAGTATCGGCGATCCAAGTCTCGTGGTACTCAATGTTGCCCAGAATTGCAGGGCCAATGTTATTGGCTGGCCAAATCGTGACTGTAATGTAGCCATCGTTCCCGGTGGCACGCCAATGGTATGCGACCTCGTCGACGACAATGTGTTGTGCGTTCTTGGTGCTGCGGGCCATGAGTTGGACTGTGTGATTGTGGTTCGTGTTCGCGATCATGGGACGGACATAAACAGAAAACACCCCGAGCCGGGAGTTGCCTCCCGGCTCGGGGTTGGTTGCAGCAAACTTCCGAAGTCTCGGAAGACTTCGGAAGTTTTCAAGTCGCGTATTACGCGTACTCGCGGTTCTTGATGATCCCCGGCAGCGGGACCGGGTACTTGCCGTTGGCGTCGGCCTTCAGCGGCGACTCGGACTCCAGGGTCAGGCTCTCGATGCCGGGGGCGAACTCGTGGTCGTTCACGTCCGGGTCGAGGAAGTCCTTCAGCGTCCACATCTGGCCAGTATGGGCAGCCATGCGGCCCATGCTGGTCACGGCACTGGCCATCACGCCCCGCTCCAGCTCGTTGTACGGCTTGTTGTTGCGAATCGCATCCAGGAAGTCGTCCCACTCCAACTGGTAGGGGTTCTTCTCGGGCTGCGAACAGGTCCACAGCAGGTTCGCCTGGTCCAGGTTTTGCCCCTTGTAGATGCGGCACCGCGCGGGCGAGTGCCCCGAAGTCGAGATGACCGCCACGCCCTTGGAGCCGTGGATGTAGCTGGCGAACTCCTGGTAACAGCCCGGCACGGTGCGGCCGTCGACGAACATCTTGGTGCCGTCCTTGAACGTGTACTCCATCGCATAGGAGTCGAAGTTCTGGTCGACGCAGTCATCGCGATAGTGCCGTCCACCCACGGCGTGGACTGACACCGGCCAGTCGTTCTTCATCCAGCACGATTCATCAATGTTGTGGATCAGGAAGTCGCTGACCGCTCCCCCCGACAGCCACAGGAATCCGTGGAAGTTGGCGATTTGGTACAGCAATTCGCTCTTGCTCTCGGGGGGGCGAGGCTTGACGGCGGCGGTCGCCGTCGGTCCTGCCATACGGTAGGCACGGATCATCATCGATTCGCCGATCTCGCCGCCCTGAATGCGCTCGTAGAGTTCCTTGCGAGCGTGGCAGTGGCGGCACATCAGGCCGACGCCGACTTTGATGCCCTTCTTCTCGGACTCCTCGGCGAGCTTGAACATCTTCCGCGACGAGGGACCGTCCACCGTGATCGGCTTCTCCATGAAGACGTTGAGGCCCTTGGCGATGGCGTAGGTGAAGTGGACCCAACGGAAGGCAACCGGGGTCGTAAGGATGACCACGTCGCCGGGCTTCAGGGCGTCCATTGCATGTTTGTAGCCGTCGAAGCCGATGTGGCGGCGCGACTCGGGCACATCGACTTGCTTGGGGAACGCGCCCTGGATGTTCTTGTGGCTGCCCTCGAGGTTGCGCTTGAAGACGTCGGCCATTGCGA
>JAYWFM010000114.1:0-5509 GCA_043778825.1 Planctomycetota bacterium | reverse complement strand
CCGACTCCCGACTCCCGACTCCCGACTCTGAATCATGCACCTGAACGTCTCTCAGCAAATGCGGATGTCCCAGCAGATGAAGCTGGCACCGCGCATGATCCAATCGATGGAAATCCTCCAGCTGCCGCTCATGGCGCTGCAGGAACGCATTGACCAGGAACTCGCCGAAAACGTCTGCCTGGAACAAGTCGATCGCAAAACCGATGAGGGCCGGTTCGACTCCGAGCATGTCGACACCGGCGGCGACCCGTTCGAGGTGGCCCCCCGGATGGAGATCGATCGCCAGGAACTCGTCGCGGGCAAGGAGGACAACAACGCCAGCGACTTCGAGCGGCTGTTGGAGATTTCCCAGGACTGGCCGGACGACAACTACACCAGCGGATCGCGACCCTCCGGCAACCAGATGGACGCCGACTCCGACCGCCAGCACGACACGATGTCGAATGCGGAGAACCGTCCGCAGACCTTGTGTGATTACCTCGTCGATCAGTTCCACTACTTCGAAGTCCCCCTCGAAGAGCGGGCCTTTGGCGAATACTTGATCCAGAATCTGGACGACAACGGGCGGCTGCAAAGTTCGCTGCCCGAGTTGTGCCAGGTCTTCGGCTCGACGATGACCCTCCCCAAGGCCGAGCACGTCCTCCAGCTGATCCAGAAGCTCGACCCACCGGGCATCGGAGCCCGCGACCTGAAGGAGTGCCTGCTGCTCCAGATCAAGCCGGATTCGCCGCTCCGGGAGTCGATGATCAACCTGATCTCGTGCCACTTCGACGATCTGCTCCAGAACCGGTTGCCACTGATCGAGCGCAAGACCGGCTACTCGCTGGACCAGATCAAATCGACGATGGAGCAGATGCGGACCCTCGATCCCTATCCGGGCAAGGGGTTCGTCAAAGAGTCGGTCCAGAACGTGACGCCCGACCTCAAAGTCGACAAGGACGACCACGGCCAATGGGTGGTTTCGCTGATCGAAGAGTTCGTCCCCGAGCTGCGGATCAGCAAGCGCTACCTGCGGATGCTGGAAGGGAACCCCGATCAAAAGACGAAGGAATTCATCAAGCGGAAGGTCGAATCCGCCCGCTGGCTGATCGACTCGATCGCTCAGCGCTACAACACGCTGAAGCGCGTCGCTCAAGAGATCGTGAACCGTCAGAGCGAATTCCTGGAGCAGGGGCCGGAGTACATCGTCCCTCTGAAGATGCAGGACATCGCCGATGTGGTCCACGTCCACGTGACCACCGTCTCCCGCGCCGTCGATGACAAGTACATCGTCACGCCGCGCGGCATCTATCCCCTCAAGCGGTTCTTCAGTGGCGGCACCAAGACCGACGACGGCGAAGAGGTCGCCTGGGACATCATCCGCATCAAGCTCAAGGAAGTCGTCGACGCCGAGGACAAGTCCGACCCGCTGAGCGATGACGACATCGTCGAGGCCCTCAAGACCCACGGCTACACCCTGGCCCGCCGCACCGTGACGAAATACCGCAAGGCACTCAACATCCCGTCGTCCCGCCAGCGGAAGGTGTTTTAGGCTTCGATCACAAGAGTCGTTTCCACGCGAGCGGCACACTCATGGTGGGAAAAACCTATCGTTGGAGCTTGGAAACACAGAATGTTTTCCGCAATTCCCGGTTGACATCCGGCTTCAACAGATGCAAAATCTAGAAGTCGCGATTGACTCGATCAATTGGCAGATGCCTACTGACGAGCGTCTCGGTGTTAGACAGAAACACGCCTTGGATTGGAAATGAGTGGTTCTGTCTTTCCCGAGGTAGGCGTCACCACCACTCATCACCGGAGAACCAATTGGACGTAAAGCAAGCCGTCGCACACGCGAAGGGATACATCGTTGAACTCTTTGAGGCTGAAGGCCCAACCAACATAGGCTTAGAAGAGGTTGAACTCGACAACAAAAATAACGAATGGATCGTGACGATTGGATTCTCGCGTCCGTGGGATGAACCTCGGACAGCATTCGCGGCGATGGCGGCAGCATCGAGTGGACCTAAGAGGTCATATAAGACCGTGCGAATTTCGAACAGGAATGACCAAGTTCTATCCATCAAGACTCGCGAGCTCAAGAATTGAAGCCACAACCATTGTTGATTGACACGAACCTTCTGATTCTGTTCGTGGTTGGAACCGCTTCGCGGGAATACATCGAAAAACACAAGAAGTTGAGCCACTTTATCGCGAAAGACTATGACACTCTCGTTCGAATTATATCGAATGCACCATCGGTCCTCGTCACCCCAAACACATTGACTGAGACATCCAATCTGGCAGCATGCATTGGAGAACCTGCCCGTGGTGAAGTGTTGGAGACACTTCGAACAATTGCAGACACGTGCTCCGAGGTTTACATCCCAAGCAAATTGGCAGCCAGTCGAAAAGAATTCCTTCGGCTAGGACTTACGGACTCAGCCGTCCTCTGTGCAATTTCCGGTGAGGTAATGCTCCTTACCGCCGATCTGGATCTTTATCTGGCCGCAGTTGCAGTCGGAGATGCAGCAGTCAACTTCAGGTACTGTCCTGATGGCGTGTTGGTCTCAGATATAGTTTTGCTCGATACGCAGTAGAATCTCAGTGGTAAGGTTCGCGGTTTACAGCCCGCGATCAAGGACGCCGCATCACCGACGCGAGCCACACGAATCCACTAAGCGGATACGATTTGACAGCCTAATGATTCCAGAGTACACTCGATCCAACGGTGCCGTTCGTGCCGTATCCACATGGACAAGGAGCGGATGTATGCTAGACCTCAAGAGAGAGATTGAAAACCTGCGGAAACGCCTTGCGACGATGGAGCAACTGGACGCGATCCAGTCTGATCCAGTCACGGCGGCATTCGCGAGAGAAGTGTTCGGAGGTGACGCGAAGTCCCCACCAACAGGCACCACACGTACGTCGCTCGTAGAAAGGATCAAGGATTGGTTCAAAGCCAACAAACGCGAATCGGCAACTCTGGATGACATGGCAGCAGGTGTCGGCGTCACCAAGGCGGCTGTACGGCAGGTTGTGTACACGCGGTCCAAGGAACGGTTTTCTAAGACCGGCGTCAATGACAGTCGGGAGTCCCTGTTCAAGCTGATCGAATGAAAACAACCCGTACGCCCCAGTGGGGCAGCGTACGGGTTGTCTGGCTGTGCCCCAGTTGCCGAGGGTTGGGTATCCATAGTTTCGACGCGACGGAACCCAGCCGCTCGGTATGACGGAGCGAACTCCATGTTGCCTCAGCGGCTTCATGGCCTGCCATCGTTCTGGTTCAGTCTTTCACGGTCGCAATTTGCGTCCATGACCGGCTGCGCCTCAACAGATCGCAGGTAAACCAATCAGCGGTGGAACCACTGACCGAGCCGGGCGGCACCCGGCATTTTCACGACTTGGTAGGTCGGCCGAGCGGAAAGGCAACCGGATTTATACCCGGGAGTCGAGATGCAACTGTCTAGGAAAGCGTCTCGCGTGGGTTCGACCCCCACACCTACCGATCAGGGGTCTCCTTCTTTTTACGAACTGTTGTTGGTTTCTGCAACTCCAAGGTGCCGCCATGTTCTGCGTTTTGCTGTTCTGCGGCTACGTCTAGCGTAGATCGCATCCAATCGGACAACCCCACTCCGGCCACTGCCGCTGCTTTGCGGAACCGCGATAACTCATCGTCTGTCGCACGGAACTCGATTCTCACACCGAGCGACATGCCTTCGTTCTTCGTCGGTCTACCTGGGCCTCGCGTGGTCATGCCCGCATTGTACGGACAAAATACACTGGTGTCAAGAATGCCCGGTTGACATCACGCTATTTTGTCCGTACAATATGCGAGTTAAGGAAAAACCCAGAGAGATTGGCGTCTCACTGGGTTCCAAGAACAATCTGGCGAATCGCCTGAATGCCCCTGTCGCAAGAGTCATTCTACCAGCGATTCGCCCCACAACAAGGCGAATCCAATGAAGTGCGAACACTGTGGACATGAACACGTTGCGAAGTTTGGCAAGGATCGCAAGGGCCAACAGCGGTTTCGCTGCAAGTGCTGCGGAAAGACGTTCGTTGAGGCTCATGCCCTCTCTGGCCGTCAGACCAGCATGGAAGAGACAGTCCGAGTCCTGTCGATGCTCTTGGAAGGAATGTCGGTCCGCTCCTGCGAGCGGCTGACCGGAATGCACCGGGACACGATCCTCTCGCTGATGGTCGAAGCGGGTGAGAACTGCCGCCGATTCATGAAGACAGCGATTCGCGACATTCCCTCCCAGTTCGTCGAGTGCGATGAGCAATGGGCGTTCATCTTCTGCAAGCGGAAGACCGCCGAGCGTCTCGGCAGGGGTTCTGACGTTGGAGATCGCTACGTCTACACGGCCATCGACCGTGACTCCAAGCTGTTGCTGTGCTGGCATGCTGGCCAGCGTGACATGGACAACACTCTGGATTTCGTCGAGATGGTGCGAGGGGCTGTGTCTGGTCGACCAACGATCAGCACGGATGGATTCACGCAATACGCCCCGGCCATCGTCTCAACATTCCACAACGATGTGGACTACGCCCAGATCATCAAGAACTTCCAGAACACTGGAGACGCCAGCCAGCGATACTCTCCGGGGTCCATAACAAGCATCACACGCAAGGTGATTTGCGGGTCCGTCCGAGAGACTGAGATCGGAACCAGCCGCATGGAGCGATTCAACCTGACAACCCGTATGCAGGTCCGGCGTTTCACCCGCCTGACGAATGCCCACTCCAAGACGACGCGGAACCATGATGCGATGCTGGGGCTGTACTTCGCGTGGTACAATTGGTGCCGTCACCACTCGACCATCAAGACGACACCGGCGGTCTGTGCTGGGCTGGCCACAGAACGGTGGACGCTGGCGAAGTTGCTCACTGAAGCTGCCAAGAAGTAGAATGACGAACGCCCCGCTTTCGCGGGGCGTCTTCGTTTGCTCTTGGATCAACACACCACTAGGACACTACCCAACTTCAATCACATCCGCGATGAATATCTTTGAGCGAGCACCGCAAGTGGGCGCGTCCCCTCAGTTTAGCTGTCCAATGTGCGCAGCGTGAAGCGAGCGATGGTTTTGGCATCGGCGGCGAGTTGCGGTCTAGAGACGCTGTCCTGCCTGTACCAATCTCCCCCGACAGTGCCATTCGTTTCTAATCCCTTGATCATGCGTATGATCAGGGAGAACCCAGCGCGGCCTACAGGCCGCAACCAACAGGAAAACACGGAGACTCCTGAAGCGAGGCCCCTTTGCGTCCTTGTGCCTTGGCGACTTTGCGTTCAATTCTGAATCGTCGCAGTTCCCGGCTGACATAAGAATTCAACGCAAAGTCGCCAAGGCGCAAAGACGCAAAGGGGGAAAGCTGGCAACTCGGACCGATCAGCCTCCGGAAATTTGCGCAGCGTGCAAACATTTTTGAGTGAGTAGTACAGTGAGTTGGTTTTCAGTCGTCAGTCGTCAGTCGTCAGTCGTCAGTCAGACCAGAGTCGTCACTCGCACAAGCCCAGGGGTTGCAACCC
>JAYWFM010000113.1:0-5523 GCA_043778825.1 Planctomycetota bacterium | reverse complement strand
CACGACCCCCTGCCTTTTCGTGTATTTCGTGCCTTTCGTGGTTGGATTCCTGTGTGTTTGGTGGGCGAAACCGCTACCGACGAACGGGACGCACACACACGGAAAAGGAGTGTGCGTCAGCTTGATCGGTGGCAACGAGTCGGGAGGGCGACGCTCCTGCGGAGCCGCGAGCCAGGGTGGACGTACACTCGCGCCAGCGGCTCGGCAGGAGCCTCGCCCCAGTGCTGTGAACACGATGGAGGTCGATCGGTTTGGCGTGGGGCACGTTTCCGACGAGCCCGTTGCCTGGCGAATTGCCGGGCGAGATTCCTCAGCAATGGCGTGAATCCAGACTGTCGGGATGGCCGCAAAAAACTCAAAAAACGCAAAAGGGGGAAGACTCTTTTTGCGTTTTTTGAGTTTTTTTGCGGCCCCCACTCTTCGGGACTGCCATCTGGAGCTGTCAACCACACCACCTCCGGGCTGTCCTTTCCATGGCGTTCCGCTGGGGACGGGCACGTAGCTCACGTCGCTCCGCGACTGAGATTCCTCCCGCCAGTCACCGTCCGGACCTCGGGACACCCCACGTGAGTCGGTCTTCCATCAGGCGGAATGCGAGTCGCGGAACGACATCGCCGACGAGGTCGATTTCGGAAAAATCGCCGACAGTCAGGCTCTGCCTGCGCCTCAATCGTGTTCACAGCACTGGCCTCGCCCTCCCGTCGCTCCCTCCCCGACATCGCGGGATGGACAGGCTTGAGCCTGTTGCCGGAGCAGCCTGAAGGCTGGACTCCAACTCAGGCCTAGCGCTTCTTCGTGCCCGGCTGCTCCTGATACGCGGCGGGCTCGATGCCGTCGCCCGGATTCTTGATCCCGGAACTTCCGTTGAAGACCCCGCCGACCCCCAGCAGTTCCGGGTGTCGCGAGACCTTGTCGCTGAAGACTCGGACATCCGCCATGATCGGCTCCAAGTTCCCGAGCAGCAGCGACAGCGAGGTCGCCGAACGATTGAGGTTGTTATACAGCTCCGGGTCTTCGGCGAATTTCCGTAGCGTGCCGTCCCCGTTGTTGACGGCCTTGGCCACGGCGTTCATTTCCGTCAGCAGCGACTCCAGCTCAGTCAGGCTCTTGTCGAGATGACCGACCAGAGACTGACTCTGCGCGGCCAGTGGGTCGGTGGCAGCGGAGAGCTTGTCGAGGTTCTCGCTCATCTTCTGGATCGAGGTCCGGGCGGCTGTGATGGTGAGCTTGGTCTCTTCGGCCATCTCGGGCAGCGCGGCGATGGTGCGTTTGAGGTTGTTCTGCAACTCCGGGTCGTCGAGGACTTTGTTGGCACTGGCCAGTGTGTGCGAGGCGGTGTCCATCGTCTTCGTGAGCGTATCCAGAGCGACCGCAGCCCGTTCGATCACATCGTTGAGGTTCCCCCGTTCGGTCTCGACCAGGGAGTTGATGTTCTTCCCGACCAGTTGCCACTCGCGGCTGGTGGCCTCGAATGAGGCCAGCGTTTCGGAGACCGTGCGCTCCAGCTTCTCGACGGCCTTCATCGGATCGATGGGGGCCTCGCCATGCAGTCGCTTGTTCGGGGGCAGAAACTCGGAGCTGCGACCGCCGGAGAACTCGATGGCGGCATCGCCGAAGAGGGCCTTGGAGAGGTAGGGCTTGGCATCGCGGCGGATGCGGCGGTCCTCTTCGATGCTGAGAACGACCAGCACGCCCGGCTCGGCCTCATCGAGCAGAACCTCCTTGACCTCACCAATTGTGACCCCATTCATGCGTACGGGACAGCCGGGATGCGTGCCCGAAGCCTCGTCAAAATGAACGGCGATGGCATAGGTCTTCTTCCAATACTTCTGGACTTCACCGAATTGGATGATCAATGCGGTGGCGATCCCGATCGACAGGAGCACGAAGAGACCGACGCGGAATTGGAGGGTGCGTTCGTTCATTTGGGTTGAGGGTTGAGCGACCGGAAAGCCCAGGGGTTGCAACCCCTGGGCTTTGTGACTGACGACTGAGAACTGACGACTGAGAACTGACGACTGACAACTTCCTTCTGGCTGACTGCTGATCGCTGAAAGCTGACCGCTTTCCCTCACGCTGCCGCCAGTTCCATGAGCCGCTCCCCGGCTTCACCGCGGACGAACTGGGAGACTCGGCGGTCGGGGCTGTCGAAGGCGGCTGCGGCGGTTCCTTCGTAGATGATCTGGTCCTCGTGCGGGCCGAGGCGGGACAGGGGGTAGAACATCACCACGCGGTCGGCGACCTTGCGGACGGTACACATGTCGTGCGTCACCACGATGCTGGTCACGTCACCTCGTTGCCGGGTGTGCAGGATCAGCTCGTTGATCACATCGCTCATGATCGGGTCGAGGCCGGTCGTCGGCTCGTCGTACAGGACCACCTCGGGGTCGAGGGCCATCGCGCGGGCCAGACCGACCCGCTTCTTCATCCCCCCCGACAGTTGAGCGGGCTTCTTGTGCTCGACGACATCCAGGCTCAGTCCGACATCCCGCAGCCGGTCGCGCACTGTCTGGCGAATTTGTTCTTCAGGGAGCCGGAGGTTCTGCCGCAACCCGAACGCCACGTTCTCGTAGACGGTTAAGCTGTCGAAGAGGGCCGCCATCTGGAACAGGTAGCCGAACTTGAGTCGTTCGCGGCTCAGCTGCCGGTCCGACAGCGGGGCGATGGGCCGACCGTTCCAGAGAACCTCCCCGGATGAGGGTTCCATGAGCCGCATCAGCAGCTTGAGCGTCACACTCTTCCCGCACCCGCTCTCGCCGATCACCACGAGCGTCTCGCCGCGCTGCACCGGCAGCGTGACATCGCGCAGCACCGCCTGGTCCCCGAAGGACCGGGAGACGCGGCGGAGTTCGACGATGGGAGGGGGAGTGGTCATGGGGAGAAGCGGTCAGCCATCAGCAGTCAGCGGTCAGCCAGAAAGAGTTCTCAGTTGTCAGTCCTCAGTCATCAGTCACAACGCCCAGGGGTTGCAACCCCTGGGCTTTCCGGTCGGTCAACCCTCCCCCTCCGGCCCTAGGCTCTAGGCCCTCGCCCCTAGGCCAGACTTCTCATCCCATCGAGTAGGTTCTGGGGAAGATCAGGAAGTAGACCTCCATCAGGAACGTCCCGACGAGGAAGTCGATCACCAGGATCGTGACGAACGAGAACACGAATGCCTCGGTGGCCGCGCGGCCCACGCCCTCAGCTCCGGCTCCCGAGTGGAACCCGCGATGGCAGGAGATGACGGCGATCGCGCCGCCGAACAGGATGCTCTTGATGATCCCCTGGAACACGTCAAACCCGCTGACGAAGGCTCGCGAGTAATGCCAGTAGTAGTAGCTGTCGACGTGGAGGACTTGGGTGCTGAAGATCCATCCGGTGAGGACGCCGATGCCGTCCGCGAACAACGTGAGTGCGGGAATCAGCAGCACGCAGGCCAGGAACCGGGGCACCACGAGGTGTGCCACCGGGTTGGCTCCGAGGACCGTCAGGGCGTCGATCTGTTCGGTCACTCGCATCGTGCCGAGTTCCGCGGCGATCGCGCTGCCGACTCGACCAGCCAGCATCAGTGCCGCGAGGACCGGACCGAGTTCCTTGACCAGCGTCACGTTGACGACGGTGCCGAGCTGATTCTCCATCCCCATCAGGGCGAACTGGTCGTACGCCTGGACCGTCAGCACCATCCCGATGAACGACCCGGTGATCAGAATCACCGACAGGCTCTGCACGCCGATCTGATCCAAGATTGGCCACAGCACATTCCCGCGCGGCCACCCCGCGAACAACCACCCCAGCATCCGCCAGCCAAACAACGTGATGTCCCCCACCAGACGCATGAGATCCAGCACCATGCGACCGAGCGCATGGATGGGAGTCAGCGGGGCGTCGAGGGTCTGGGACATGCGGACTCGTGGGTGAGAGGCTCGTCTTCGGGTTCGAGGGCTGGGTTTCTACTGAATCGCTCGAATTGCAGCGAGATCAGTTCGGAGGTGAAGAGCCCCCCTCCGGCTCCTCGACATTCACGGGCACGATCTCCGGCCCCGCCGCCGATTCCTGCGGGGGCTCCCCGGTGATCGAGTCGGCGAGCGCCCTGGCATACAACTCGTGCCCGCGCGCGGACAACCCCGGCGATTTGCGGAGAAACAACTGCTCTGGATTGGGCGTCTGAAGGAACTCGGAGAGTGATATGACACACGGAATCTTGGCGGTCTTACTGGCGGCCAGTAAGCGTTGGAAAGGAGCGGTACTGGTCCAGCAGGCGTCCTTGGGAATCCCGTTCACCGCGCGGGCCTCGGGCGTGTTGCTGGCCTGTGGGCTGACTTGCCACGGCTTGGGAGTCGTCGACACCAGTAGCCGCGCGCCCAGCGCATCGCACAGTTCCCGGATTGCCGCCAGCGGGGCGAACGCGGACTTGATCTCGGCTTCGAGGTTCGGCGAATCGTCAGCGGTCCAGCGATACCGTTGGTGACGGTCGATGATCGACTCCCCGGTCGAGGGCATTTCGCGGTCCCACAGCTTGGCCAACTGCTGCTCGGCCTGCTGCACAACCAGGAACTCATCGGACAATCGAGGCCGCGTGAGCTGACAGGCTTTGCGGGTCGCCGGGTGCGTGGCCAGCGTGGGGTGCCCCTTCCGGTCGAGGGCGACAAACCGCCGGACGGCTGCGTCTTCGGCCACATCGGACATGTCGAAATGCAGGACCACCAAATCGGGTTGGAGAGCCAGCAGGCGGTGCCGCAGTTGCAAGGCTGCAATGCGAGGGCAACTGCCGGGGAGGCCCGCGTTGATGACCTCGACCTTGGAGCCAATCGCCGAGGTCAGTAACACCTGCAGCTGCGCGGGATAGGCGTCCTCGGCGGGCAGTTCCGCCGCCACAGTGGTCTCATCGCCCAGGCACAGAACGCGGAGAACCCCCTTCGGTTTGGGAACCAGCGGTTCGGGGCCGCGCGCTCCAAAACTGTTGGTGGAGAACGCCACAGGCTCACCGGTATCGGGATGCTTGAGCGTCGCCTTGGCACTCGGAAGCATCTCGATCCAGGTCGAAAGACTGGGGGCCACCAATTGCTCTTCGAGCGTTAAATCGATGGAGCCCAACGCGGGTTGGCCGTGGACTGCCGATTGAAATCGGTCGATGCGCAGGCCGATTTCCAAGGTGCATATCACGAACGCCAGCAGACACGCTGCTGTCAGCAACCCTTTCAGATTCCGTCCCAGAGATTGCCACATAGGGCCGCCGTCGATTCCTTTCGAGCAGCCAGCGCAGGGGGATACCGTCCCCCCCGAGGCGGGATGGTAAGCGATCCCGGCAAAATTGGGCAATTGGAGTCGGCGGGCCGGTTCGATGGTGGAGTGCGAGTCGCACTTTGCAGACCGGGTCACGAACAGTCGCGGGTGCCCGAAGGGCGGCATGAGGCAGCGTCGCAACCTGAAAGGCTCCCCATGATTTTGTGGTCATGATCTTGTGATCCCTGATCCGGGGTATGTCTCACCTGCCGGGGGAGAGGAAGAGGTTCACAAAATCATGAAGAGGGGAGCAGAGGATGA
>JAYWFM010000112.1:0-5538 GCA_043778825.1 Planctomycetota bacterium | reverse complement strand
TCCCGCGCTGGTGCGCTACGGTAGCGCACCAGCGCGGGAACCACCCCGACAAGCGGGGTGGCGGGGAGATTATTATCGCCCGCCTGCCTTTCCCTCACGCACCGTGGGAATCTGTCAGCGTGTGTGATCCAATAGACAACTCGACCGAAGCAAACCACCGTGAGCGCGAGCGAATGTCGTCCCCCGAGCCTTCGAAATCACCGCCATCCCACGACGCTCCGCCCCAGCGGAAGCCGTGGCTCGATTGGAGCGACCGCGACCAGCGGGTGCTGGTCGTGCTGGCGGTATTGGTCTTTGCGGGGATCGGGATTCACTGGGCGCGCTGGCGGGCGCGGGGGGAGAACCTCGTGGAGATCGAGCGGCTCCCGGCCCGGCAGTATGACTTTAAGGTCGACATCAATCGTGCCACCTGGGTCGAGTGGATGCAGCTGCCGGGGATCGGCGAGATCCTGGCCCGGCGGATCGTGGCGGATCAGAGGGAGCGCGGGCCATTTACCCGCGTGGAGGATGTGGACCGCGTTCCGGGCGTGGGAGCCGTTACACTCGATACAATCCGACCCTGGCTGGTTTGCTCAGACTGCAAGATCGTCACAACCCATTGACAACGGACACGTCCTGCGTGATTCTGGTGGCAGGGTCGAAGGGTTGTGCGGCCTGCACCCGCGATGGGGATTTGTCTCCACATCGCGCGGAGTCGGCAGAAGAGGAGGGTGCCATGCGAACTGTCTCGGCGAAATCACTGTGTGTGTTGTTCGGATTTCTGGTGCCGTGCCTGGGGACGACGACCCGCGCCGAGGCGGGGGTCATCCCGTGGCTCTATAACTCGATCTTCGGCCACGGCTGGGGCGGCGGGTACGGCGGCGGCTACGGCGGTGCGGTGCCCTACACAGCTGGATATGGCGGGTATGGCTACGGCGGCGGATGCGGATGCGGGACGGGTGACTCCGCACCCATGTACTCCGCTCCGGTTTATTCCGCTCCCGCGATGTCGGCTCCGGTGGCTCCTGTGGATGGCACCTACAACGCCCACTACGGGCCGACTCTGGGCTATTACGACAACGGATATGGATACGGCTCTTCGTATGTGGTGAACTCCGGCAGCTGTTGCACGCCGTGTTCGGCGTGTTCGACCGGGGACTGTGCGACATCGATCCAGTCCTCCAAGCCCACACCGCAGCCGACGCTCGCAGTGCCAGTGACTCCGAAGAAGAAGAAAGATCCGACCATCGACGACTTCAGTGGAACTCGGCCCGGAGTCGGTCCAGGAAATCAGGAGCCGGTCGGTGGTGAGGCGCTGCCCGATACCGAGCGACTCCCGATCCGGAGGCCCGTCGATAACTCTGTGGAACCCTTTGTTCCTCCCGCAGAAGCGGTGCCACCCGTGGAGGAGGCTCCGCCAGCGGGCATTTTGATGCAAGTCGTCCCCGCTGATCGCAACATCGCCGTTCGCTACGTCCCGACTCCGCAGCGGTCCGTCGTCGCGATCCCGCGTTCGACGGCACGAGTGGTCCGCATCGACCGTGCGACACGGGAGCAATTGACCCGTGCCGAGCCAAAGCCCCAGTTGGCCTCGAATCCGTAGAGGTCAATCCAGTTGGCGAGCCGGGCGGCGTCAGCCCCCGGACTTTCCGTGTGGTTGCACACGTCAAGAATCCGGGTGCTGACGCACTCCGGCTCGCCGTTTTTTTTGCTGATACATCATGTCGCCGGGAGCCACCCCCATGCCCGAGTCCGCCCCGCTCCAAGGTCTCTTCGTGAGCGGCGACCTCATGCTCGGCGTCCCCGTACTCAATGCCCTCGGTGCGGTCTGCGGAGAGGTCAAACGTGTCCTCTCCGGACGCGGGCTGCTGGACCGCTTGGCGACCCAGCCGGTCGATCTGCTGGTCCTCGACCTCGAGGCCGCCGACCTCGACCTGACCGCCCTTGGTGAGTTGACCCGCACCACCGGTCGCCCCCTCATCGTCGCCTACGCCCCGCATGTGGCCACCGAGCGACTCCAAGCCGCCCAGAACGCGGGCTTCGCAGCTGTCCTGTCCCGGGGGCAGGCTGCCAGCCAGTTGCAGGGAGTGCTGGAACGGGTGTTGGCGGGGCGTGCCTGAGAATGAGGCGTTCACGCACCTGGATCATTTGCCATCCGGAGCGACACTGAGGAATGAGCCCGTGGGAAACGTCTCCCGCCAGCAACCCAAGCGAACGGCCTCCGGAGTGGATCTCGCCACTCGGAGGCCGTAGGAGTCGATCAGGGTGTCACTTCATTCGCTGCTTGATGGCGATCCTGTGAGCGGCGGCTTGGTGTTCGACCTCAGTCGAGGTCGGCGGGCGGATTCGGTACCGGCTTGACCGGGGGGTTGTATTCCCCGGTGGAGCCTTCGTACTTCGAGCTTTCCGCCGCCATCCGCAACTCGCGACGGTTCACGATCTCGCGGGCCGCAGCTCGGATTTCTGGCTCACTGTTGCGACGCAGGTTGCCGAGTTCGGCCAGCGGCTGGACCATCTTCACGGCCCGACCGATGGCACTCTCCATCAGCAGGAGTTCGGTGAACCCGCGCTGGATCTCTTCGAGCTTCGCCATCTGGTCGTTGAATTCGCCTTGCAGACCGGTCAGGAGTTGCAGGCTCTCGACGCTGTCGGCGATCTGCTTCGACTGCCCCGCGAGTGACTGCTCGATCTCGATCAGGCCGGTCAGGTTCTGCTTCGCGGCGTCGACCTGGGTCTGCGAGTTGAGCGTCTGGTTGAGGACCACGAGTTGGTTGGCGTTGGTCTGAGCTTGCTCGATGCCGGGGACGCCATCGGCGATCTGGGCCTTGAGGTTCGTCAGCGAGGTCACGGCATTTGCAGCCGAGGTCGTCGAGGCGTCTTGGGCAATCAGCGACTGCTGCACGGCGGCCATCTCGGTCAGTTGGACACGGGCTTCGGAGGTCTGGTCGTGCTGAGCAATCACAGCCGTCTGGAGGTCGCCGAGTCCCTGGATCGAGGCGACCGCGACATCGGTCTTTTCCCCAGCAAGCGTCGCGGCCTGGGTGACGGTGGCGAGGCCGGAGATCGCTTGCAGGGCGGCGTCGGTCTTCTGACCGGTGGTGATCGCCAGGTCGCGGACCTGGGCCAGTTGGGTCAGGGCAGCTGTGGCGGGCTCGATGGTCTGTCCCTGCTCGATCGTCTGGTTGGCGAACTGACCGAAGTTCACGAGGGCAGTCTTGGCGGCATCCAGCGTTGCGGTCTGAGCGGGGACCGTTTCCGCAAGGTCACGTACACGGCTTTCGAGGGCCACGACGGTCTCAAGGGCGTTTGAGGCGGCGGCGAAATCGGTCCGCTCGCTGGCCAGCGTGTTCTGCAATTGAGCGAGCTGTTGCAGGGCGGCCATCGAGGTGCCGACCTTACCGGACTCGGTCTCGATCTCCCTCTGGAGGTTCTTTAACCGCAGAACCGTGTGCTGGGCGGCGACCAACTGGTCGTGCTGCGTCTTGAGTCCACTGAGCAAGTCATTCGTCCGGCGCACATCGTCCCGCGACCCCGTCAGCTCGACGAGGTGGCTGTCCACCACGCACATCTGCTGCTGCATCGTGTCGATTCGCTGGGCTAGTGGCCGGGCGATCAACAGCTGCATGATGACGATGCCGATCATCGCGCCGCCTGCGAGAGTCGGCCAGTGAATCTTCTTCCATCCATTGGTGAGAGCGCGTGACGATCCATCGTCTCGGAGAGGGTTGCTTGAGTGTTCCACTGCGAAGCCTCCAGAGTGAATCAGGCCGCTGAGTGCGACCCGTGAGTGAGAGAGCAGCCCGCATTCCCGTCTTGGAAAACTGCCGTCCGCGAGCAGCGGGGTCGGCACAGGATCGGCGGGAATTGCTGGGTGACTGGGATTGGTATCGCCCGCGCACACTCCGTCTCTGTGGAGAATGGACCGGAAAACCGCTCGTCAAAGTGATCGTGAAAGCCGAAATCGAAAAGTGCGGAGTCTTATGCAGGACCCATTCAATCGGAGTAACCTGCATGTGGCGGACGATGGATGTCCCCGTCTGACCTTTCGACACGAGTCTGAAGAATTCGCAAAGGAAGAGGCGAGCCGATTTGCGGATTGTTTCAAGCGAAGGCGAGAAGCGTGCGTGCATCAGAAAACTAGGCCATGACCGGAAAGCCCTGACCCGTTCCGACAGTGTGACCCTCCAGGGGACTTTGAAGAAGGCTCACGCAGAGGCGCAGAGGCCGCAGAGAGATTCCTGGCCCGACTCTGCGATCTCAGCGCCTCTGCGTGACACATTTCCAGGCTCGCGAGTCATCCCCGGTGCCTCCCGAAAGAGGAATCTCTGCCGCTGCCAACTTTTCAGTTTCACGCGCGTGAGCCCCTCCCCGCTTTGCGTCTTAGCGCCTTGGCATCTGGGCGTTAAATTCTGACTTCCTGCCCCCAGAGAACACGAAGCCAAGACATGCACGTTCGCCCCGCGACACTGGAAGACCTCTCCACGATCGTGGAGTTCAATCGCCGTCTGGCGCTGGAGACCGAGGCGATCACGCTGTCACTCGACATCCTCACACAAGGCGTGCGAGCGGCCCTCCTCGATCCCGCCAAGGCCCGGTACTTCGTCGCCGAGATCGACGGCCAGATCGTCGGCCAGTTGATGCACACTCGCGAGTGGAGCGACTGGCGGAACGGTGACATCTGGTGGCTGCAAAGTGTGTATGTCCACCAGGATTTCCGCCGAGTCGGGGTCTTCCGCAGGTTGGTCGAGCATCTGCGCGCGGAGGCGAAAGCCTCGCCCGATGTCGTCGGCCTGCGGCTCTACGTCGAGGAACACAACGACCGGGCGGCTGCGACGTATGAGCGGCTGGGGCTTCCCGCCGCCGGGTATGTGGTCCGCGAGCAGATCTGGCGCTCGTGGGAGTAATCGGCGGAATGGCACGTTTTCCTCGGTCCCCAGCTCTGCTGGGGACCGCATCTCCCCGAAGCTCTGCTTCGCCTCGCGTGCCAATCAGCCCAATGCCCTCGGTGTGGGTCCCCAGTTCCTCATCGGCAGCAGGCGAAGGCCCGCAGCATGGCCCAGATCACTGGGAACGCGGGAGTCGGTGACGGACTGGCCGTGAACGGCTGTCTGGCACGCGGCGAAGCGGAGCTTCGGGAATGAGGGGAACCAACGGGCTCGCACCGCTTCGAGGACTTCGCGTCGCAGCGAAACGGGCGGGTGGCAGAGTGAGAGATTGATGTGTCGATCAGGTGTGTGCGTCAGAAAAGTCGGCAGAGATTCACCACGGAGACACGGAGGAGAACGTCGCTCGGTTCCCGCACACAAGCTGCGGACGAAGAGGTGGAGACAGGATCAACTGGATCAACTGGATCAACTGGATTCACCGGATGAATCGCAGACAGTCCGCCTTGATGTGATGCGATTCATCCTGTCAATCCTGTACATCCTGTCCACACCGACCACGTGGAAACGTCTGGATTTCTCCGTGCCTCCGTGCCTTGTAAGTTGAGAGTGTCGCGACCGGGGTTTGAATTTTGGCGTAGGGTTCTATGCCATTCTGGCCTGCCCCGGAAGCGAA
>JAYWFM010000111.1:0-12985 GCA_043778825.1 Planctomycetota bacterium | reverse complement strand
CTTTCGCTCCGCGAAAGACCGGTCTTTCGCGGAGCGAAAGACGACTCTCTCGGATGTCCAGATCGCATCGGTCTTGAAGTCGATGATGTCGGCTGCGACGACTTGCCCGTTTCGTCGAATGAGGACCAGCCGGTCGATGCTGCCTGAGATCGTTCGACCGGTATCGATCACGTTCAGTCGCCGTTCCACATGGAGGTCGAGTTCGCATTCCCCAGCGTCGAGTTCGACCTGCACGCGCGGAGGAAACGGTAACCCGCGAGGCGGTTGATAGCTGTGGCGGGAGAGGACGCTGGCGACCTGCGGCAACCGGAGCATCTCCTGAAACTGCGACAACCAGCGATCGATGTCGAGGGGCTGGGCCGCCAGAGACTCTGCGATGTGGCGCAGCTTCTCGTCCGTCGGCTGTCCGTCTTCCAGCCACTGCACTTGCTCGACCCAGGCATGGAACAGCGTGCCGCGTTCCACCCCGGAGGAGTCTCCCAGGGTGAGGACGCTGGCGAGTTTCACCGGCGTGGCCTTGTCGGCGAGCTGCGAGGGGATGATCCGCTCCAGGCCCCGGCGGCGACCTCCGGTGAGTTCGGCGAACTCGATCGTCCCTGTAGCGTGGGCTTTAGCCCACGCGAGCGCATCCTCATCCAGCAGGCGTGGGCTAAAGCCCACGCTACTTTCGCAAGGCCGTTGCAAGGCCGGGCACTGCTCGACCCAAAGCGGATCGCCGGTCTCATACAACGTCGCCCCCGGTGTCGCCGCCTGGCCGCCGCCGAGTCCCACCATCAACAGCCCCGCCAGCGTCTTGGGAATCGACTGGCTCTCCTTGGCTGGCAGGATCATGTGCAGCGCATGCACCGCCCGCGTCATCGCCACATACAGCACGCACAGGTTCCCGGTCAGATCGGTGGCTTGCGTCTGTTCATAAGCGACCTGTAGCTCCGGCGGCAGAATGTTCTTGAGTTCCTTGGACCGATAGACCAGCACGCAATCCGGCGGGGCTGCGGCGGCGGGCTTGGAGGTCAGATACTTCGGCGGCTGGACCAGCGAGGTATCGAGGTCGGCCAGGAACACGATGTCGAACTGCAAACCCTTCGACTTGTGGACCGTCATCAACTGAATGCGGGCCGGGGTCGGGTTCTCGACCTTGCGTGTCTCGACCAAGTGGATGAAGTCGCGAGGACGGGTCGTCGCCGGATACCCCTCGGCCAGTTCAATCAACTGCTGGAGCCGCGACCGATCATGCGCGGTGGCGACGGCTCCGAGTTGCAGCACCCAGCGCTGCAGCGTGGCCATGTAGCCATCGCTGAGCAACCGGCTGCGGAGGTGTTCCGACACGGCCACCGCAGCGGCATCGTCGTCCCAGCGCCCAAGTTGGTGAATCTCCGCCAACGGCGAGGTCGCCACATGGAAACGGGCCACGCGGTCGCCGGGATGATCGGCGATCTTGAGTAACGACAGCAGCAGTTGCACCGCCGCTGAATCGGTGATCAGCGTGCCGCCCTCTTCACTGAACTCCAACCCACGCGCCCGCAGCTTATTGCCGAGCAGCCGAATCGCGGCGTTGCCTCGGAACAGAACACCGATCGTGGCTGAGGGGGCGTTCTGCGAATACTCCTCAATGCGATCCGCTGTGAGGTCGAGGACCAGATCGGAGAGTTCGGCCTTCGTCGGCTTCGGGGGCTTGGCGTTCCCGGTAGCGTGGGCTTTAGCCCACGCAGGAGTGTGATCGTCCGAGACACGTGGGCTAAAGCCCACGCTACTTCTGCTGCTCCCATCGACCGGCTCCAGCGTGGGCGGCTCATCGGCCACCTCCAAGCAAACATACCCCGGCAGACCTGTGCGAGCGGTGTCGTGCTTCGGAAATGCTTCGCACCATTGAGAGATCACCTCCGAGAGGGGATCGAAATCGGAGGTGCCTTGCAGCGACGTGAACGCGGCGTTGACCGCTTCGATGACTGCCGGGGAGGAGCGCTGGCTGCGGTCAAGGTGCTTCGACTGGAGGATCGGGAACTCGGCTTGGATCGTGTCGAAGATCGCCGCCTCGCCCCCGCGCCAGCCGTAGATCGCCTGCTTGCGGTCACCGACACAGAAGAAGGATTTGAGAGTCGTAGAGTGGGCTTTAGCCCACGCCTCTGGGGAAGCAACACTCTCGCGTGGACTAAAGCCCACGCGACTCATGGTCGACTCGGCAAACGGCCGCAGGATCTGCCACTGATCGAGCGAAGTATCCTGGAACTCATCCAGCAGCAAATGGTCCATGTTCGCATCGAGCCGGAACGCCACGCTGTCCACGGTGTGCTCCCCCAGGCGCTCGGCCAGCGTCCGCGAGATGTCGCCGAAATCGAGCACCCGCTCTTCGGCCTTGAGGCGGTTCAGCTCGGTGTAGACTCGGTCGAGTGTCTCCCACGTCCCGCGCGTCTGGCTGGCCCAGACCTTGTAGAACCGAGCCTTCGCGTGGTGGATCAGCGGGGCATAGGCAGCCAGCAATTCGGCAGGGAGTTCTTTCTTGTAGTACGTCGTGTCCCCCTGCACGAGTTTTAGCGGCAAGCCATCCGCGAGAAAACTCTCCCAGTCGTCTTCGCGGAGTTGGCGGCGGTTCTTGTCAAGGGCATTCATGATCCGCTTGTCGTCGAACCGCAAGCTCTCGAAGACCGCGATGGCCCCGTGCAGTTCGAGATCGTTGAGCAGCGGCAGGTCCGGCAGCCGGTTCCAGTCGGCCTCCTGCGTGATGAGGTACGGGGCGGCGAAGTTCCTCACCGTCTCGCGAATCAGGTCATGCACGCGGCGAGTGTTCTCGCCCTTGCTGAGCAGGTGCATCAGCCGCCGGGCGTCCAGGCGACCGGCCTTCCGCAGGACCGCTTCGATGGCCCGATCGGTGAGGCGACCCGCCTCGACATCCTCGATCATTCGCCAGCCCGGCGGGAATCCGAGTTCGAACGTATGGCTCGATGCCAGCTTCGAGAACAGGGCATCGAGGGTGCTGATCTGCACGCGATGCAACTGCTTCGTGACCCGTTGCAGGAGCGTGATGCACTCGTCGCGAGTGATGGGCGGCTGCCCGATGAACGGCTGGAGCTTGGTGAGTTCCTTCTCATCGAGGATCGCTTTCGCCAGCCGCACGAGGATGCGGTCGAGGATTTCACCCGCAGCTTTACGCGTAAACGTCGAGGCCAGAATGCGATCGCAACTTCCTTCGCGAAGGAGTGTGAGATAGCGATTGGTGAGTTGAAATGTTTTGCCGGTTCCGGCGGAAGCCAGGATGACGACATGCGGGTCGGCGAGGGCCACGACCGAGCGCGAGGCTTGGTCGCTGTCCACCGGTTCAGCGGGTTTCGCCGCCTCGGGCTGAGCGGTTTTCTTCTTGCGCCCCGAGACAAGTGGAGCGGAATCCTCAAACAGCAGTTCATCATCGGGAGTCATACGATCACCTCCCGATCCAGCACGCCGTCCTGACAGATCGGGCCGAACTCCGACTGAGAGATCGGGGGACGGTCGAGGATCTGCCAGAACTCGCGGTTGAGAATGCGGCTCGCGGTCAGGCGAGCCACCGCTTCCGCCTCGCGCAGCTCCTCCTCCGACCAATCGGCCAGCAAGCACTCCAGCCGGTCGTTGTCGCGCGGAATCGAGATGTATCCGAGTTGGACATCGCCCGTGACGCCGTGCGGCTCGGCGAGTAGTCGGTAGAGCGGCAACTGGAGGTCGACCCACTGGCCCTTGGCGAAGTGGACCTCGCGCGGGGCTCGTCGCTGCTCGCCAGTTTTGTAGTCGAGGATGGCCCACATCTGGTCGCCGCGATGCCGATCGATGCGGTCGATCTTCCCGTGAATCTGCACCGTGCGTTCGTCGTCGAGAGCCAGCGTCACCTCGCTCTCCTTCTCGGTGAAGATGATCTCCCATCCGTCCAGAGCCCGCTTGGCCTGCCAGGCTGCGAACGCTTTGAGCCGGTCGCGGGCCTGCTCGATCTGAATCTGCACCGGGAACAGCGGGTCGCCGCCATACATCAGATCGGCAGAGATATCGAGCTGTTGATCGAGGTAGCGGGCAATGGCCGCCTCGTCCTGGGAGTGCTTCCAGTCGCTGCGCCCGAACCCCTTGAGGACGCTGTGCAGCAGGTTGCCAAAGTCGCGGGCGTCGAGTTCCTCGACATCATCGTCCAGCGTTCGCAGCTTGAGTACATGCCCGAGATAGAACCGGTACGGCGAGGCGAGAAAGGCCGAGAACCCGGTGACGGGGAGGGGGCCGTTGAATGACTGCTCCGGGTCGGGTCTCGGCACGGTGAGGCGTGCCGGTCGCGGGGAATCGCCATCGTCCGTAGCGTGGGCTTTAGCCCACGCGAGTGCATCCTCCTCCAGCAGGCGTGGGCTAAAGCCCACGCTACTTTCGGGGGCCTCCCCGTAGAACGTTTGAATCCGCCGGGCGACCGTCTCCGCATCGGCAGCGAACCACAACCGGCTCGGTCTGAGCGCATCCCCGCGCGGGTCGGACCGACCGGCAATGAGCGTCACGCGCCGCCGTGAATGCAGGATCGCGGTGAGCGCATACACATCGCGAGCCAGCCGCCGCGAGTTGTCGGTCATCCCCAGTGGGGACCGCAACGAGTTCGGCAGGAACAGGTCCGAGTTCAGCGACGACGGCACGCTCCCCTCGTTGAACCCGGCGACGATTAACTCCTGTGCATCGTCCAGCGGGAGTTCCAGCCAGCCGAGGATTTCAAGGGCCTCGTCGTTCTGCGACGGAGGGATCAGTTGGCGGTCGAGTTGTTCGAGGACGAGGCGCAGAGCTTGCGCGGCGTTGACCGAGGGGGCCAATGACTCGGGCAGGTTCTGGAGGGCATGGAGCGCTTTGACAAAGCGCTCGCAGGCGTCGAGCGCAGCGGCATCGGCAGCCACCTCGCGATGGAACTCGCGGTGGGCATACAGATTCAGCAGCCACTCGATCAGCGGCTCGGCCCACTCCCCGGCCATCCGTGCCGGTTCGAGCAGCGGGGCGATCATGGCTTCGATCAGTTCGAACGCTCGGCGACACGGCTCCGAGCGTTCCGGCAACCCCAGCCAGTGCCCCAGCGACGCCGGAAGATGCTCACTGATGTACTTGTCGAGCGCGATTACCCACGCGGGGTCGGCCCCTTGATGAGCGAGCCACGCCGACACATCGGGATGCCGCACGAGGGCGGCAAACGGATGGGTCTGCCGCGTCTCCAGATAATCGACCAGCCCTCGCAGCAGATGAGCCAGCGGCGAGTCGCGAACCATCTGCCCGGCGACCCACCGCGTGGCGACTCCAGACTGCGACAGCACCCGCTGCGTGGTCGGAACCAGCGTGTCATCCGCCAGCCCGATGGTGATCTCATCGACGCGGCGGCTGCCGTTCAGAGCGGCGAGTTGAGTGGCGATGGCTTGGGCCTGATCAGCGGGCTTCTCGGCCAGGACCAGTTGCTCGGGGAGCAGCGCGATTGGTCGGTCGATCCAGTGCCTGGGCTCCAGACAGCCGTGCGGGTCGAAGTGCCACTTGAGATCGGACGGGGCATGGATGTAGACGGTGACTTGCTCGGCCACCTGATCGAGCATCTCGCGCAGCGTCTGATTCATATCGACTGTGCCGACCAGGATGATCTGCTTCTTGGTCTGGCATTCGCGCTGCTCGATGGCCACGAGCCGGGCCGTCTGCTGGTCCCAGAGTTGGAGGCCATCCAGGATGCGCAGATACTCCGCCTGAATCTCGCTCAGGGCCTCCCATCGGCGAGTCTCCGTGAACTCCGGTTGGGAGGCCATCTTCGTCAACACATCCGAAAACCGCAGCCGGTCCGCAGCCAGTTCGCGATGCAGCTTGGCCAGCATCTCGCCGATGTGAAGCCAGGCATCGACACTCTTATCTTCCGGCGGGTGCGGGATGACCTCGCGCACGAGTTCATGCGGCAGGTTTCGCAACGCCAGCTTCCACGCCAGCCGCTGCGTCAACTCATCGGCAAACGGCTTCTGCGGTCGGTAGAGTTTCTCCGGCAGTTCCCCGACGGTGATGACCTCCGGCGGCACGTTGCGATTCTGCGTCCGCCCGGCGAGTAACTCCAGAAACCGCCGCGCCGCCCGGTGGCCAGGGAACACCACGATCGTCTGCGACAGATCGCAAAACCCCATCACCTGCGTCTTCGCCACCAAGTCCGCCACGACCGCGACCAGGGCGGGTTGTTGCCAATCGATGAAACGACGCGTGATGGGCATTGGGGGGAGGGTGAGTGGGAGGGGGAGTGTGCAGAGATGATATCGATCGGAGTCCCCCACGGAGAGGCGGGCCGGTGGGCGTCACGGCCCCGGACCCTCTCCCCGGGGGAGAAGGGAGCAGGAGGTCATTCGGTGAGACCCCGCGGCGGTACGGGGCAGGCCAGTTCCGCATAGTCGGGGCGGTCGGCGGGGGATTGGTGGCGGAAGGCCCGCAGGACTTGGCCGTTCTCGATCAGGAACGTGCCGGGCATTTGGCGTACGCTCTCCTTGATCGTGCCGAACCCGTGGCCCGCGTGCAGGGCAGACAGCATCCCGCGCCACAGAACCTTGAACCCGAACAGCTGGGTCAGGCGGGCGGGTGGGAGGTCGAACTCGGCGTAGAGTTGCCGCTGCGGGTCGCAGTAGCGGGGGAGGTCGGCGACGTGGTACTTCTCGACGAAGGAGCGGATGTCGGCCTCGGGACTCATGTGGACGAGGGCGATCTTCGCTCCGCTGGCTTCGATCGGGGTGCGTGCCTGCGCGAGGTCATCCAGGGCCTCGCGGCAGAAAGTGCAGCCGGAGTGCCTCAAGAAGACCACCAGCACGCGCTGGCCGTCGGAGAGTTGAGCCAACGTCTGGCCGGTACTGCCGACCAGCGTGCGGAGCGCTGAGCTGGGCGAGGGGGCATGAGTGGGCATGGGGAATCCTGGAGTGGCGAGTTTCCGGCGTGAGCTGGATGGTCGTGTCTGTGAGCGGCATGGCGCTAGCCGCCGGTTCCCCTTCGTCCGGCGGTCAGGGGAACCGGCGGCTAGCGCCGTGCCGCTCACTCGCCGGTCGACGACCGGCGAGTTATCGTCTTGTTTCACAGAACCGTCTCTGATTGTAGAAAGACTCTCCCCATGCCTGCACCGAATTCCGTGGCGATTGTCACCGGGGGAGGGACCGGCGTGGGGGCGGCGACTTCGCAGCTGTTGGCGAAGCGGGGCTGGTCGGTGGTGGTCAACTACTCGCGGTCGCGGGCCGAGGCCGAGGCGACAGTGGCGGAGATCTTGGCCAGCGGTGGCCAGGCGATTGCGGCCCAAGCGGATGTGGCGGATGACGCAGCCTGCCAGGCGATGGTCGCACTGACAGTGGCAACCTATGGGCGCGTGGACCTGCTGGTGAACTGTGCAGGGACGACCGACTTCATACCCTTCAACGATCTCGATCAAGTCACCGATGAGGTCTGGCAACGCATCTACCAGGTCAACGTCATCGGGGCCTTTCACTGTGCGCGAGCGGTGCGGGAGTCGATGCTCGCTTCGGGCGGCGGGCAGATCATCAACGTCAGCAGCGTGGCGGCCCAACTGGGACAGGGGAGTTCGATCCCGTATTGCTGCTCGAAGGCGGCGCTCGACAATTTGACGGTGTCGCTGGCCAGGACGCTGGCTCCCCGGATTCGCGTCAACGGCGTCGCCCCCGGTTTCATCGCCGGACGCTGGACGCAGAACGGCTTGGGCGATCGGTATGACGGGTTGGTGGCGGCCTACGAAAAAACATTGCCGCTGGGCCAGGTGTGTACGCCGGGCGACATCGCTGAGGGGATCATGAGCTTGGTCACCGGCAGTTCACTCGTGACCGGCCAGACCCTGACCGTGGACGGCGGGATGATGATCTCGGGGTTTCAGGTGAAGTTCAGTTGAGGCGTGAGGGACTTGGAACAGGGCCAGGACTGCGTCTGAACGCCTCGATCGCGCCGAGTGCGAGACGCGGTTTGCGACCACTGTCCCGTGATCGCTCCCTTCTTCCGCCCCGAAGGGGGCACCGACATACCAGCCCAGGGCAGAGCGCAGCGGCGAGAGCCGCGTAGCGCCGCCCTGGGTGTGCGTGGCATGACGTCGCATCAAGCCCTGAAAGGGCGGCACAGGGTCGCGCCGCGGTGGGTTGTTTCGCCCTTTCAGGGCTGCGACTTCATGGGGGATCGTGACCCAGGGCGGCGCTCCCGTTGGTCGCTCTGCCCTGGGCTGGTATGTGGCTGCCCCTTCGGGGCGGAAATCCAAGTCACTTACGGAGCGGGCACCACGCTATGAAACCACAATGCGCGTCTCGCACTCGATCACGCCACTCCGATTCCGGGATGGACTGACCGGCCCGCGCTGTGGAATACTGTGGGGCTGCGGTGGCAGTCAGTGGTCATCGGCGTTGAGTTTGTTTGAAAGGATGAGCATGTCCCACGTCATGGAGTCGAATGGGCGGCAGGGCGGTTTCATCGGGCTGGCGCTGGTTCTGTGGTGGGGAGTCGGCAGCTTGTCAGCCGCCGATCCACTGCCCTCGGTCTCGATCCCCGGCATCCCGCATGTGAAGCAGAAGCCCGACTTCTGTGGCGAGGCGTGCGCGGAGATGTGGCTGCGGAAGCAGAAGGCGACCGTGGACCAAGACTACGTCCATGACCAGTCGGGGCTTGATCCGCTCCTCGGACGCGGGTGCTACACGAAGGAGCTGTCGACAGCCCTGCGGAAGATGGGGTTCAAGATTGGCCCGGTGTTCACGACGATCAAGGTCAGCGAGGCCGAGGCGGGACTCGACAAGGCATTTGCCGCGCTGCATGCCGACCTGCGCCGGGGAATCCCGTCGATCGCCTGCACACACTTCGACGACCAGCCGGGCACCACCGAGCATTTCCGGCTCGTGTTCGGATACGACCAGAAGACCGATGAAGTCCTGTACCACGACCCGGCTCTCGACGATGGGGCCGATCTGCGGATGGCTCGGGCGATGTTCCTCCAGCTCTGGCCACTAAAGTATGCCCCCGACCAGTGGACGCTGGTCCGCCTCCGGCTCGACACTCCCAAACTCCCGGTCGCCACCGCAGCTGCGAAGGGGGACTTCACGCCCGCCGACTATGCCCAGCACATCATGGAACTAAAGCAGCGATTGCCTCATGCGGGGTTCTCGATCGTGATCCAAAAGCCGTTCGTGGTGGTCGGCGATGAGAAGCTAAAGGTCGTGCAGCAACGGTCTGAGCAGACGGTGAAGTGGGCGGTCGAGCGTCTCCAGCGGCAGTACTTTACGAAAGACCCGACCGAGATCATCGACATCTGACTGTTCCGCGATGCTCCGAGTTATGAGGAGTACACCGAGAAGCTGACGGACGACAAACCGGGGACGCCATTCGGGTTCTATTCGCCGACGGACAAGGCGCTGTTCATGAACATCTCGACCGGCGGCGGGACGCTGGTGCATGAGATCGTGCATCCGTTCATCGCCTCGAACTTCCCGGACTGCCCGTCGTGGTTCAACGAAGGGCTGGCGTCGCTGTATGAGCAGTCCGCCGAACGCGACGGCAAGCTCGTGGGCCTGACGAACTGGCGACTGGCCGGGTTGCAGGCCGCCATCGGCGAGGCATCGGTCCCGTCGTTTAAGGATCTGTGCAGTACGACGACAAACGAGTTCTACCACCGCGACAAGGGCACCAACTACTCGCAGGCCCGCTACCTGTGCTACGACTTGCAGGAGCGGGGCCTGTTGGGGAAGTATTACCAAGCCTTCGTCAAAAACGTTGACACCGACCCGACCGGGTATGAGACACTGAAGACGGTGTTGGGTGAAAAGGACATGGCCGAGTTCCAGAAACGCTGGGAGGCCGATGTGCTGAAGCTGGAGTTCCGGTAAGGAATAGGTCCGAATCAACGATACTCCGCGCTGATGCCGACTGCGTGATGCCGAAAGATGGCCCAGAGTCGCCGGACCGCGGATGAAGAGCGACCCTCGGAGCGAAAGACGACACGGGCGATCACTCTGGCAGCGGCTGGCCCTTGGTCTCGGGGGCGAACCAGATGGCCGCGAAGCCGACGACATAGATCAGGCTCAACCAGGAGCAAGCCTCCGGATACCGCCCGTGGAACTGCTCCTTGATGAGGTAGCTGATGTACAGCGATCCCGCCCCGGCCAGAATACGGCCAAAGTTGAACGCAAACCCCTGCCCGATGGCCCGCACCTTCGTCGGAAACAACTCCGGCAGATACAGCGGCAACCACCCGTAGAATGACGCGGTCGTCCCTCCCGCCAGTACCGCTGTCGCTAGATACATCAGGTTGAAACTGGTGTTCCCCTGAAAGAACAACAGCACGGTACACAGCGATCCCACACACAAGATCGCATACGCCACCCGCCGCCCCAGCTTGTCGCCAACCACAGCGGCGATGATCGTGCCCAGGATGGCCCCGATGCCGGTGGCGATCTGCGTGAAGGCCCGGGCGTAGGCCAGTTGGGGGGAGAGTTCGGCGTCGGTGATCGTCGGGTTCTCGGCCTTAAGTTCGGCCTTGCGAATGTCGTTGGCCCACGAGGGAGCGCGCTGAATCGCTCCCCAGGTCGCCAGCAGTGCGACCCCGCTGAGCAGGGCCCCGATGTACATCCGCCGCATGATTTCGGGACCGGCGATGGAACTCGTCGTAGTCTCCTCGGACCGGGTCTCCTCGGACCGCTCCAGGTACTTCCGCACGGGATAGGTGTAGCCGATAAAGGCTGCGGCCAGCCCGATTGCGATCGCGACCAGTTGCACCGCCAACGGGTAGTCCAGCGCATACACGACAACCATCCCCAGCGGACCGAGGCAGCCGATGGCCACGCCCCACAGGTCCTTGGCCGCCCAGTTGCTGGTCGCCCCACGAGCCTGCGCGTCCTCCCACTTCTTTGACTCCGGAACGAACAACCGGATGAAGAACGTGAGCAGCGCCGGAAAGGCCCCCACCAGCATCAGCATCCGCCAGCCGGAGTTCTGCGTCAGCTTGGTCACGAACGCCTCACCCAACCCGACGCTGAGCATGAAATTCCCCAGGGACGAGATCATCGGCGTCATCGCCAGACTGACCAGAGCGATCAAAATGAATCCGACATTGGAGGCCGCTCCAATCAGTCCGGCCAGCCACGCCCGCGACCGCCCCGGCCACAGTTCCATCACCAGCGAGACCCCCAGCGACCACTCGCCCCCCATGCCGAGCGAGGCCACAAACCGAAAGAACAGAACCAACCCCGCCGAGTTCCCCAACCCACAGAGACCGCTGAACAGAGCAAACGTCAGCACGCTCAGCGACATGGCCCGCACCCGCCCCAGCCGATCTCCCAGCCAGCCGAACAGCACGCCTCCGGTGGCCGCTCCGATCAGGAACCCGGCGTGCATGATCCCTTCCCACTTGCCGACCAACTCCTCCGTGACGGTCGCGCCGCCCTGGCTGAGCAGATCCTTCAGCGCGGGCTTCATCACCAGCGGAAACAGCCCCATCTCGAACCCGTCGAACAACCAGCCCAGAATCGCTGCGGCCAAGGCCATCCACTGACCGCGGGAGATCGGCTGGGTGTCGGAACTCATGAGGGGGCTTTCCGGGAGACAGCACGCGAGGCGAGTGAAGAGATCCTGGCACGGGAATGGGGCCACGGTACGGCATGTCAGCGGTCGAAACAACCGTGGGGGCCGTGTGGCCACGATGCTCGCGTGTGCATCACAAAAGACGGTGCCGCCCCAAAGTGCTCTGGGGCGAGGCGGCAAAAAGAAGAAGGCTCACGCAGAGGCGCAGAGTGCGCAGAGGGATTTGCCCCATCCTTCCCCTCTCTTCCCCTCCTCTGCGAACTCCGCGCCTCTGCGTGAATCATTTCCGGCGTCGTGAGTTACGGCGCAGAGCGTCGTCCCACAATCTGCTTCCCGAGCCACTCGCACGCCGCATGCGGCAGCCCTTCGTGGCCGCCTTCGAAGAGGGTCACGCGGCTGGGGCCGGACGATCGACGCAGGTAGAGTTTGCGTCCGTAGCTGGGGTCTTCCGCCTGGTCGGAGTCGAGCGGGGATGTGAGCTGGCCGTTCGTCCAGAGTTGGTCGATCTCCTCGGGCGAGATCAGCGGGGTGCGGCGGGCCTGCGCGAGGACGTTAAAGGCGTTGAGCGTCTGCGGGATCGGGACCGAGCCGGTTTTCCCATCGGTGATCCCGGCGTTCAGATCGAGCGGCAACTCGGCGGCACGCGACAAGTGGTGGATTGGCGAGCGGCTGAGGTACTCGGCATCGACTCGCTCAGAGTGACCGGGAGGACCGCCACAGCAGGCTTCGAGCATGACGGCGTACTTGCCCTTCTCCGCAGTCTTGGTGTGGAAGGCGTGCCACTCCTGGAGGTCGCTGATCCCGACCCAGGCCGAAGCTGCCGAGAACCGCTGCGGGTGGTAGGCGGCCATGAGCATCGTCATGTGTCCGCCGCCCGAGACCCCGGCGAGGTAGATATGTTTCTCATCGACGTTGCCTTTCGCCAGTGCCCAATCGCGGGCGTCGAGGACATCCTGCCGGGCGAGGGCGGAGCCGCACGCCTCGGGGTGATCGTTGATCCCCCGGAAGTTCGGCTCGATAAAGACCCACTCCCGGGCCACCGCCTCGCGCAGCCAGTCGGAATGGTCCTGTGTGTAATCCCCGCTCCAGGAATGCAGCGACACCAGAATGGGGTGCGGTCCCGGAGTCTTCGGCTCCCAGAAGCGGACCTTCTGCAACTGCTTGTCGAGCGTGCTGGCGATCTCGACCGTTTGCAGCTCGGGTAACGCTGGCGGCGGCGGGTCATCGGCAGCTGCGATGGTCGAGGCCAGAACGAACGCTGCAAGCCACAGGCCGAGGTGAGTGTTCGACATGTGGGTTCTCCGATGGGGGGGCATGTCGGGCAAGTCCGACTGCTTACGCGGATCGTCGCCTTTCGCTCCGAGGCTGTGAGTTTTTCAAAACCAAGCCTGGCAAAGAACGCCAGAGGGCGCTACAACTGCGAGATGGACGCATCATTGCAGACGGCACCCCC
>JAYWFM010000110.1:0-13001 GCA_043778825.1 Planctomycetota bacterium | reverse complement strand
GCTCATGCAAGAACCCCGCCAGGTACTGCGAGACCGACTCCTCTCGGGTAACGGTAAAGACTGACAGGAGTTAGGGCGACGACAGTGCCATTCGGGTCAGGTCTCATTGATTGGCCCTTTTCTTCCCTCCCTTTTCTTCTCTGACCCCTTTTCTTCTCCCCGCCCGCAACATCGCCAGCGTCGCCGAAGCCGCCCGCAACACCTCCCAGGGTGCCCACAGAACGGAACGCACTTCGGGCGACCTGGCCCGCGCGGCGAAGCAACTCAGCGAACTGGTGGGGCACTCCAAGTGTGAGTGATGCGCGAGTCGTCTGGGTCGAGGATGCCGCTGAACAGCAAGCGTTTTCAGATGCAGTGTGTGCATCAGAAAAGTCGGCAACTGCCAGCCTCTGCCCCCTCTCCCCGGGGGAGAGGGGAGGAAGATGGGAGGGCCTCTCCCAGGGGGAGAGAGGAGCAGGAGGGGTTGCTCCAACGAGCGACGCGTCCCCGCGATCGACCTCTTCTCTGCCCCCCTCTCCCAGGGGGAGAGGGGAGAAAGAGAGGTGTCACCCAACCTATACGTTCCGCTCCCGAATCCAATCGGTGTGGAACGCCTCGCCGCGTGGCGTATCGAGCCGCTCATACGTGTGCGCCCCGAAGTAGTCGCGCTGGGCTTGCAGCAGGTTCGCGGGGAGGCGGGCGCGGCGGTAGCCGTCGAAGTAGTTGAGGGCGGCGCTGAACACTGGAGTCGGCAGGCCGAGTTGAATCGCGGTCGAGAGCACGCGACGCCAGCTCGGTTGGGCCTGCTCGATGGCCTTCTTGAAGAAGTCGTCCAGTAGCAGGTTTTCCAGGTTCGGGTTCTTGTCGAACGCGGCCTTGATATCGCCCAGGAACCGGCTGCGGATGATGCAGCCGCCGCGCCACAGGAGGGCAATGTTGCCGTTGTTGAGCTTCCAGCCGAACTCCTTGGCGGCGGCGTTGAGCTGGACGTAACCCTGTGCGTAGCTGCAGAGTTTGCTGGCGTAGAGGGCCTGCTTCACGTCTTCGATAAACTGCTTCTTATCCGGAACTAGATCAGAGTTCGGATGATTGCCTCCGACCCGCTGACTCCCAGTCCTCTCGAATTCGTTCGGAGCGCCTTTCAGAACCTTCTCAGCACGCACGCGCTCATCCTTCTGCGCCGACAGGCAGCGGGCATACACGGCCTCGGTGATGAGGGTCGTGGGCACGCCGAGGTCGAGGGCGTGCTGGCTCATCCACTTGCCGGTCCCCTTCTGGCCCGCGGTGTCGAGAATCTTGTCGATCAGATCGCCTGGCCCCAGCGTGTCCTTGACGGTGAAGATGTCGCGGGTGATCTCGATCAGGTAGCTTTCCAGTTCCCCTTCGTTCCACTCCTTGAAGACCTGGTACAGCTCCTGGTTGGTCAGACCCAGCGTCTCCTTCAGGATCAGATACGCTTCGCAGATCAGCTGCATGTCGCCGTATTCGATCCCGTTGTGGACCATCTTGACGTACTGCCCGGCCCCGGCGTCGCCGACCCAGTCGCAGCAGGGGATGTCGTTGTTGGGGCCGACCTTGGCGGAGATGGCCTGGAAGATGTCCTTGACGAACGGCCACGCATCGTGGTGCCCGCCGGGCATGATGCTGGGGCCTTTGAGGGCACCCTCTTCGCCGCCGGAGACACCGGTGCCGATGAACCGCAGACCGGCCTTACGGAGGTCGGCGTCGCGGCGGTTCGTGTCGGGGAAGTAGCTATTGCCACCGTCGATGATGATGTCGCCCGGCTCGAGCAGGGGCTTGAGCTGCTCGATGACGGCGTCGACCGGGGCCCCGGCCTTGACCATGATCATCATGCGGCGGGGGCGCTTGAGGCTCTTCACAAATGTTTCGAGGGTGTGATAGCCCTCAATGCGGTCGGCGGTTCCGGCCCAGACCTTGTCCACCGGCTCGTTCTTCAGCCCGCCGACGAACTCGTCCGTCGTGGCCGTGGTGCGGTTGTAGACCGCCACGGAGAAGCCATGATTGGCCATATTGAGGACCAGATTCTGGCCCATGACGGCCAGACCAATCAAACCGATATCGTGAGTAGCCATGAGGTTGCGACTGCTGAAGGAGGGACGCGGGCACCCGACCTGCGGACGGACGCTCAACGCCCTCTCCGCAGCGGAGTAGCGGGTTTTTTACCGGGTTAGAGTGCGGGATTCAACTGGCGGGGAGAGCGGTCAGCTTTCAGCGGTCAGCCATCAGCTTTCAGCCAGAGAGAGAGGGCGAGTGCGGGCTGGGCTCGGGAGCGACCCGTCTTGCCAAGCCGCAGCGAGCGGGCGGACGTAAGTCCCCCGTGCAGCGCGACCTGATCGGCAAAGCAGCGACGAATCGATTCACCACATCGAAAAAGCACGGGGGACTTACCGGCTACAGCTCGCTGCGAAGCTTTCAATCGGCCCACCAGAATCCCTCAACTGTCACAACCGTTAAAGTCGATACATCTTGACATGCGCGGATTCCTCTCCTCTTGGGCGGCCATGCCTACATTTGCCGCATCTGACGAATTGCCAATACCTTGCGGACACCGATTCTCAGAGTTGCCGCACTGCTGGGGTGCCTGATCGCGGGGCGATCGTCGTGCCTGGCTGAGGATTTGCCCGTTGATCGGCAGAAAACGGCAGCGACCTCGACCGATCCCGAGACCATTTTCCGAGACCAGTCGGACGAACTGCCGACCGCCTGGACTGCCGATGGACAGACGCCTTATATCCAGCAGTTCGGAGGCGGGTATCGTTCCGGCGACGGGGTCGGATTCAAGAATGGGTACACCGATCTGGAATGGATGATCCCGATTCGGGGGGATGCCGAGTTCGACAACTGCTTTGCCGACCTGCACTTTCTGATACGAGACGATGCCCAGCTGGGCGGCAACGCGACCCTGGCCTACCGCCGGTACAACCTCGACTGGAACCGGATTTTCGGCGGGTATGCGTTCTGGGATGGGACACAGACTCCGCTGGGGAACCAGTTGCAACAGTTGGGTCTGGGCGTCGAAACGCTCCGGGGTGCAGTGTTGCTGAGAGACGACTGGGGCCAGCCCGATGGCGAGGCGTCAGGCATGTCATGAACACGCACTCACACCCGCTGCGGATTCCAATCATGCTTCTCGCCCCGCGTGTGCTTGAGCCACGCATACAAGGCGTCATACATCACGAACCCCTGTTTCAACTGCTCGTGATCGTCCTGGTAGTTGTGCGACAGCCCCAGCGAGATCGCCAGCAGCCCCGCACACTGCGGAGCCAGATCGAGCCGGTCGGTGTCCGCCCCGCGCACGATCACCGCCAAGTCGAGCAGGCACGGGTCGGTCAACTTGTACTTCTTCAGGATCGCATCGAAGCTGCATAGCGGGCCGTCGTGCGTCAGCTCCACGCCCGCCACGTCATAGGGGATGGCCCCGGTCACTGCGGCTTGCGAGTGGACCTTGTCCGCCGGAACAAACAGGAACTCCGGCTGCGTGTCGATGAACCGGGCGATGAGCCACGGGCAGGCGACACGGTCAATCTTCGGGCGTTCGCGGGTGATCCATTTCATGGGGGGGGGGTGGCCTTGTTGTGCTGCGTCGCGTGAAGACGGTGGAGTGCAGCGAGTTCCTCGAATCCGCCTGCCACCGTAGTCTATTCGGCTTCGAAACATCGAGTCAAAAGATGACAAAAAGTTCGCCATTTTGCAGGAATCAAGATAGGCAACCCGATTCACACAGGGGTAGCATGTCATCCCGTACGCCAGATCCATCTGGCAGCCGTTCCGGTAGTTTCCAGGAGACATGCCATGAGTCCTCTGTCACGACGAAACTTCTTCTTCGCGTCCTCGGGTGCCGCTGCGGGCTCGCTTCTGGTTGCGGGGATGGCGGAATCCGCGGAGGACCGGAAACCCGACTTCTCCATGAGCGGACTCACGACTGGCACTCCGAAACCGCTCAAGCACACGGAGATTCCGGGGTTCCTGAGTGCCGCGCAGATCGCCCCCCATCACACGGCTCACTACGGCGGGGCACTCAAGACGTTCGTCGCCATCGAGAGCAAGTTCGAGGAGAGCTTCCAGAAGGGAACCGCTCTCGACCCTCTGGCGTTCGAGACCATGCAGCGTCAGAAGTCGAGTCGGGGCAACAGCGTCATTCTACATGAGATGTACTTCGATGGGCTGGCCTTGAAGTCGAACGATCCCGTCGAGAGCGTGCGGGTCGCCATTGAGAAGCGGTTCGGATCACTGGAGAAGTGGGCTGCTGACTTTGTGGCCAGTGCCAAGGCCGCAGCCGGCTGGGCCATGCTCGTGCAGCATCCCGTGAACGGACGGTTGTACAATGTCGTCAGCGACGAACACGCCTCCGGACCGCTCTGGCTGGCGATGCCGCTGGTCGTGATTGATGTGTACGAGCATGCGTTTTACATCGACTATCAAAACAAGAAGGCCGACTACATCGAGAAGTTCATGCAGCACATTGACTGGGCCGAGGCCGGTCGCCGCTTCCAGGCCGCAGCGGCATGAGGAGGCGGGCGGTCAGATGTGTCTGACCCGTGGGATAGGCTTCCAGCCTGTCGTCTTCCATGAAATGACAGGCTGGAAGCCTCTCCCACGGTCTGTTTTCACTGTCCGCCCGTCATTGCAACCCGGTCACTCACCCCTCACACTGAACGCATCACTGCGTCCCCGTTCTATTCACCCTGAAGGAACATTGCATCATGCGTCACCCGTTTCGTTGGATCGTTGCTTCCGCTGCGCTGGCTGTGGGAGCCTGGGGGATGACTGCCGAGTGGAAGAGCGGGGTCAATTGGACCGAGCCGCGACTGGTCGATACGACGCAGCCGGTGCCGTCCGATGCCCAGGTGTTGTTCAGCGGCGAGAACATGGACGCTTGGGACGGGGTCAAGGAGTGGACTTTCAAGGACGGCTATGGCCAGGTCGGCAGCTCCGTTCGCAGCAAGCAGAAGTTCGGCGACTGCCAACTGCATCTGGAGTTCGCGACCCCGGAGAAGGTCGAAGGCAACGGCCAGGGGCGCGGCAACAGCGGCATCTACTTCATGAGCCGCTACGAGGTGCAGATCCTCGACTCGTGGGACAACCAGACCTACTTCGACGGCCAGTGTGCCTCGATCTACAAGCAACGCCCCCCGTTGGTGAACGCCTGCCGCAAGCCGGGCGAGTGGCAGACGTATGACATCATCTTCCGCGCCCCGCGTTTCCGGGCCGATGGGTCGTTGAAGTCGCCCGCGTATTTCACGGTGCTCCAGAACGGCGTGCTGGTCCAGGACCACACCGAGCTGCGCGGGCCGACCGACTACGAAACCCCGCCGAATTACAAACCGCATGACTCGAAGGACTCGCTGAGCCTCCAGTTCCACGGGAACCCCACGCGGTTCCGGAACATCTGGGTGCGGGAGCTGTAGGGGGAAGTATGAATTCGTCTCGGTCCCAAGCTCCGCTTGGGACCGCATATCCCCGAAGCTCTGCTTCGCCCGCGTGCCAAAACGCCCTCGACCGCACCATGCGTTTGCGAACATTGGACGGTCAGTCCAACGTGCTGTGCGGCAATGTTCCGTTCACCCGTCGCGATTCTGGGGGAGAGTGTCAACAGGGCACGGGGTCCGCCCGCTCGCTGCGGTTGGGCGGCAGCGTTCGTCATTTGGCGGTATCACACGGAATGCGAGTCGCGGAGCGACATCGCCTACGTCGCTCAGTCGCTCCGCGACTGAGATTCATCGGAGGGGATCCGCCAATGAGCGTATGCACGCGCGGTTGGGCCGCGCGTGTTCGCCTCGCGTGCCAAAGGGTTTCGGATCGGACATAATCTGCTCTCCCTCAACCGTTGCTGGCTTCCTCGCTCAGGTTCCCTCATGCGCTCTCGACTCGCTGTCCTCTTCACGTTCCTCAGCCTGGTCTCTTCCGCGTGGTCCGCCGAGGACATCCTCATCGCCGACTTCGAGGGCGACACCTATGCCCCTTGGAAGGTCGAGGGCGAAGCCTTCGGTCCCGGCCCGGCGAAGGGAACCTTGCCGGGGCAGATGCCGGTCAGCGGGTTCGAAGGGGCCAAGCTCGTCAACAGCTTCTTCCAGGGCGACCGCACCACTGGCAAGTTGACCTCGCCGGAGTTCGCGATCGAACGCCCGTGGATCAACTTCCTGATCGGTGGGGGGAAGAACTCAGAGAAGCTGGCGGTCCGGCTGCTCGTCAACGGCCAGGTCGTGCAAACTGCGACCGGTCCCAACGATGCGCCCGGCGGGAGCGAGGCCCTCGACTGGGACTCGTGGGATGTCGCGAAGCTGGTTGGAAAGAAGGGGATGATCGAGATCATCGATCAGGCCACTGGCGGTTGGGGTCATCTCAGCGTCGACCAACTCACACAGAGCGATAAGCGGCGCGGAATCGAACCGGCGGTGCGAACCATCGCGGTCGAGAAACGGTATCTGCATCTCCCGGTCAAGAACGGTGCCCCGAAGCGGCGGATGCGGTTCACGGTCGATAGCCAGACCGTCCGCGAGTTCGAGATCGAATACGCCGAGGGGCCAGCAGACTATGTAACGCTGGCCGATGTGAGTGCCTTCGCGGGCAAGACGCTCACGGTGAACGTCGACCGCATGTCCGGCGGATCGGAGGCCCTCGCGGCGATCACTCCCTCGGATGACAAGCCATCCGCAGCTGACCTCTACCAGGAAAAACTCCGCCCGCAGTTCCATTTCACCTCACAACGCGGCTGGCTCAACGACCCCAACGGGCTGGTGTTTGCCAACGGGAAATACCACCTGTTCTACCAGCACAACCCGTACGGCTGGGGCTGGGGGAACATGCACTGGGGGCATGCAGTGAGTGTGGACCTCTTGCACTGGGAGGAGCTGCCGGAGTCGGTCTACCCCGCCAAGTTCGGCGACTGGGCCTTCTCGGGGAGTGCCGTGGTCGACCCGCTCAACACGACGGGGTTCGGTGAGAAGACGAACGGCATCGAGACGATCATCGCCGCCTTCACCAGCACGGGGCGCGGGGAGTGCCTGCTGACGAGCCGCGACAACGGGCTGAGTTGGACCGAACTCCCCGAGAACCCGGTGGTCAAGCATCAGGGGCGCGACCCGAAGCTGCTGTGGCATGCCCCGACGAAGAAGTGGGTCATGGCCTTGTACGACGAGTTCGAGGGGAAGCAGTGGATCACGTTCCACACCTCGACCGACATGCGGAAGTGGGAGTTCGCCAGTCGCATCGAGGGGTACTTCGAGTGCCCCGACCTGTTCGAAGCCCAGATTGCAGGCACCACCGAAAAACGCTGGGTGCTGTACGCCGCCGATGGGAAGTACGCGACCGGCCAGTTCGACGGGAAGACCTTCACCCCCGATGGCCCCAAGCAGCAACTCTGGTACGGCAACTTCTACGCGGCTCAGACCTACAGCAATGACCCGCAAGGCCGCATCATCCAAATCGGCTGGGGCCGCGACATCAGCTTCCCCGGCATGCCGTTCAACCAGCAGATGGTCGTGCCGGTGGAGCTGACGCTGCATAAGGCGGGGGACCAGGTGGTGCTACATGCCCTGCCGGTACTCGAATCGTTCAAATCCATATCCGAGAAAGACAAAAAGCTGACTGTCTCGCTGGGCGTTGACAGGATCGACAAGCCACCTGCTCTGTCACTCGACACCCCCTCGGAAACTTTTCGTCTGGATGTGGAAGTGTTATTTCACCCGACAAACAAGGCGACATTGACACTGCATGGTGTGCCGATCACGTTCGAGTGCGATGGAAAAAACAGAACGATCACCTGTCGGAATGTCACCGCCCCGATGCTCACCACCCAGGGGGGCCAGGGGCAGCTGCACATCCTGGTCGACCGGGGATCGATCGAGATCTTCTGTACCGGAGGATTGTCCGCGATCTCCGTCGGTGTGGACACGACCCAGGGGCCGCGACGGATCGAATTGTCACCGGATGGATTTGAGATCGTGGAGGGCACTCTGGTCCCCCTCCAGTCGATCTGGAGGAAGTAAGGCCGATCTCGTCGCGTGGGCTTTCGCCCACTTGAGTGGTCTCACACTGCGTCCCTCGCACTCGCAGGCGACACCGGTTGCAACCCATCGGTCTCGACACAACTCCTCACCCCGGAGGGGTCACAGCCCATAGCCGGTGGTCGAGCGCAGCGACACCACCGGTCTCGGTCACAAATGCTTCTGTATCCCGGAGGGATTCCAGCCGCTTTTGCCAGTCCCGTGCTGCGAAGGCTGCAATCCCTTCGGGATAGACGGGCGTGGAGAGGCCGCAGACCGGTGGTTTTCGCTACGCTCGACCACCGGCTATGTGCTGAATTCCCTTCGGGAAAATGACAGCCGCCAGGGGGATTCGGGCCTGCCTCTAGGGTGTAACGGGACTCGGATGTTGAGTTGTGTAGAGACCACTGGTCGTGACCCACAGCAAAAAAAAACGGCTGTCCGAAGACAGCCGTTAGCCAAAGTTTCATGGAGTTCGCTTCGGGGTCACGCCCCGGGACGCAGGCGGCAATAGGCCGTCAGCACCTGGTACAGATCGTCGGTGAGTTGAATCTCGTCGTCTTCGAAGTCGCGAAGAAACGAACGCTGTTTGCGGCTGGCTTCGAGCAGCATGCTGGTCAGCTCCCCGAAGGAGATGTTGACCTTCGGCTGCTCCACATCCAGAGCCTCATCCTCGCCGGTAAATAACCGAAGTCGCGGACGCATGGGACCTCCTCCTTGATGTCCAACAGACACTTGCCACCGAGAGTTTCCACCTCTGGGACTAGTCATCGGCGAAAGACGCCGACACTCCACAGCGATTCCCGGCCAATCCTGCCGCTGATGCTCAGAAGACCTTACAACCCGAAGAGTCTCACAGGGAGAGTTTCCGATCGGAAAGGACGAGCAGTTCGTGCAGGCGGGTGGTCAGAACCGTTGTGAACCAGGGAGGGAACAGTCGAGGGGCGTACTCCAGCGTATCATGCGCTGCGGTACGTCGTCTTGAGATATCGGCCGTTCACGGCGATGGCCTTAACAATTCTTCCGATAAAATAAGCTGGGGGATGTGAGAGGGGGCGGTCCGTGGCCACTCTCAAAACACCATCACGATCCCCTCCAGTTGATGGATTCGCAGGTAGATCGCGATCACATGCACTGCCGACTCGACCTCCGGCTCGACGGTCACGCTCGTGTGCTTGCCGCCCGCTGTGGTCCGTGTGGAGAACGCGGGCTCCGCGTCCTCGTTCAACTCCAGTCTGACGGCTGTCAACACGCGCCCCACGAAGCAGTCGGTCGACAGGCCGATGGCTTTGAAGGCATACACGCAGGGGAACTGGTGCGTGGCCTCCAGCAGTTCGACAGAGGGAAGATTTCCGGCCATCAGGCGACTCTCAGAGACCGTGGGTGAATTGCGGGTGAAGAATCGGCGAGCCGGGAACCCAGACGCCATTCGCTGTTCCCCCTTCATCGCCTCTCTCAGTATAGTCCCCCATTGATGGATTGGTGAAGTTTCGCCCGAGGAGCCGCCCCAGCGCCGTCCCCTCGGGCTGACCGCTGAAAGCTGATGGCTGACCGCTCACGGCTGACAGCTCTCCCGAAGGGAACCCGGCATGCAGGTGGCGTACTTTGAGGATTCGCGGGTCGACCAGTTTCGCCCGCTGGCGTGGATGCGACCGGTGTTCGAGCTGGTCTGCGGACACTCGGGCGTTCGCGAGCGGGTGAACCGGTTTCTGACCCCGGCGCAGTGGGGCGCGTTCGTGCGCTCCTGGCTGGTCGAGACGTATCAGGAGGAGCACCCGGCCGCCCACCTCAATCAACGCGAGTGGCTCCAGGCCGGTCCGACGCTGCTCCTCAACGGACGCTGGCTGCCAGACTTGGCCCAGCTGCGCGAGCTGGCATCGGGTGAAGCCGCGTGGATCGACGGGACGCTGGTGGCTCTGGTACTCCATCCAACCGATGTGGCCCACCTCGACCTCGCGGACATCGCCGCGAGTGCCGAGAACGTGGCCCGCTCGCGCCGCGAAGTCCCCGCCAGCGGTCATCTGCTCCACTACCCGTGGGATCTCGTTCACCACAACAGGTCGCAGATCGCACAGGACTTCCGCACGCGACCGCATGGCCCCTCCAAGGTCACGCTCGGATCGCAAGTCGCCATCCTCGGACCGGACGAGGATGTCTACATCGACCCCTCCGCTCAGATCGACCCGTTCGTGGTCGTCGACGCCCGCCACGGTCCCGTCTGGATCGATGCGGGGGTCAAGGTCCAGCCGTTCACCCGCATCGAAGGCCCCTGCTTCATCGGCCAGAACTCCCAACTGTTCCGCGCGAACGTCAAGGCCGGGACCACGATCGGCCCGGTCTGCCGCGTTGGCGGCGAGATCGAAGAGAGCATCTTCCACGGCTACTCGAATAAGTACCACGATGGCTTCCTCGGTCACAGCTACATCGCCCCCTGGGTGAATCTGGGAGCGTTGAGTACGAACAGCGACCTCAAGAACGACTACTCGGCAGTTTCGGTCCCGCTGTGGGGCGAGTCGATCCACAGCGGCTCGACGAAGGTCGGTTGCTTCATTGCCGATCACTCGAAGACCGCTCTGTGCAGCCTGTTCAACACCGGCTCGTCGGTCGGCGTGATGAGCATGATCCTGCCGGGCGGTCGGTTGTTGCCCAAGCACATCCCGTCGTTCTCTCGCATCTGGCATGGAGCGATTGAAGAGATTCCCGAGGGACTCGACCCGAGTCTCGTGGCCGCCCAGACCGCCATGGGCCGCCGCGACTGTCCGTTCACCCCGGCGACCGAGCGGCTCCTCCGGAAGGTTTACGAGCTCACCGCCGAAGAGCGCCAACGGGCGATCGCGCGGGCGAAGAAGGGGTAGGGCGAGCGGTCGGAAAGATGCTCCCCGTAAGACGGCCTTTCCCGTCAGCTGTCTGTGTCCGCTCGCCGAAGGGCCGCGCTGCGACCAGTCCCTCCTTTTCTGCCGCACTCGACACAGCCCCACTCGAGAGCCAGAGGAAAGTCGGACGGGCAATCGGGAGACAGAGCCGTCGCTGGATGACCTTCTGGCTGACCGCTGAAAGCTGATCGCTGTCGGCTTCGCCCCTGGGTTGCGGCCCGGAAGCTGCGATGGGTTCAGCGAGAAGTGTCAGTCATGCCTGTCATTTTCCTGTCCTTGATATTCCTGTCAGAATTCGACACTCCGCGCTGAACCCGACAGCGTGATGCCCGAAGGTGGCCCAAAGTCGCCGGATTCTCCGAATCCGGTGAGCTACGGTGACTTGCGGTGAGGTCGTCCTCTGAACGCATGCGGTTTATTCTGGCTGGGGGCTGTTCTGCGGGCGGGCGTCGCTCCACCGGACTCGGAGAGCCCGCGACTTTGTCGGCTTCGGCGCGGAGTGTCCAGAATTCTTCTCAACCTGAAAGGACCAGAGGATGACAGGAAAATGAAAGAGGGGCCCATTCCCGATAGCCAGTACACGAATTCGAAAGATGCCCCAGAACGGAATCAATTCCGTTCTCCGATGGCGGAGCGACAGCGTCTACGCCGCTTTGGCAATCCCCACGTTCGTCTGATGCACGTACACATCCCGGCTGGGATAGGGGAACGTGAACCCGTGTTCGTCGAACCCGAGCTTGATCCGTTCCAGCAGCGCGGACCGCACATCGCCGAACTCCTTGGTCCCCACCCAGCACTTCACCGAGAAGACCACACTGAAGTCGGACAACTCCACCACCGCCACGGCGGGCGGCGGGGTCGTCACGATCCGGACATCCCCGCGCACGAGCTTGTCCAGGAACGCCTTCACCGCCTTCAAATCATCGCAATACCCACAGCCGATTCGCAGCTCAATCAAGCGAATGCGCTGGGCGGTGAAGTTCTTGATGGTGCCGATGGTGACCTGTCCATTGGGGACGATGATCTTCACGTTCCCGTTGGTCCGCATGATCGTATTGAAGATGTTGACCTCTTCAACGTTCCCCATCTCGCCGCCCGCCTCGATCTCGTCGCCGACCCCAAACGGCTTGAAGATGATGAGCATGATTCCGGCTGCGAAATTGGCGAGGGAACCTTGCAGGGCCAAACCGACAGCGAAGCCAGCCGCTGCAATCATGGCAGTGACGGAGGTGACATCGACCCCCACCATGTTCAGAGATGCGATCCCGATCATGACCAGCAGGGAGCAGTAAATCAGGTTGGCCCCGAATCGGACCAGGATGGGATCGGTGCCCACCTTTTCCATGACCTCGGAGCCGATCTTGGTCGCCATCCGGGCCAGGATCCGACCGAAGTAGAAGATCGCGATGGCAGCCGCGACGCGAATCAGGAATTGCAATCCGTTGGTCGTGACCGCATTGAGCGCTCCCGTGTACCACTCGTTCAGTTGTTCTTGGGCCGTCAACAAGTGGACGGCTGGCGGGGTCTTGGGCGCCGTATTAGCAACCGTCTGAACGCCGGTCTGGACCGCAGTGGGGTCCACGTTTTTCAGTACCCGACCGAGAGGGGCCGCCGCCTGAGCGAGAATCCAGTGGCCATCCATGGCGATTGCTCCCACGATCTTTGAACATGTCCCGTGTCCGACTCGAAATCCGTTCCGACGCGGCTGTCTGCATCACATCGATGCGTCGCGGGACAGGCTCCAGTCGGAGCGAAGTCCATTGCGGGCGGTGTTTTAGAACAAGGGGCGGGAGTCTGTCTATCCCGATCAGGAGTGGGCTGAATGGAAGAGTGCGAGATACACTGTGCGCCGCCTCTGTACCCCGAAGGGGTTTTAGGTGATAGCCCAGGGTCGCGACCGAAGGGAGCGCACCCTGGGTGGAGGTGCCGTCAAACGTCCCAACCCTGAAGGGCAACGCCGTGAAGGATTTCCACGAGGCGTTTCCCAAGGTTCTGCCCCCTCTCCCCCACATTCGGCTCGGCTTTCGGAAAGGACTCCACTGGGGGGGAGAGGGCCGGGGTGGCCTGGTGAAACGGGGTTTTGGCGGCTGTCGAGTTTGTGAATGCGAGGGCTCAATCTGGCGTGGTCTGCCAGCCTCCTACG
>JAYWFM010000109.1:0-2264 GCA_043778825.1 Planctomycetota bacterium | reverse complement strand
CCCGGTATTTTTACGGGGGGCTAAAGCTTCGGGGGGCTGACGCCGCCCGGCTCGCCAGATTGTCGACCGGAATTTATTCCGTTCTACGTCCCGATTCTTGTACGGCATGGCCATCCACTAGGCACTATTCCTGGTAGCCCCCATCCCGGTGGGCCATTCCGGAGTGTTTTCATGCGTCTGACCCTGCGAACCCTGCTCGCCTACCTCGACGATGTCCTCGAGCCCGCCATGCTCAAGGAGATCGGCACCCGCGTCAGCGAAAGCGCTCCGGCTGCGGCCACCGTCGCGCGGATCAAGGAAGTCGTCCGCCGCCGCCGGATCGCCGCCCCGGAACTGACTGGCTCGGGTTCAGCTCCGGACCCGAATCTGGTCGGGGAGTACCTCGATAACACACTGGCCCCGGATGCAGTTCCGGGTCTGGAGAAGTTGTGTCTGGAGTCGGACATGCACCTGGCCGAGGTGGCCTCCTCGCACCAGATCCTGACGGCGGTGTTGGGGGAGCCGGTGGAGGTGCCGGTCTCGACGCGGGAACGGATGTACGCCCTGGTGATTCACACTCCCCATGTCGAGGTGCGACCGCCCGCCGAGGCTCACGCCCCGGCTGCCAACAGGGTCATGCCGCAGGCCGAGACGCCCGCGCTCCCCGTGCGTCCGCCGATGACGCCGCCGGACTATCTGAGGCCGACACTGGGGCGGAATCTGTTGCTCGGGTTACTGGTGGGCTGCCTCGGGCTGGGGTGGCTCGGTTGGGTTCTCAAGGACCAGGGGCTGCTGCCGGGATTCGGCGGCCAGTCAGTGACCGTGGCCGAACAGCCGATTGGCTCGGACGACGCGACGCCCGCTGACTCCGGGAAGCCGGGCCAACCCGCCGCCGTCGGTCCCACCCACGCCACCCCCGTCGACAACGTCATGGCCTCGGCCACGAACGCCGCCAATCCGGCCGAGATGCTGCCCGAACCACAGCCGCCGACTCCGGAGCCAGCGGTCCCGAATGTCGCCACTCCGGCGGTGGTCGGGTTGGCCCCGCAACCGGAGCCCGTTCCCGCGGTGGCTTCCGTGGTTCCGGCGAAGTCGTTCCCGGCCATGCTGTATGTGAATGCCGAGGGAATTCTGATTGCCCGCGATTTCCAGTCCGGACAATGGAATGTCATGCCGCGTCGGGCACTGGTTCACGCGGGCGACGAGATCGCGACGCCCGATCCCTTCCAGTCCGAGTTCACCATCAATGGCAATACCCTCGAAGTCACCCTGTATGGCGGAGCCCGAGTGCGCCTGGAACCGGGGCGGGGGGCGGGACTCCTGACCATGACCATCGATCGGGGCCGCGTCGCCTTCCGTCGACCTCTCGCCGGAGAGAACAAAGATCCCGTCTCGATCAGCCTGAACCTGCGCGGTCAGTTGGCGGAACTCACCTTGAGCGAACCGGGCACGCTGTGCGGTCTGGAGGTCAGTCCGCGTGCCCCGCAAGGCCGCCGTCCTGACCCGCTGCTGCCGTTTCCCGAAGGCGGCCTGCATGTCGTCACCGGCTCGGTGGCGCTCGCCTGGAACGGCGGCCCAGCGGTCGCCATCGCCTCCGACATCGGCTACGCAGCCTGGCCCGTGACTCCTCATCCCCTGCAAGTCGGGCCCCAGCGAGCGATCCCGAATTGGCTCGCCCCCGAGGGGATTCCGCTGACCTCTGCGGACAAGACGCGGCATCGGATGTTCGAGAAGGAGTTCGCCGTCGATCAGTCGGTGAGCATGTCGATCCCCGCGCTGGTGTCCGACCGCCGGGAGGCCATCTCCTCGCTGGCGACCTACACGTTGGGGTTGGTCGACGATGTTCCGATGCTCGTCAAGGCGCTGCAGTCCGAGCACGAGGAAACCCGACTGGCAGCCATCTGGTGCTTGCGAGGCTGGTTGCCCACGGACCCCAACAACACCGCGCTGCTCACGATGGAAGTGGATCGCTTTTTCCAGGGTGACGACATCGCGGATGTCGTCGAACTGCTCTGGGGCTACTCGATGGTGGACGCGAGAGACAAGACGATCTCGGCCCAACTGGTCGCCTGGATGGATCACAAGGAGATCGCGATTCGCGAGCTGGCCTACTTCCATGTGAGTCGTCTGGTCGGTCGGACGACCGCCCACGGCTATCGCGCGAGTTTGGCGGATTCGTCCCGCAATGCCGCGCTGATGGGGTGGCGGAATCATGTGGAAAAGAACGGCGGACAACTGGTGAAGTGACCCGGCGCAGTAGCGTGGGCTTTAGCCCGCGCTTCCCT
>JAYWFM010000108.1:0-31429 GCA_043778825.1 Planctomycetota bacterium | reverse complement strand
TCAGCCCCCGGACTCTGGCGACCCTCGAAGGAGTCCGGGGGCTGACGCCGCCCGGCTCGCCTGCGACTTCGCAGGAGGCTGGCAGACCACGCCAGATTGAGCCCTCGCATTCACAAACTCGACAGCCGCCAAAACCCCGTTTCACCAGGCCAGGGCTGGGGTGAGGGACGCACGCCAACAGACTCCCTCTGATGGGAGGCAACGAACAAGTTTGTTGGGAAAATATCCTTTGACGCTGTTTCCAAGCAGCGACACCACCGAATCGCGTTCCCAGCAGTTCCTATCTCCCGAAAGGATTCCAGCGGCCTTGGTCGTATCAGCGATTCGAAGGGCTACAATCCCTCCGGGATAGACTGGCTGGTGGAGTCTATTTTCCGGTGGTGTCGCTGCGCTCGACCACCGGCTATGGGCTGAAATCCCTTCGGGATAAAAGGCAACCCCTGGGCTGTGACGTGAAACCCTTTCGGGCAACGCCGTGAAGGATTCTCGCAAGGCGTTTTCCAAGGTTCTGCCCCCTCTCCCCCACAATCGGCGCTGCTTTCGGAGAAGACTCGACTGCGGGGGAGAGGGGGCCGGAAACGTGTTGGCTGCCTTGTCGACGTGATCCCTGAGAAATCCTTCACGGCGTTGCCTTTCGGGGTCCGGAGCTTGGCGATGTCCTCGAACTTTGTGCAGCGGGCGAGACCCTTAACGGTGAGTCGCACGGGGAGGAACGCTCGATGAAGTACGAACTCTGGATGCCTCGGCAGGTCGTCTTTGGCTGGGGACGCCGCAGTGAGGTCGGCCCGCGGGCTGCGACCCTCGGTCGTCGAGTGTTCGTCGTGTGCGGGTCGCGGTCGTTGCGGGCGAGGGGAGTCCTCGATGCGATGGAGGCATCGATCCTCGCGGCGGGGCTGACGGTGTTTGACCTCGGGACGATCTCGCGGGAGCCGGAGGTCGAGGATGTCGATGCGATGGTCGGGCGGTTGCGAGACCTCGGCGGCGGACAACTCGGCGATGTCGTGCTGGCGATTGGAGGCGGGGCTGCCCTCGATCTCGGCAAGGCGGTGTCCGCGCTGGCGACGAACCCGCACAGCGACACCGTCCGCGACTTCCTCGAAGGGGTCGGTCGCGGACTGCAAATCACCGAGCGACCGCTCCCGCTGATCGCGATGCCGACCACCTCCGGCACCGGCAGCGAGGCGACAAAAAACGCGGTCATCTCATCGAGAACTGAAAAATTCAAGAAGAGCCTTCGCTCCGATTGGATGATCCCCGCCATCGCCCTCATCGATCCCGAACTGACCGTCACCTGTCCCCGCAGCACCACCGCGTGGTCCGGGATGGACGCCATCACCCAGTTGATCGAAAGCCTGATCACGCCCAAATCAACACCGATCACGCGGGCCTTGTGCTGGGAGGGACTGCGGTCCGCGATCCCGTGGCTGAAGCGGGCCTGTGATGAACCCGACTGTCGACCGGCCCGCGAGGCGATGGCCCATGCCGCGTTCCTCTCCGGCGTCACGCTGGCCAACGCTGGTCTCGGCATGGCTCACGGAGTCGCAGCCGCTTTGGGCGTTCACTGCAATGTCCCGCACGGGCTGGCTTGTGCCACGCTGCTCCCCACGGCGCTGCGAGTCAATCGTTCCCACTGCGAAGCCACGCTCGCCGAGATGGCCCCGCTGTTCGGACCTCGCACTGGGGCGACTCCCGCCGTCGCTGCCGAGTTCACGATCGATTCGATCACCGAACTGAGCCGCGACCTCGGAGTGCCCAAGCGACTACGCGACCTGGGAGTGAGGCAGGACCAACTCGCCGAACTCGTCCCGGCCTCGCGCGGGAACAGTATGAACGGCAACCCGCGCCCGCTGAGCGATGCCGAACTTCGCGACATCTTGGAGGCCCTCTGGTGATCCTGGCCGCTGGACTATCCCCCGCGTGGCAACAGATTCTGGTCTTCGATCGCTTCACGCGGGGCGAGGTGAATCGTGCCATCGAAACGTGTGCGTGTGCCTCGGGCAAGGTCATCAACGTCGGCATCGCGCTGGCGTCACTGGGGGCCGATTCGCGGACGCTGTCGGTCCTGGGAGGTCGAGCCGGAGCGATGATCGAGGAGGAACTGGCCACGCTCGGCGTCCGCGCGCGGTGGATCAACGACCCGGCCACGACGCGGACCTGCACGACGATCATCGAACGCTCCAGCGGCGAGATCACCGAACTCGTTGAGAACGCGGCGATGATCGAGGCCCGCTCCTGCGAGGCGTTTTTGTCGGCTCTCCAAGAGGAGGCCACAGCAGACGTTTCCGACAAAAGTCCTGGTAGCGTGGGCTTTAGCCCACGCGAGAGTGTGATCTTCAGGGAAACGTGGGCTAAAGCCCACGCGACTTCGACATTTGCCGGACGCGCCAAGGCAGTTCAGTGGGTGATCCTCAGCGGCTCACTCCCCCCGATCGCGGGTCGCCCGTCCCCGCGTTCGCTCTATCGCGAGATGCTCGAATGCCTGCCCTCGACCGCGCGCGTCATCCTCGATGCGCGCGGACCCGAGATGCTGGAGTGCCTCAGCCATCACCCGTTCCTGGTGAAGCCGAATCGAGAGGAACTCGCGCTGACGGTGGGACGCGATCTGACCGACCGGGAGTCCCTCATCGCAGCCATGCGAGAGATCAACCATCTCGGGGCTGAGTGGGTACTGGTCACACAGGGGGCCCGCGAAGTCTGGCTCAGCTCCCCGACCGAACTCTGGTGCTTCACACCGCCTGTGATCGAAGTCGTCAACGCCATCGGCTGTGGCGATTGCCTGACAGCGGGACTGACGGCCTCACTGGCCGAGGGGCACGACCTGCCCACAGCGGTACGGTTCGGCATCGCGGCAGCGGGTGACAACGCCGCTCAACTGTTGCCCGCGCGGTTAAGTCCGTCGCGGGTTCGCGACTTGGCCGAGCGGGTGGGTTCTGTGCGGGTGCAGTGATGGAGAGCATGATGGCGACCGAGATGCGAGTCGCGGAGCGAGATCGCCTACGGTAGCTCAGTCGCTCCGCGACTGAGACTCCTGCAATCGGAGACGATCGGAGACTCGACCGATATTCCAGTAAACCACGATCCACGCCAGCACGGCCACTCCGCTCACCGCCATTCCCAGCCACAGCGACCGGGGTCGATACGTCCACTCGATGCGGTGCGGTCCCGCCGTGACCTCGACGCCCCGGTACATCGAATCCACCACGCGCGACTCTGACAAGGCCCCATCGACCGACACCTCCCACCCCGGATAGGCCAGCTCCCGCACGACCACCGTGGTGTCAGAAACGGGCGACACGCTCAGGGACAACCGATTGGCGGTCTGCTCGAATGAACCCACCACGAGTGGCTGCCCCTGGCCATCCACCACACGACCGGGGGCCTCCACGAGTTCATACACAAACAGCGGTTCGGTCCAGCGATCCCAGACGCGGGTGAGTACCTGATCCATTCCGCGATAGACCCGCCGAGCTGACCACTCCGTCTCATTCAGCGGCACGAACGACAGCACATGCGTCACCCCGTGGCGTCGCAACCACGCGACCTGCTTCGCCACAGCTGTGGGGTTTTGCAGGTCGTCGTCTTCGTGGTACTCGGACGCCCGTGGAGGTTCGAAATACTCGCGCGGCCCCAACCCGAGATAGACCGGAAACGCCGAGACGCCCAACAGCGTGGCGGCATTCGAACCGCGTGCCCAGAGCCGCACGGGGCGACCCGACCGGGCCAGCTCCGTGCGAATCTCACTGGTCTCTCGCAGGGGGAGGATCGGTCCCTCCCGCATCACGGCGTACGTCACCCAACGGCTGACCGTGTAGAAGTCCCAGGTCGTGAGGCCGACCACCAGCAGCCAGCCGCACCAGCGCAGGCCGGTCTGGGTTGTCCCAGGACGCACGTCCGCTCGGATCGCTGGCAACCACGCATCGAACGCCGCACCCGCCAAGAGCGAGACCGCGAAGGCCATCAGAATCCCATACCGCCCGGCCCCGCGAAAGTACCCAAAGCCAGGCACATGCTGGAGGACCACAAACGGCCAACCCGTGGCCAGCAGCAGGCCCAACACGCCAATCACCAGCCACAGCGTCAGCGACCGACTGAACGGCCAGCGGCGCTGCATCAGACCGTGTCCAATGTTCAGCACGACCAGCAAGAGCGGCACCATGCCGAAGTACAGATGGGCTTCGACCTTGTTCGTGTTGCACGGATAGGCCAGCGCTCCGCCTTGGAAGAGAACCTGGTCGGCATTCAAGTCCGGGCCGTACCAGATCCACGACGAGATCACCTGTGTCAGATACCACGGCGGGATGTGGCCGTAGCCCGGATCGTTGCCCTGGTTGAATTCCTGCCGCTGGCTACGCGTCATCAGCTCCAGCGTCGGGCCGAGTTGCACAGCGGCCAGGAGATACCCGCAGAGCAGGACGCCGCCGAACCAGGCCAGAGTCGCCTTTTTCTCCGAAAAAGAGCGTCCTTTTTCGGAGAAAAAGGCGACATTCAAGACGTCGTCGCTCCATACCAATCTCAAGAGTACGTAGACCGACAGAGCCAGCGTCGCGATAAACGCCAGATGAAAATGCCCCGCCAACAAGAACAGCCCGAACACCGGTGCCAGCCACAGCAGCGTCCGGCGGCTCCCCGTCGTCAGCCATCCCTCGACCAGCCACACGCACCACGGCAAGTACGCCCCGCCAATGATGGCCCACTCCAGACAGATGCGAGGGGCGAACCAGCCATACACGTAGATCAAAGCGGCCAGGACCGCACTCCCCCACGACAACCCATACCTCCGCCCCACGGCCCACATCCCGACGAACGCAATGATGTAGTGCAATATCTGGTTCGCGGAGTAGGCGACACCGACCTCCAAAAACCGGTACAGCAGCAGCGTTGGGGGATACAAGACCCCCGTCTGGCTCTCGGCCACGATCGGATACCCTGCCCCGACGAGAGGGTTCCACAGCGGGAACTCCCCGCGTTTCAGCGCGTCGGCCAGATACGTCTTCTGCGGGAAGTAGTACGAGAACGTGTCCCCGCCGATTAGCGTGCCCCCCTGCCACAGCGGGGCCCAGAACAGCACAGTCAGCACCACAGCCACGCCGATCACCAACAGCCACGCGAGCCATCCGTCCCGAAGAGAGGGGGGCGTCTGTGGTGTTGACTGCTGCGTCATGTGTGGTCCTAGTGCAGGGAGCTGTCAGCCGTCAGCCATCAGCTTTCAGCAATCAGTCGTCAGCCAGAGATCGGCGGCGGGCCCGACTTGCCACTCTTCCCAGTGCGCATGATGTGTTTATCGCGGACGGTCCTCTGGCTGATCGCTGACAGCTGATGGCTGAAAGCTGACCGCTAATTATTCGACGGCCCGACGGACACGCCTCCCGGTCCGGACTGCGGCGGCTGCATCGAGCGCAGCAGCGACGACAGCACCGGCGGGACGTGGGGAGCGGCCATGTACACGCGCGAGGTGACGACCGAACGCGGATAGAAGTTGGCGATGAAGTCGAAACAGAACTCGGTTCCCGAATGCCGGACCATCACCGCATTGGCATAGCGACCGACCGACACCGATTCGGGGATCTTGAGTTCGTCGTAGATGTCGTCGATCGAGGGAGCTGCGGGCGGTGTCTTGACCGACTCGTGCGAGATGTGGGAGCCGACGATGCCTCCCTGATCGTACGACGGGGCCTCTGGTCGCGATGGCTCCGGGGCGGCGGACATGGCTTCGGGGTTACGAACGCGGGGCATGGAGGGCATGGCTCCGAAGTTCGTCTCGTAGTGCCGCATGTTCTCCTGCAACACCGTCCCGAATTGCCGCGCCACGGGATTCGGCAGGATCACGCGCGTCACGATCCGCTGCGTCTCCCCCATCCGCATGGCGAAGTCCAGCACCGACTCGTGCATGCCGGAGAGGATCATCACCCCGTTGCTGAACACGCCGACGGAGACCTCGTCGCTAATGCGGGCACTGACGTTGGAGTGCCGCACCTGCCCATGAATCGGCTCGGGGGCGTCTTCGCGATCGGGATCGTTTTCAGGATGGGTCGACATGGGGGCAGGCTCCGGAAGGATCACTTCGCATGGGGTTCCGTCCTGCGGAGCGACTCGAAGTGGCGACTCGACAGGACCGATCAGAGTTTATCCGAACGCCCTCATTTCTGCGCATGACTCCGGCAGATGGGAGGGGCTGCTGGACCTGATATCATTCGAAGGCGAACGAGTCACCGGCCCCGTCAGGTCTCCCCTCCCCATGTCCCAGCCTCACACCCCGCGCGTCATCTCATCCGCCAACGGCCTCGTCGCTGTGGCGAAAGCCTATGCCGAACTGGAGGCCGGGGCCGACCCGCTGGAGGCCGTCATCGCCGGGGTGTCGCTCGTCGAGGACGATCCCCACGATCTGACGGTCGGGTACGGCGGGTTGCCCAATGAGGATGGGGTGGTCGAACTCGACGCCGCGGTGATGCATGGGCCGAGTCATCGGGCCGGGGCGGTCGCGGCGTTACAAGGGTTTCGCCATCCGGCCCGCTTGGCTCAACTCGTGATGCAGCTGACCGATCATGTGCTGCTGGTCGGGGAGGGAGCGCGGCGGTTTGCGATCTATAACGGGTTCGTCGAGGAGAATCTGCTCACCGAAAAGGCCCGTAAGATCTGGATGTACTGGAAGCGAACGCGGTCGCGGCGGGATGACTGGATCGCCCCGGCGCTCGATGAGGTCGACCCCGAGGTCCGCGAGTTCTTTCGGCTCGAAGCCGACGACGTGCCGGGGACCGATGCTCTCGTCTACCAGCGGTCCGAAGCCCTCGAACGCCCCAGCGGAACGATCCACTGCGCGGCGATCAACCAAGCCGGGGACATCTCCTGCACCACGACCACCAGCGGGCTGGCCTTCAAGATCGCCGGACGGGTCGGGGACTCGGCGGTCATCGGAGCCGGGCTGTATTGCGACAACGCCGTCGGCTCCTGCGGCAGCACCGGTCGCGGCGAGGCCAACCTCCAACACGCCAGTTCCGCCACAGCTGTGGAACTGATGCGGCAGGGAGCCACCCCGCGAGAGGCCGGTCTGGAGCTGCTCAGGCGGGTCGTGGCTCACACCCGCGAGCCGCACCTGCTCGGGAAGGATGGCCAGCCGAACTTCGGGCTGAAGCTCTACTTGCTCTCCAAGTCCGGTGAGTACGCGGGAGTGTCGCTCTGGGGCCCGACCGATTTCGCGGTGGCGGATTCCAGCGGGGCGAGGCGGGAGGGGTGTGAATTTTTGTTTGACAAGCGGACGGGCTGACGGCTGGACCATCCTGCCAGCCCGGTCCACCATTCGTTGGGTTAGGCTCCGCCGCTTTTGACGATCTGGTCATACTCGGCATGTGTGCCGATCCAGACCCAGATCATCTCGGAGCCGTCCTCGACAGCCACGGCTCGATAGTGCAGTCCAACTCGCGCCGACCACAAGGCACCGACCTTTTTGAAGTGGAGGGAAGGTTTGTGCGGGTCATTGACAAGCGTTTGATAATTGCGGTCAGCCAGACGACGGACCTCCTCCGGCAGCCGATGGTAGCAGTTCCAGAATCGTGGCGAAGCCCGGTGGTTCATCGGTTCGTACAACGCCCCTCGCGCAAATCTTGCCGCGTTTCCTCGACCAACCAATCCAACCGTCCGGCCGATACATCGGCCTCAATTTGCCGGTCCCACTCTTCAGCGTCAAACTCTGCAAACCAAGCGCGAAACGTGGCCAATTCCTCCGACGAAAGTTGGCGCACTCCGAGTTCGAGTTGTTGAACGGTACTCATGCCCCCAGCTTATCTCTGAGGCCAATCCGGAGCAATCCCTCAAAGCCAAAGATCAGGTTCAACAAGAGGCCACAAGAACCCGCGCGGGTGCCACTGGCGGGGCACCGGTGAGCTTGGAGTCCCGGAAACGAATCATGCCCCGCCGTCTGCTGCAGCGCCTGGTTCGGCGCTTTCCGCGATCTCATCGGGTAAGCGCAGTAGCCGCTCGGCAACCTGCTCGGTGCGGCGGCGGTTGCCAAACAGACCCATGTGTTCCGTCTCGGACCACCACAGAAAATCGACCATCTTGTACAGTGGCTCGCGTCGAACCAACAGCCCGTGGACTTGGCTGACGTAGGAGTCGTATTCGTCCGCCGCCTCGGGAATGTCGCCGACCCCAATCGGATCCCACTCGCGGAGCAGCACCTCCCGGATGGCGGCATGGTAGATCCGCGCTTGGTCAAGTCGCTCGCTCATCCGGTTGCCTCTGTCGCCACCACGTCGCCCTCTTTCATGGAGCCCTCTTTCACTGCGCGGAGTGAGTACAGACAAGGCTCGTCGGGTAATCGGATTCGTCATCAGAATAGGCGCGGGCCAATCCCGCTTTCGACAGTGCATACCACTCCTGCCGCTCAGCGTCGGTGGGGCTCTCCGGTAGAATCGTGACGAGCAGCCGAGCGTTGGCGGGAAACGCGAACGGCTCGTCGAGCTGGATTCTGTCGCCATTCACATGGGCGGAAAGTGTGACAGTCTGCATGGAGTAAGTGTATCTGGCTTCCCGGCTACGAGCAAACTTGTGGGGGGGAGGCCGATCCGCTCAGAAGCGAGAGCCGGACAGCACGGTCTCCTCGATTCGCCGACTTCCGCTATACTACTGGGACCGGCGGTTGTCCCCAACACTCGCCGTGTCGTCTCACCCGCCCTAACCCTCGAACCCACCGACTGTTGTGTCATGGACACGAAATACATTCGCAACTTCTCCATCATCGCCCACATCGACCACGGCAAGAGTACGCTCGCTGATCAGCTGCTGCTCAAGTCGGGAGCGATCACCAAGCGGGAGTTCCAGGACCAGATCCTGGACGACCTGGAGATCGAGCGGGAACGCGGGATCACGATCAAGGCGCGGGCCGTGGCGATCAACTACACGCTCGACGGCGTGACGTACGAGATCAACTTCATCGATACGCCGGGGCATGTCGACTTCCAATACGAAGTCTCGCGCAGCCTCGCCGCGTGCGAGGGAGCCTTGCTGGTTGTCGATGCGTTTCAGGGGGTGCAGGCTCAGACGGTGGCCAACGCCTATCTCGCCATCGGATGCAACCTCGAGATCATCCCGGTCATCAACAAGATCGACCTGCCGGTGACGCGCATCCCGGAAGTGTGCGAGGAGATCGAGCGGATCGTCGGGCTGGACACCAGTGACGCTCTACTGGTCAGTGCCAAGCAGGGGATCGGGATCGAGGAGTGCTTCGCCGCGATCATCAAGCGGATTCCGCCGCCGAAGGGGGATCCCGCCGCCCCGCTCAAGTGCCTGATCTTCGACAGCAAGTACGACTACTACCGGGGCGTCGTGACCTATGTCCGCGTGCTCGAAGGGACCGTCAAGAAGGGCGAGCGGATCAAGTTCATGAAGGGCGGTTCGATCAACGACGTGATCGAGATCGGCCAGTTCCGGCCCGACATGAAGCCCTGTGAATCGCTCGGACCGGGGCAGGTGGGTTACGTCATCACCGGCGTGAAAGAGGTCCGGCACATCCACGTCGGGGACACACTCACGCACGCGGCCCGCCCCACGGAAACTCCACTGGCCGGCTACAAAGAGCCGCAGCAGATGGTCTACTGCGGCATGTACCCGATCGACACCACCGGGTTTGAACACCTGCGAGAGGAACTCGAACGGCTGAGCCTGAACGACGCCAGCTTCTCCTTCGCCCCGGAAACCAGCGATGCCCTCGGCTTCGGCTTCCGCTGCGGCTTCCTGGGCATGCTGCACATGGAGGTGATCCAGCAGCGGCTGGAGCGGGAAGCGGAAGTCGACCTGATCCAGACGGCCCCGAACGTCACCTACGAACTGCTGCTCCACACCGGCGAGGTTCAGAAGATCGACAACCCCGTCGATGTCCCCGACAGCGGCCAAATCAAAGAGTTCCGCGAGCCGATCGCCAAGGTGCAATTCATCGTCCCCTCGACCTGCATCGGGACGTTGATGCAGCTGTGCGAGGACCGCCGGGGCACCTACAAGACGACCGAGTACCTCGGCTCCGATCGCGCTCAGCTCGTGTACGAACTGCCGCTGGCCGAAATCGTCTACGACATGCACGACAAGCTGAAGTCAGTGACGCGCGGGTACGGCACGATGAACTACGAGATCATCGGTTTCCGCGACGCCAACCTCGTGAAGATGGACATTTTGGTGAAGGGGTCCAAGGTCGAAGCCCTGGCCATGATCGTTCACCGCACGACCGCCGAGCGTCGCGGTCGGGCCGTGTGCAAGAAGCTCAAGGAAGAAATCTCCAAGCACCAGTTCGAGATCGCGATCCAAGCTGCCCTCGGGGGGAAGGTAATCGCCCGCGAGACGATTTCCGCCGTGCGCAAGGACGTGACCGCCAAGTGCTACGGCGGCGACATCAGCCGCAAGAAGAAGCTGCTCGATAAGCAGAAGGAAGGCAAGAAGCGGATGAAGTCGTTCGGCGAAGTCGAGATTCCGCAGAAGGCATTCCTGTCAGTGCTGGAAGCGCGCGGCGACGAGGGGTGATTCGGGAACCAAACGAGACATCGAGCCGGAAGCGTCACGGTCGGAGTCCTTGAGCGTGACGTGTTGTCCGGGCGCTGGCGCTTCCGGCTCGGACTTTGTCGCCTTTTGCTCCGCAAAAGGACATCCTTTTGCGGAGCAAAAGGCGACAATCGCCGCTCGTTGACATCAATTCCCGCGTGTACAAGCTGTTTCCTCTCGACAATTCCACTCCGCCAATTGTCGCGTCGAGAACGCGGCAAACGATTTACGACGGTGGTTCGCCCGGCACCATGACCATCCAGCCGACGTTGAACTTGTCGGTCACCATGCCATAACACGGCGACCAGAACGTCTGGCACAGCGGCATTTGGATGGTGCCGCCAGCGGCCAGGGCGTTGAATGCCTGGTGGGCTTCGTCTTCGGTCGGCACAGCCAGTGCGAGGCGAAAGCCCTCGAACTTCGATTTGTCATCGCAGCCGTCCGACGCCATGAGGCAGACATCGCCGACGCGGAATGATGCGTGCATGACTTTGTTCTCGAAGCCTGCTTGCAGCATGCCCGGCGGCGGTGGCTCGGGGCTTTCGTTGAATCGCATGATCATGTCGGTCTGCGCGCCGAGTGCCTCGCGATAGAAGTTGATCGCTTCCTCGCAACGGCCAGCAAAGAAGAGGTACGGGGTGAGGGTGGTGGTGGACATGGTTGCTCCTGGGGTGAAACTGAATTGGGAACGAGGTGCCGACAGGAAACACTTCCGTCGTTGGTCTTCTCAACAAGGAGTCGATTGCCGTCACTCGGAATCGACATCGCCGTCGAGGATTCATGCATTTTGCTGTCAAAATGATAGATCAAAGACCTGCCGCACTTCCACGGCACCGACTCTCGCCCCCGCATGTTGGGCGGCGATTTCCAAGGCTTCGGCTTGATCTTGAGCGAGAATCAGGGAGTACCCGCCCAGGACTTCACGCGTCTCGGCCAACGGGCCAACGGTCACGATCCGTTAACCGTTTCGGACTCGCACGCTGGTGGCAGTGGCGATCGCATGGAGCGGCGACGCACTCAGGTACTGACCGCGAGCATCGAGTCTCAGAGTCAGAGCGACCGCTTCCAGCATCGCAGAGTGGTGGGCTTCCGGCCCGGCATTCCGCCACGCCTCCTCGTCGTCGTCGCAGAGGAACATGAACTTCTTGAGCGGCGTCTCGGAAGCAGCGGGTTCGGCAGTTAATTTCTCGGTCGGCAACCCATCGAGTTTGAACAGGGGCCGAATCTCCACAGTCCCTTTCTTGGCGGGTGGTAAGCGACCGGCAATCACGATCGCCTCGTCGAGGTTTTCGACATCAATCAGATAGTAACCGCCGAGTTGTTCCGTGGTCTCAGTAAACGGTCCGGCTGTGATCAGCCGCTGGCCCTCGCGAACGCGATCCGTGGATCCCGTGGCGACTGGGAGCTGCGGCGACGCCGTTAGAAACTGCCCCTTGGCGGCCATCTCCTGGCAGATGCCATCGGCGCCTTGATCCTGGCCTTCGCCGGGGTTGTGGGCGTGGAGCTGAAGAGTTCCGTCCTGCATCCGTTTCCAGCGGGCGTTGACCAGCCGACGAACATGTGGATTGGAATCGGTCGCCCAACTGGCCAGCCTCGTGAGCGTCTCGTCCTGATGCTCTACCAAGTCGGGACGAATGCAGAACTCCGCCGTGAAGCGTTTGGTCAGCTCGTAGCAGACCGCCAGCGATCGATCGAAGTCAGCTGCGGTTTGACGTGAGATCCATTGGGAATGGGGCAAGTAAAAGAACGGTGCCAAACCGTTACCTTCTGTGGCAGTGAGTTCTGGACCGAGGGATTTGACGATCCTCTGCGATGCCGCGTGGAAGTGGGGCGGCAGTTCGCCAGTCAGTGCATCCGCGATATGGGCCGCTCGCTCCATCCACCCCAACTCGTCGATCCCCCGCAACGCAACTCGCATGAACCCTCGCACGTCAAACGTCGGCATCACATCCACCATCGATTCCGCCAGCAACTCCCCAGCCCCTCCCCCCCCCCATAGCGAGGTGTCCCCATGTGACATTTTCACATGGTCAAACCATGTGACATTTCTATTGGTCGCTGACACTCCCGTCCCGGGAAAGTAGACAAATGCACGGCAAGCCTTTCGGAGGCAACTCACGACAAGGGAATGCGATCGATTCACTGTGTCATCGCGTCTTCCGCCTGCTTTCGGTATTCATGCACGGATTGCGCACTGGCCGATCCTGGGCCTTCCGCACCGAGGTACATCTCAATGCACCGATCGTAGAGCCAGATGGCCTCCGGATAACGGCCTGCGGTGTAGAAGGCGTTCCCCTGGCCGTTCAGTTCCTTCGCGACTTGAGAGTCCGAACCGAGCAGTTTCGACATTGCAGCCAGGGCGGTGCGCGTCGACTCACCGGGAGTGTCCTGGCCCAGGTCTGCCAGCACCGCCAGACCGAGTTGCGCGGGGGCAGAAAACGGATGTGGGGCCGGTGGGGTCTGGCAGGCGTTCCACGCCTGCATGGCGGACTGGTACTGACCGCTCGCCCGGCCCGGCTGGTTCAGAAAGTGGGCTGCCCGCGCACGATGCAGATGCACGAATCCCCGCTCCAGCGGAGGCAGTGCCGACACATCCGCGGCTTCCAGTGTCTCCAGATGCCCGGCTGCTTCCGGTGATGCGATCTGGGCTTCTGCTTCGGTGAGGATCGCTAGGATGCGGGTCGCGTGCGGCCCGCCATTCGGCCAGGGAATGGCCGTCATCGACCACGCCTGGTTCGCAAACTGCCGGGCCTCGCTCCCATGCTCCCGCCGCAACTCGATGCGGGCCAGCATCGCCACCGCTTCGATCCCCAGTGGATGCCCGGCGGGCAGGGTGTTGGCGATGGCCAGCCCCTGCTTGGTGAGTTTCAGCCCGCCATCAAACTCCCCGGTCTCACTATGAATCAGGGCCTGCAGCAGCAGCACCGGGATCAACTGCGGGTGTGAGTCACCAAGCGTCAGTGTCAGTTGGCGTTGAGCTTCGGCGAGCCGTGTCAGGCTCGTGGACAGCTTCCCCAGCGCCAACTGGGCCACGGCATCCAGGGCGACCGCCTGCCCACATTCCAGCGTCCCATTCACGGCCTGTTGCTTGAGTCGTTCGATCAGTCGGACCGCCTCTGTCGTGTGGCCTCGGGCGAGATGGATCTCCACAGCTGTCGCCAGCACTGTGTGCGCGGTCGCCAGTGGGGCACTCTTGGCGGTTGCCTTGGGGAGGTTCTCGTCCGGTGTACCGATCTGGAAAAACTCCAGACGACGGGCCGCCTCGGTCCCATCCGATTGGGCGATGGACTGCCGCACGAGGGCCAGCCGGTAGTCTGCTTCGCTGGGTCGCTCTTTGGCGTCTTCGGCCTCCAACCGTTCCTGGATCGTGACCCACTCGGCCAGACTGGCAGTGGCCTCATCCGGTCGGGGCAGTTCCACGAGCAGCAGCGCGTACAGCGACAGGGCATCGGCCAGACGATGGTTGTTGATCTGGCTGGCTCGGAAGGCCGCGATCCCCTGTTCGGCATGTCGCACGGCGACCGCGGGACGCCCGACATCGCGCTGGGCGTGGCTGGACTCGATGGCCAGTTGAGCCAGCCGCACGGGTGGGAAGTGGAGCAGCGTCAGTTCGTTGAGCGCCGCCTCGATCTGTTTCGCTCGGGTTTGAGAGTAACGCTGGTCGCGATCCTGCCTCGCCCTCGCCCACTTCCAGATTCCCTGACCCAGACGCACCGGGTTCGTCGACGCTGCGGAGGGAACCGCCTTGAGCAATGCTTGATACGCCGCCTCCGCCCGAACGATCGTGGCCTCGGCCTCGGGATGCTCACGCTCCACTTGAGCCAGGGCCAGATGGGCCAGGCTGATGAACTTGCGAGGGTCGTTCGCAGCCGCCTGATCGAGTTCCGCGACCGCCGCGCGCCAAGCCCGCTCGGCCAGGACATGCTCCTCTTTGAGCTCGGCTGCGAGGGCTGTCGTCTGATACCCCTTCCAGACCGAGTCATCGGCACGACAGTACGTCGAACTGAGCCATACGGCCCAGATCAGCGACACGAGTCCCCAGGTCGGACGGGCTTTCCAGCCTGTCCCGACAAAAGTTCTGGTAGCGTGGGCTTTAGCCCACGCGAGAGTGTTACCTTCAGGGAAACGTGGGCTAAAGCCCACGCTACAACGACTTTTGTCGGGCGAGTCTTTCCAGCCCGTCCCCAGCGGCAGCCGGGATAACTGAATTTCGATCTTTCGCAGTGCGCTCGATACGCTCATGGCACGATTTCCCGTCGATCCGACTCATCATTCGCCAGTCCGGCATGCGCTGGGAGACGGCCTGGAAAGGCCGTCTGACAGCAGGAACTGCAGGGCCAGCTACTTTCCCGTGGGGGCTGGGGGACTGGTGGTCTCGCTCGGCGCGGATTGCTTCGGTTCCCACACGGCCTTCGCAGCTGGTGACTCCAGCCAAGCGGCGAGCGCTGAGCGGGCTTGGGCTTGTACCGACGCCGAGTCGAGTTCGGCTTTCATCAGATGGAGCAGGGCAGCGCGGTCCTCCGCATTGTCCAGCCACTGCTGAATGCGGGCTTTCTTCTCGGCAGGCAGATCGCTGCCGCCCAGCGTGGTTTGAAGTTGCTGGGTCAGTTCCTCATCCGTGCCACTGGTCAGCGGAAGCTTGACCGAGGCATCCGACTCGAACGCCGCTTTCAATGCGGCCAGCAGCGCCGGTCCCGATGGAGCTGCGGGGATTCCTGGTGGCAGTGGCAGGGACTTGGCCAGGCTCTGACGAACCTGCGGCGATTCGAGGGCCTTGACCAGCTCCTTGTTCAGCCACTCATCAAACGGTGACGGAGACTGGTTCGCCACCGCGATGAGCGTGTTGTCACTGATGACCGTGGCCGGTGGCGTTCTCGCGGGACCACCGAACCACGACCGCGTCCGATCTGACAGAAACAGAATCGCCAGCACGAACCCAGTCACCGTGGCCACCTGTCCGATACTCCCCAGCCGCAATCGGTCAAACACCTCCTCATCCAGGAAGTGCAACACCCGCACCCACGGACTGGCCAGCCCGTTCTCGACATCGAACCGCTCCTGCTCCCCGATCTTAAACCGGGCAATCTTGAGCAGCTTGGAGTTCGGGTGCCGCTTGCAGAAGCGCAGGGCCTCGCGAGATTCGGGCGAGCGAGCCCCGAACTTGACGACGCGATGCGTCATCTCTTCGGTGAACTCTTCGTCGGTCATTTCCAGATGCAGACTCATGAGGCGTTCCTCGCGATTGGATAGTTGATCGGCATTGCCGCGTCACGACCGGTCGTGACGCCAACCGGCACCCCACACCCCCCGGGAGAGGGGTTGGGGGTGAGGTCTAAGTGCCAAGACGACTCCGAAAGCATTCCGCCCCTCCCGTCACACGATGTCCTGCGGCCTTCTCATCGGCTCCGCCCCCGACGGAATCCGCCCCGCCAATTCGTTGGCCTCCTCCAGAATCAGCGCTGCCTGCTCCCGGAACCGATGTTCATCCTCCGGAGCCACCTCCACCGACCGCCGCACCTTGGCCAGGAACGAATCGAGATCGTGATCCACAATCTCATGCACATACGTCGAAGCCAACCACCGCCGCAGCGGCAGATACGACACCCGCGTCGACAACTCCTTACACGGCGTATGCCGCGTCAACGCCCGCGCCGCATTCAGCGCCCCCGTCAGCCGGTGCAGCGAGTCGTCCAGCCGATGGGCCACCGGTTGGAGGTGGGCACGCGATCCGCTGTTCAACTGCGATTCGAGTGAGACGGACGGACTTGAGTCAATCAAATCACTCGATATTGCCAAAGCAGCCGCAGGAACTGCAGCCGCTTGAGTGGTTGCCAATGTGGTCTTGCCATTGCTATCAACTGTGATCTTCTGAAGCGGCGCAATTGCCCGAAAGACTCGATGGCCGGAGAGAATACTTCCGCTTATGAACGCTGGCATCCCGTCTTGAATCGGGAGATACCAGCGATCGCCAGGGATCAGAAATCCCGCTCCCTCATTCAACAATACTTCTCCCTGGACCCGATCCTTGTTTGAGACATCTGCATCAGGCTGCGATTGAGGATCAAAGAGCATAAACCTAAGCCCTGAGTTGCGGTACGAATTCCAGAGTCGCAATCGAGGACGCCTTGCTTTCGCGACTTGATTGAATGAACCAGCCTCTAACTTGAGAATTCGAGTCTGAGGATCGTACTTGACCTTCAGGAGTTTGGATGTTGCGATGTCGATGGCGTTGATATTCTTTAGCAAGTTCAGAGTGTCCTGAAAGCACGTATTGTCATCTTCATATTCAGCCCAGAGAGTTGTCTCAGCAGTCAGCATGTTGAGTACGGCGCTGGAGTGACCGTCATAAGTGACTTTATTTCCAGTATGCCCCTTGTCTGGTTCACTGGTCCATTCCACCGGAGAGATCACATTCTGAGGGCAAGAAGCAATCTTGAATCGCATTTCGGCACTATTACCTCCATTCGCTGTGTCGCATTCGATGAGGCACAGCGTAGAATTCCCCGCAAAGGATTGAAAGGGTGCATCCAACTGGTTCCAACTGATTCGCATCCGGGCTGTCAATTGAGCGGAATCGCCATAAGACTTGGCGGATGACGCGGTCATTTTTTCAGTGTCAGCGATTTCCGCAACATTGCCCGTGGTTCCAATCGTACTCTCAGGCATTGCGGTAGGAGAAACCAGGATTCTCCAATCCGTGTATGACCTGATCCCACCGCGCAGCCCACACGGCGACGACGAAGACTGCGTGGTGAGATTCGCAGTGGATGCTTGGTCGACGCAAATGAGAGAGATGACGCATGATGTCGACTTATCCCATGAGACTTCAGAGTCTGTCATGACTCTCTGGTCCGCAGCTTCTTTAGGCTTAACTGGAATTGTCCGCGAACACTGGAGAATCCTTCCCGACAACAAAGCTGTTCCCGGTGAGATCGTGATTACATCGTTCGAAATGCTTACATCAAACCCCAACCTCCGCAGCGTATCCCCCGCCGACAATCTCCCCACCACCGTGATCCAGTCCGTCAGCGCCGCCATCTGCTCGTTCCAGTCGGAGTCCAGAATCGGACTCCCCTGGCTCAGGTAGATGCCATTCAATCCGATCTCGGGATCGTTCTCGAACCGGCTGAAGTCTCCGAACATGGCTCTTCTCCCAGGGGCGAAACCGCCCGATCCTCAGTTGATGTACAGAACGCTCAAGGTGTGTGTCGCTGGCGTGAACTCTTCCAGCCGCCGCCAGAGGGCCCGCTCCCGGTGCGGCGTGAACTGGTCGTGGAACACGCCCATCTCGCCCCCATCATCGGCCCCCACCCGCACCGCGTCCAGGGCGGACCGCCGCAATTGGCAGTAGCCGGGTTGGCCGTATTCGAGGCTCTCGAAGTCGGCGCTGGTCAGTTCACGAGGTCGAGGCTTCAACTTCGGCTCAGCATCATCGGGCTGGCAACGCAAACGCGGTGGCTGCTGATTCGTTTGACCAGGGGCGTTCGAGAACCGGATCATTCCGACCTGTGTGCGTTCGACGTGAACAATGTCCGTGACCAGACAGTTGTCCATGACCTCCAAGGATTGAACGCATGCGGCTCCCAACAACGTGGATCGCCGAGCTTCCAAGATCAATGTCGCAGGACTGCCGATGGCGGCTCCCGATAGCCCATCCACAATGCTGTCCAGCACCCGCAACCGCGTCGCGGGCGGCGGACACCGTTTCCCCTCCCCATCGCACGGGGCACAGTCCGCTCCCTTCGCAGCCACGCACCGGCACGTCTCAATCGGCCCTGTGATCGCATGGTCCAGGCACACCTCCCCGATCCCCTCCCCAATCAACAGCCGTCCATAGCTCGCCTTCTCGCCCTTCCCGCTGGAGCAACAACAATGCGGCGAACGCGGGACCAGCGTCGTGTGCTTGAGTAGCACCCGGCTCGGCTCGGGGAGTTCGATCTCATCCGCATCGCCCGCACAACCCGCTCTCACAACCGGCTTGGGGGGATCAACGATCTGACTCAGGCACATCCCCTCCGTGGAGATCACCAGCCCGTCCAACACCAGTTTCGCCCCCGCGTGCAGGCTCCACCGCAGCGGCAAAGGCTGACACGCTCCCCCCTCGGGCAGAACCACAAACGGGCAGACCCGTCCTGCCGCCCGTATCTCCACCGTGACGTTCGCCGGAATCTCGATGACCTGCTCCTGGGTTCGGGATAGGCGGTACACCCCCGTCACGGCCAGTTCCAACACGACATGCCGCTGGTCGGCGGTGGCTGAGGCCCCCAGGGTGGTGAGACTCTTAAGCCGCTCTACCAAGAGGTGTACCGCTTGATCGATCGTGGTTCCCTGCGGCGGCGCGGGAACGTCGGGCTTCGCGGCGACTGCCGGGCAGCGAGCGTCAACCCGCACCGGCGGCTGCGGCGGCGTCACGATCCAGGTCGCCAGCTTCCGCCGAGGATCGTGCGGGCGACGGTACTCCCCCCCGCCCAGATCGCCGCCGAAGGACGAGTGGTAGGTGACTTCGAAGTCATCGTTTGAGATCGTCATGTCGCACATCGGGGCCGCGAGGGCGCTCTTGACCACGAACCGACCGAGTACCGGATCGATGCACACCGGCACCTCGTCGGTGAGTCGGCCATTGATCGTGGCAAGTTCACCATCCGCGAGCGACCCCACCCGAATCCGGTTCGCCGGAATCTCCACAAACCCGCCCCCCGCCGCCACCAGAGAGCAGACCCCGACACAATGAGCCTGCTCCGCCTTGATCCGGATCACCAGACTCCGCCCCGCGGCGTAGTAGTTCGGGCACGGATGCCCGTGACGATCTCGCAGATTCGACACGGTCAACTCGACCGGCAGCTCGCACTCCTGCGCCAATGCCTCCGGGTCTTGCGACGGCTGCGGCAGGTTGTACAGCGGCACATCCAGCCCCAGCGGGTGGAACGTGAAGTACCGCGTCTTACCGACCTCGCCACACCCCGGCGTGACTCCGGTACACGAGTAGACCGACTTCCGCCAGACCCACAGGCCCACCTTCCGAGGATGAATCGGCAACCCGTGGGATAGGCTTCCAGCCTGTGTGTCCTTCGGATGATCGACAGGCTGGAAGCCTATCCCACGGTCCTTCCGAAAGTTCACCGTATGCCCCACCGTATTGAACGGCCCACCCATCCGGGCGATCTGCGCCGCATCCCGGAAGTTCGGCAGCCTCGGGCCGATCAATCGCCCCTTGTCATCCACATCGGCAAACCGCAGGTCCGGCGTCGCGGCCACCTGCTTGCGGAACTCCACCGCATAGGCATGCCACCCGGCGGTGTCGAGGGCGATCTCCTCCAGCACCGGCAGCGTCCCCTTCCTCCGCCGGTACCTGACGATGTTGGCGATCTCACGGCGCGGAAAGAGCCAGCGGTTGCGGGCCTGCACATGCGGGTCGGTGATCTGGCCGTTGGTCGGAATGAACGCCTTGTGCCCCACCAGTTCGCCGATGTACGGCACCACCCACTCGTCGCACGTCTCGATGAACCAGTTGTCGTACAGCTGGTCCATGTCGCGCTGGATGACATCGACCTGCTCCGTCACGACGCTGAGCAACGCCCGCAGCGGCCCGTCGCTCTCTTCATCGCGAATGCGATAGATCGCGGGGATCAGTTGGTAGAGGCGGTCGTTGAAGGTGGTCATTTGATCTCCTTCAAGATAATGGTGCCCGCGAGGTCGGCGAAGTAGGCCAGTTGGGCGGGGAATGGGGCGGGGCCGGTGGAGTTCGGGGGTTGGCGGTTGCTGTCACCGTTCTCGAAGATGTACAGGGTCACGAGTGCATCCGAGGTCAGTGCATCATCCTGTTTGATGTCCTTTGAATCACTCACCGTCATCGCCGAGATGAAGTGATTCTTCTCCTTCTTGAACGGTGTTCCCGCATCGAGCAACTGCTCAATGGTCTGTAGGGGCGGTTCGGAAGGTTTCACGACCAGCGTTTCTCTGTCCTCATCCGTCAAGCGTGCCTCAACACACGCGATCCTTGTTTTCGGTGTCAGTGCTTTTGCGAGGCAAGCTGCTTTCCGCACCATGTCCCCCGTCCCGTAGAACTGCCGCATCCGGTCAAACATGTCCACATCCACATACCGCACCCCCTTCGTGTTCTGGATCGTCTCGATCAGATCGCTGAGCAACACCGACTCGCCCAGCTCCGCCCGCTCGAACGTGAACCGCTTGAGGATGCGCTGCCGCACCTCTTCCTTCACGACCTCAAACAGGTGGTTGTCCTCGACCTTGATCCGGGCCTGCGTCAGCAACAGCAACAGCTCGCGCGGCTCCACCAGCACAGCCTGCTCCGGGTCGGCGTACTTCTTCACGGTGGTGACCAAATTGCGGTACAGCAGGCTGTCTCGCACCACCGGGATGTCATCCAGCCCGGCAATCGTCACGACGACCGTGTTCTGGCCATTGATGCTGAGAACTTTCGCCTGCGCCTTGGCGATCCCGGCGAACTTGCGGACGAACGATTCGTAATCGACCACCGACACCAGCCGGTCCAGCGCCATCACCGCCAGCGGGACATTCTTGCGGGCCTGGTCCACATCCTCGCGATCGACTCCGCCGGACGCGGGCATCAAGTTGCGGACCTTCGTCACATTCAGCGGCGGCGAGGCCAGCTGCGTGATCGTCCCCTCCCCCACATTCCCGCCCCGTCCCCCGCCGACGCGATAGATGGCCCGCACGTTGGTGATCCCCGTCGGCAGCCGCTCCCCGGTCGTCATCCCATCCCCCGTGGTCAGGAACGTCTTCTCCGCATCATCGACCGTCGCCAGATACTTTAGGGGCAGCGCCGTCCTCTGCGGCACTCCCCCCACAGGCCGCCCCGGCACCACCACCGGCCGCAATTCCCCGACGTTCTCCCCCAAATCCCAAGCCACATTATTGACCCGCACCTCAATCTCCGGCTTCATCCCCGAAGCCGTCTCCGCCGGGAGATAAGTCAACTGCGGCTGAGACAACAGAAACCGCTGAAACTGCCCCTGCCCCTCGCCGTTGCCGATGACTTCCTCGACCGTCGAGCCGTTCGTGGCCTCGACAACGTTGGCGTAGATGCGCACGGTGTCTCGAACGAAACGCACGTTCAGAATGGGGGTGATAATCAGTTTCGTTTTGATTCGCCCCAAATCGTCAAACTCGCTGACCGCACTCACGAGTTCGCATTGATGAGTGGACTTCGAACCGGTCTGAACTGGAAACGTACGATTCCCCTCTGGCTCGATGAGAACCTCGCCCGAGATCAAGATGATTCGCTTTGTTTCGAGATCAGCACTGAATTCATCGAGTTCGAGTTCACCATTGAGTAATTCAGGATATGCCCCCTCAAGCAGTTCATCGGCCACCGTCAGTTCCCGACTCGCAGCCAAGACAATCGTCGATCGAAGTTTTGAGGGGAGTTCATCCAGCTTGGTGATCCACTTGTTGTCGAGTAGCAGTCGTGTCGACTTCCCCGTCTGCTCGTAGGCGTTTCGCTGCAAGCGGGTTGCATCCTTGACCTGATACGGATGAAACAAGCCCTCACTGCCAAACGGCAAAATGGCATCCTCTTTCTTGGCTTTCAGCAGTTGTCCCACCAGACACCATCCGTCGCCCGAGACCCCAGCAACCTCTTGTTCCAAGTAAAGTACATCTTCCTTTTCGTCATCCGCAGGTTGATACGTCGGATCAAATACTCGACTTGTGATGTTGCCTCCGGCATCTGTCACCTTGGCTCCCTGCGGAGCTGTGGCCCCGAACAATCCCGAACGTGTTGCAAACGAAAAGACCTGGCCTGCATCAATGCGATCCCCCAACTTTCCAATCGCGGAAATCAGTTGATCCGCGCCGGGAACACGCATCGCACTCATGAGGCGAGCGATAATGTCGCCGTCACCTTGTAAGGAACTCTTCTCGTTCGCCTGTCCAGTCGAGCTCTGTTGCAAGAAGGATAATAGACCACCAGCCTCCCCAAGCCCGCCGCCAATACGAAACGCTGATCTTGCAGCTTCATGTGCGGGGGTTTTCAGTGCTTCATCGAGTTCTACCAGTCGCGACACGAGTAACTTCAGCGAGTCGCCGGTGATATTCGGATCATTGGAGGTACTCGATTGAAGGTTCTGGGTAAGCTGGTCGACATCCAGTTTATTGTCCTTGTCCACAAGAAGCAGATTATGTCTGACGAACGCGAGCCTGGACACTCGCTGCGATTCCGGTTTATACCCATTGATCTGAGTAACCACCTTTTTCAAGAAGACATGGGCGTTGTCTGTTTCTGGCAGTTGCGACTTGATCTCTTCCAGGATCGAAACCGACGCCGCTGCGGCAGGATTGGGTGCCTGTTCCCAACCCCGAAGTGCCGTCTGAGCAGCAGCCAAATGGGCCGCGACTTTGGTACGGTTCTTTTTGAGTGTCAATAGATCCGAACTGTCCAATGTCTTGAGTAAGGCAAAGGTGTCGGAAACGCATGTCGTGAGTGTTTTGGGATCGTACTTTCGAGCCATTTGCAGAAGCTCGTCAGTGTCGGACTTCTCTACACCTGTGACTTCATTGGTCGATGAGTCTCCGATGTTCGACAATCGATCAACCACTCCTTTGATCGTCTGAATCACCTCACCCCTCTTATCTGTTAAGGCTTTTAGGAATGCTTGGTCTACCGAAATGCCAATGGCTGTAGACTGATCGGATTGCGAATCTGCAATCGTGTCGCCCAACGTGGCAGCATCTTTCCATCTCTCCTCTGTGTCGATCGAATCACCAGGGTTCGCCCAAGGAGACTGACTCATCCAGCTCAACGGAGAACTATTTTGGGGAGCGAATATCCAAGAATTCCACTTGTCAATCAGTGCGGCTACATCGTCAGGAACGTAAGGCTTTCCAAACTTGCTGCTTACAGCAGTCTTGATCGCTGTCACTTGACCATCTGTCAGCTTCTTGTCTTCTGCCACGTCTTTCACTGCTTCCGTCAACGCAGCCTCAAGAGCCTTCATAGCAGCACGTGCTTTCCCCTCCACGTTCTGTGTATCGAGGGAATCAGACTTCGTCTTGAGTACGGTGACAGCGTCCAGAACGTCCTTGACCGTCCATGTTTTATCCACATTTGCATAGACATGTCGGACGATCTCGTTGTAGCCTTTCACTTGCCCAATGTGTACTAGAGTGGTTCTCACTTTGAGCAATGCAGCGAACGTTGCCCCCCATCCGGCTGGTTGACCGTCCGCATTCAAGGATACGAATAGATCGATGAGAGACTTGCGAAGACCCGCAGCAATGACATCTACTTGATTGCAGACATTTTGGTAGGCATCGTCGTTCACGGCCCAATTCGGCGTTGCTTTTCCTGGTTCGTAAAGCTGCTTGAATGCATTGAATGCTTCATCATCCGTTTTAAGCAATGTCAGTTTCTCGTTACTGGCAGCTGTGAATATCTTGTCGACAGCAGTTGTCCACTGAGTCGCGACCGGACCAAGGAGCGTCAGACTCGAATCGAACGATGTGAGACTCCACTCCGCTTGATAAACAGATGCGGCTCTGGCAATGGTGTCTCTGTACGCGACCAGTGAGAATGGAGAATCGATCAAATCGACGATCGTTTGTTGCCGCTTTGAGTCGATCGTCACAGCTTTGATCCGACGCACTGTTCTCTGAGGCGTGTCGATTGCTGTGGTCCCAGATGCGTTCGAGGTCGGCTTCTTGCAAACCAGCAACAACAGGTCCCCTGGTTGTAGACCGAGGTCAATCCGCTCAAATCGCAGCTTGTTCAGGTTTCTGGAACTCGCTGCATCAATCACCGTCGGCTTCGTCAGCCTCGGCCTCAGCAGGTTCCACTCCGGCCTCCCCACCAAATCCTCCCTCGTCTCAAACACCTGTGGCAGTTCTCCGGGGCCGGGGATGTGGCGGGCTTGGGTGCCTTTGGGGATCAGGACTTCGTGCGGGGGGGCGGGGGGGACATCGAGGTCGAGGGCCGGGGGGGCTTGCACGTCGAAGGCGAGGTAGACGCTCGAGGAGAGCGCGGGGCGGAGGCGGTAGCCGACTTGGCTGGCGAGTTCGTGCAGTGAGCGGAGTTCGCGGGCGGTGGGGAGGTAGCCTTCGTTGGCGATCCGCTCCTGATAGAACGTCAGGATGTCCCCCACCGTTGACCACGCATCGAGCAGGGCGAGCGTAGGGTCGGACAGCTCGCGGGACCGCAGCCAGGTCGACGGCGGCGGGACGGGCTGGCCCGACCGGCGCGCGGGGGCTTGGCGCTCGGCTTCGGCCTTGGCCCGCTCGGCTCCGAAGACCGACAGCTTGGCGATCATCGACTCCAGGAACGACCCATGCGTCCCGGCCCGATAGCGCAGCGCGGGCAGACCCGGACGGTTGGCGACCGTCTCTGGCGTCAGCGACTCGATTCCCTGGCAAGCATCGCAATCGGTCTTCATGGCCGGGCCTCCGTAACCTTGTCATCAGTGATGGTGAGTGTCCCACTCGTGCGGTGGCTCGACCGTTGGAGCACGGCGACCTCCAGTGGGCCGAGCGTGAGGACGCCTTCGATGATTGCCTGCTGCGACACCACCCCGCGTCGCTGGAGTGTCTCGACGTTCACCCCGCGCACGCCGGTCACCAGGCGCGCCGCAGCGATGATCTCGCTCACAAAGATCCCCTGGCCAAACGTCCGCAGGTCGGGATGGAAGAACCCCAGCGTCCCGTCCGGATGCACTCCCGAGTTGAACGTCCGCAGCAGCTCGGCCCGCACATGCTCGAAGAGGTAGCCCGGCAGAGTGCGGACCTTCATCGTCAGTTCGATTGGCACCTCGGTGGCCAGCACCACCCGCACATCGTGGCCGATCCGCTGGAACCGCCTCAGCTCACGCTGCACGGTCCGGCGCAGCTCTTCGAAATTCTCGACGCGGTCATACGGGTCGAGAGCCACGCGAATCCGCTGTCCGAGCGGACCGGGGATCAGCTGAGCCTTGGCCCCCTGCACTTCATTCGAGAACTCCTGCAACACGACCAAGGCGTAGTCGTCGGCAGTGACCGCGCGTTTGAGTTTGCGCGTGACCAGCGGAGCGATGAGCCGGGCCGAGGCGACCGATTCCGGGTCGGTCCCGCCGACGGCTGGCAGCGGATTGCGAACACTGAGCCCGCGTCCGGTCAGGCTCTCTTTGCGGAACCCGATGTGGGTGATCCCGCCCGCACCGACGTTGCCACTCGACCCGTTGCCGGTGCGGTAAGTGGCCCAGAACTTCGACCCGGGCAGTGGTTTGTTCGGGGCGCTCTCGGGGAACCGCAGATGGGTACGGCGTTGGTCGTCGATCTCGAGGGTGAACTGGCGGGTCTCGGGCGGGGTGTCGATCAGGTCGTTGCGGGCCTCCCACGTGATAGCAGCTTCGATGTCCCGCTGGAGCCGCAGTAGGAGGTCACGTTCGCGCTCGGAGGACGGGGTCCACGCCGGAACGCCCGCGACCTCACGGCAACGCTTGCCGGGGAGCAGATGGGCCACTGTGCGGCACAGATCGAGCGGAGAGACACGCAGCTGTTGCAACAGCCGGTCGATCGAGAAGTTTTTCACGCAGACCTCCGATTCCGGGACATCGGGCGAGGGGGTGATCCCGCGCAGGCTCAGTTGCGGTTCGGCCTTGTGTTGCTGCTGGGTGAGCATGGCGGAGGCGGCCATGGGGCGCTGGGCGACTTTGTCGCGTTCCGGCCACGTGAGCGGCTGGGCGAACGTCAGATCGGGTTCCTTGAGCTGAGGGCGATACGGTCGCGGGGCCAACTGCGGCGGGGACTCGGACGAGCAGGTGCCGCAGCAGTTGGGATCGGCACACGGGTCGTGGTGTTCATATCCGGGCATGCAATCCAGCAGTTCTCCGACGACGGTCTGGCCCTGATCGACGAGGAGCATGTTCCCGCGTGCGACGCTGACATCCCCGACGAGGTGGCAATCGGGGGTGCTGCGACCGCGCGCGGAGAGGCAGAGCGGGAACGTGAGAGCATCGTCGGGATGCCACTCGATTTCGACGATCGGGAGATTGTCCCGTTGGCCATCCGGTCGAGTGACCTCGACCAGCGGGTCTTTCTTGTGAGTGACCTGGGTTAGACGAACGACCTGTCGGTGGAGCGGGTCGGCGTCCTCGATCTGGCCGGTGCGGGAGCCACGGACCTCTTCCAGCAGCAGCAAGTCGCCCACATGCAGGTTCTGGAGTGCCCGCGTGTATGTCTCACCCGCGCGGGTCGATCGGACATACGCATCCCGCAACGTGGCCGAGGTCGTCCCGCGCGGGAGCCAGCAGCGGCTGCCGTCCCAGGTGTAGAACCGGATTTCGTTGTGCCCGGCGAAGAGGCGGATCTTGTCGCCGCGAGTGACACGACGGACGATCAGGTCAGGGAACAGGTCTTCCAGAATCGCCCGATTGGTCGAGGCGGGACACTGATGCGGCGAGGTGACCGCGATCCGGCGGCGGGTGGGCTCCGAGCAGCATTTCGCCTCATGCGGGTCGACCTGATTCGCCAGCCAGACCTGACACAGGACAACATTCAGGTGGTCCAGCACCTCCTTGACCAGAGGTTCGAAGGTCTCGACCGCCGTGTTGTACAACTCCTGCAACACCCGCACCGAGACCGAATCCGGCAGACATTGCCAGAGCGTCGCGAGGCAGCCCTGAACGTCATTGGCCATCTGCTGAAGGAATGCCAGGGGTTCTTTGACATCGGACGGTTTCAACCACGGATCGAGTTCCGGGAGCTGGCAGGCTTCGAAGTCCACCAGCGGCAAAATCTCCCGCTGAGCGAGTTCGACCAGCGACACCGCTTCCGGAGGATCGGTGTCTCCCGGCGGCAGCCCGGCGATGAACACGACATCCGCCGGGTCGAGTTCATCCCCCGAGGGGGCATTGATGTGCAGGAACGTCCGCGCGTTGCAGCCCTCGTGCAGCCGGTAATCGACCAGCCTGGCATGCCGCCGCACCGAGATCCGCTGCCGGGCTGTGCCGAGGTAGGCTTCGGTGGCGATGGCGTCCTGCTGATAACTCAGATGGTCGCCGACATAGGCAAACAGCTCGACCAGCATCACGCCGATATCGGGGACGTGCCGTTCCCTCCAGTCGGGCATTGTGACCGACAGGCGGTCGAAGAGCAGCCTCCGCAGCCGACCGTAGTCGCGGGCTAGGTAGTCGATCTGCGGCGTCGGGAACTGACGCGGGGGGCACTGCGATTCGTCGAGGTCGTCAAGGTCGCTGCCGGATGTGGTGGAGGGAAAACGGAATTCGTAGGTCGAGAAGTGGGGGTCGACATCACAGGACTTGGGGTCGGTCAGGATCAGGCGATACCGGGAGTTGTCGACATCCCCTTCGACCGTCAATGTCACGGTGTTGCTCGCCGTACCCGACGCTGCGTTCTTGGGGGCGGTGACTTTCAATGTGTCTGATCGGCGACCGCCTTCGATGCGCCAAGCGTTCGCTGTGGGTACACACTTCAAGACTTCCTGGAAGTGAACCCGCAACGTTGCAGCACCTCTCTCTTGCGGAGGAATCGCCTCGACATACTCAATCCCATTGAACTTGCACTCACCGTTCTCCCCGAGGCGCATGCGCCGCCGGTCATCACTGCACAGGAGCATTGGCGTGTTCATCGGCCCAGGCTCCTTTCAAAGAACTCGGTTCTGTCTTCTCCGGTGCGGAGCAGCGTATAGGCCAGATCGATCCGCAGGACTTCGTCTCGGGCCTCCACTTCCAGTTGCTTCACCTCGATCAGGTCGCCTAGGCACGATTGCAGACCCGACTGGATGCTGGCCTGCAGCGTGGCGGCCAGGCCGACGCTGTTGGGGGCAAAGATCAGGTGCAGAATCCCGCTGCCGAATTCGGGGCGATTGACCCGCTCTCCGGGGGCCGTGAACAAAAACTCTTCGATCATCTCCCGCACATGCCGCGCATCGTCACACACCGCCGTGCGTCCACGCGTGTCGAAGGCCAGGGGAAATCGAATATTCACCTTCATCAGGTTCCCACCACTCGCGTTTGCGTCACCACCACCCGCATCGGCAGCCCCGTCGCGGCACAGACTGACATGCTGTCAAACAGGACTACCGGCTGGGCTTGCGCGAAGACCCGCGTCGCCGTGATGGTCCACTGACCGGTCGCACAGAAGGGGGCCGGAACCGCTGCCTGTGGACAGCCCGCAATGACATAGGGGATCGGCAGCGTCACGATCGGCTGGCCGCTGACGAGGACGCGCGGGATGACCGAGGTCGGCTGCGCGGGGGCTCCGTGACTGCACGTCACTGTGGCACCGAGATGGACGATGAATCCTGGCATCTCAACTGCTCCTTGAGTAACGGCTACATCACCGTCAGTGCCCCGTTGTTGATATCGACGATGTTGCCGATCATCGTGATCGTGGCCCCGCGCCCGTTGGTCAGTGTGATCCCCAGATCGGTGATCGAGATCATGGCACCCAGTCCATGTTTGATCTGAATCCCGCCCGTCGGACCGGGGAGATCGGAGATTTGCAGGCTGTTCTGGAGTACGGTCTGCATGGTGATCGCCGGGATCGCGGGGGGCACCTCCTTGACACGGTTGGGCACCTCGTGAGCGGCGAAGTAACAGCCGGTCCAGATCGGGTAGTCGGGGTCGCCCTGCTCGAACTCGACCCACACGCCCGCCCCGACGAGCGGGACCGTGAAGATCCCCATCTGCAATCCCCCCACCGGGAGACACGGCATCGCCCAACTCATCAGCGGCAGCGGGCCGATGTCTGGGACGAGAACCTGCACCCGGCCCAGTCGCTTCACATCGAGATTGTTGACCACGCTGCCCCGGAACTTTCCATGGAAGCGGTGATCCACATCACGGTGAGTCGGGGAAGGCAGCATGTCAGTGGCCATTGGCGAATCTCCAAGTCAAGAGGCCATCGGAGCCAGGGGAACGGTCGACACCAGACCATCTCGGATCAACTGGAAACTCTGCGTGTACTTGCCGCGTTCCAGTGAATGAGTGACCTGTTCCACGAAGTAGAGTCCGTCGTACGGGTGTGTGGAGCCTCTGACCGAGACCAAACCCTTGGCCTTCAACACCGTCCCGTAGCGCAGAACATTCAGCGAGCCACGAGCGCTGACCGTCTCTTGGGCCCGGCTCGCCTGACTGAATCCCTTCGACAGGGCCTGAACGAACGACATTTTCGCGCTCCCCTCCACGCGAGTCTGACGCCGTGCGGCGGGTCGCACCGCACCCATCGGCGGCGTCAGCGGATTGAATCCGGGGATGGGGATCGGAATCGATAACTTCGTGAACGGCTCCTGGATGTGGACCACGGGTTGTTCGTGCTGTTCCGTGTCGACTTGGAAGGTGATCGATTCGACATTGCGATGCACATCCATATCCGCGTTCAGCGGCGGTTGAGGCTGCCCCAGACGGATCTTGGGCCCCCAGTAGGCCAGGTTCGTTCCCGGAACTGGACCGGGAAGAATGTAGAAATCATTGCCCACATCTTCTGCCAATCGGCGGACATAGCCCAGGTCGGTGCCCCGATGGACGGGGGACATCGACAGCGGATCGGGAATGAAGTTTCCAATCGATGGAAACACGGCGGGAATCAAACCGAACCGCAGATACTTTAAGAAGATCGCCCGCACCCGTTCGGTGGGCGGCAACCCCATGTACTGAATCAAGTCAGTCCGATCATCGCGGTCCATCGCCGCGGTGATCCCCACGCCCTGGATAATGAGCCGCGGCTGCGATTGCGATGTATCGACCTGATGATGCGTGACGATCCCATCGGCGATCACATGCGGCATGCCCCGGAGGGTGACGATCAGAATCACCCGAAAGTCGGGCAGGTTGGCACCACTCACCGTCAGCAACGTCGGCAGTGGCGACCGCCGGTCCAGGATGAACTTCAACTCGAACCCATGCGCGTTCCCCGTCTGGGCACTCACGGACTCGAGCGCATCAATGAACAGCGACGGCAGCGGCACAGGCACCACCGGTCCGGCGAGGATCGTCAGTTGCAGCCCCTTAAGCATGCGAGAACCCCATATAGCCATCCGGCAACGTGATGCGGATCAACCGACCGGCGGTCTCCGTTAACTCGGTGGGACGAGTTGCCCCGTTGGCATCGCACAGCCGCCAGAACATCTCCGGATCGCCCAGATACTGCGCGGTGATGTTGTCGAGGCGCTCCCCCTGAACGACGCGATGCACGCGCAGTTCGACATGCCGCTCGGGTGGCGGGAGAAACCGCCGCGACAAGTACGCAATCTCGCGTTCCTCGCCAGCGGTCAGTCGGAGAATTGCCAGACCGTGATAGCGGCTGTTGGGGGGGTAGAGGCTTTGCTCGATGGAGCCGGGAGCGGGGATCGAGGGGAGGTTCGGATTCATACGGGGATGCCTCCGATGCCGAGGGCGCGGATGTCGCCACCGGCGAACTGATCGGCGAGTTGTTCCTTCGCCTTCTGATAGGTCATGTACAGGTTCCCCCCGATGTGCCCGTGGCCGAGGTCGCTCACGCTGAGGACGCGCATCCCCAGGCTGACTTGCGCCCGGATCGGATTGAGTTCGGTGTCGAAGAACTCCTCGTTCACGCGATACTCGGTCAGCCGCACCGGGGCGATGCGGGACTTGCCCCACACAAAGACTGAGAGAGGAGCCTCCATGGGAGCGATCTCCAGCATCCCGAGACTTTGGTTGCTGTAGGCCACTTCGAGTTTGGTGCTGTGCGGGTAGATCATGCTTTCGAGGGCACACAACTGCGGGTGGATTCCCGACTGCGTGGCGACTCGATTCTGGTCCGGCTTCTCCAGGAAGTCGGTGGTATCGATCGTGGCTTCGAGCTGGATCGTCTCGATCGGCGGACCGGTAAGCCGCAGGGCCTCGGAGCGGTTCTGGCCCCCGGCTTCGACGAACTGGGCTTGCAAGGAGCGCGTGAGTTTCTCCGGGTTGTATTGCAG
>JAYWFM010000107.1:0-13077 GCA_043778825.1 Planctomycetota bacterium | reverse complement strand
CCATGCGGTCGAGGATCGTGGCGTAGAGGTCGGGGATCTCGATCGGGGTGGTCGGTTTGATGGGCTTGTCATCGGTTTGGTTGTCAGCTGTGGTGGAGCCGATGATGCGGCCCTGGGCGAGTCCGCCGCCGCCGATGACGGCGGAGAAGTTGTGGGGCCAGTGGTCGCGGCCGCCGAGGGGGTTGATGCGGGGGGTGCGACCGAATTCGCCGATGCACAGGACGACCGTCGAGGCCAGTAAGTCGCGGTCGGCGAGGTCTTGGATGAGCGAGGCAAACGCCGGGTCGAGGATTTTGGTTTGGGTGACGTGCCCTTCGAAGTTGCTGGCGTGCGTGTCGAAGCCGGTCAGTGTCACCTGGATCGAGCGGACGCCGGTCTCGACCAGTCGGCGGGCCACGAGGCAACCGCGTCCGAAGCGGGTGTCGCCGTAGCGGGCGATGGTCTCTTTGGTCTCGTCCTGGATCTCGAACGCCTTGAGTTGATCGGACTTCATCATCGTCAGGGCGCGTTCGATGGTCTGCTGATGCAGCGTCCCCTCGACACGGACTTCGCGCCCCTGGCGAAAGGCGCTGGACACAACGCCGAGGTTCGCCAGCCGCCGATCCTGCCGCGATTGGTCGACGCCCTGCCGCATGTTTTGCAGGTTCTGGCCGGGGTCGTAAACGCGAAAGGCATCGAACTGATCGCCCAGGTAGCCGCCGCGTGGGACAGCGAAGTCCTGGCTATCACTGAGAGCGACACTGTTCGGAATCTCGATCTTCGGATCGGGCAGCTCATGGGTCAGGATCGCCCCCAACGAGGGATGCCGCACCGTCGGGTCGGGGCGGTAGGCTGTCTGCACGAAGTACGACCCGCGCTCGTGGTCGCCCTCCTTCGAGGTCAGTGACCGGATCACGCACAGGTGTTGCATCTGCTCGGCCATCTGCGGGAGCAGGTGGGCAATTTTGAGGTCGGGCACCTTCGTGTTAATGGCCCGAATCTTGTCGCTGTTCTTCGATTCGGGGTGTGGATCCCACGTCTCCATCTGGCTCGGCCCGCCTCCCATCCAGAGCGTGATGAGGCTCGTCGGGCGCTCCGGTCCGCGCTTCTCGACCGCGCGGCCTTCAATCGCCGGGAGCAGAAACGACACACCACCCGCCAGTGCAATGCGGAGGGCATCGCGGCGGGACCAGTCGTGAGGGACGGTGAGGGACATGGCAGGCTCGAAGAGGTTGATGGTTTATGGTTGATGGTTGATCGACAGAGGGGAAGCCCAGGGGTTGCAACCCCTGGGCGTTCTGGCTGATGGCTGATCGCTGACGGCTGATCGCTCTCCCTCAGTGGTTCCATGTGAATTCTTCGCAGTTGTATAACGTCCAGAACAGGTCTTCCAGAACCGCATCGTCGGCATCTTTGGGACGCTCTGGCAACTGGCTCAGGAAGTGCTTCCGCTCCGCCTCCGTCGGCCGGCGCGTCAGGCACGTCAGGAACGCATTGTCCAGCAGTGCCTCGTTCGTCGGCGAGAACCGGCGCAGCGTCCCCGGTGTCGCGAACAGGCCGGTCTGCGACATCTCGCGAGCGAACTCGCCGTTCATGTTGAGCAGGGTCTGAGGGATTGTGGCTGAGTGTTGTTCGAGTTCCGCCTCGCCGGGGTCGCCGAACTCGTTCACGTAGTCCCGCTCCTTGAAGAACCGAAATGCGCGCGAGAACAGGTGCGAGTTCTGGTCGATCGTCTTCACCGAGTTGCTTTGCAGCATGGCCCCGATCACCTGCTCGGGCCGCAGCCGATTGAGCGGGAACACGCTCCACAATTTCTCGGCTTCTTCCAACACGACCGCGTCTTGAGACGGGTGCCGGGAGCTGCGACGGTACGCCTGGGTGGAGGTGATGACCTGAATCAGTCTTCGCAGGTCGCACCCGTGCGAGCGGAAGTCAGCCCCCAGGACATCCAGGATTTTCGTCTGCGTCTGGAACTCCGGATCCTCGGGGTCGGGCAGGTCATCCACCGGTCGATCCGCCAGATACGGCTTGCCGAACAGCAGCCCCCACACCCGATTGGCAATCGCCCGCTCGAAGCGTGTGTTGCTGGGATGCGTGACCCACTGGGCGAGACGTTCTCGCGGCGTGCCCTCCTGGGGATAACGGTCCGCAGCGTAGGGCACACTCGGCTCCACGGTCCGCTTTTCGAGTGTCTCGCGGTCCTCGATGATGTACTTCTTATCCGAGTTGTCGATGACACCGACTGGATACAGATCGAGCTGTCCGAAGCAGGCCGCCAGTCCCTCGAATTCCTTCTGCTTCCAATGGGTAAAGGGATGGTTGTGGCACTGAGCACAATCGATCCTCTGGCCGAGAAAAGCCCTCACCGTCCGACCGGCCAGCTTGTTGGCGTCGAATTCCTTGTTGGCCAGGCTGGCCACGGCAAAGTTCACCGCAGCCTTGTCGGTGGGCACTCCCTCTTCCGCGATCATCCGCCGGACCATCTGGTCATAGGGCACCCGATCCTTCAATTGCTGGCTGATCCAGGCGGTGAAACGATCGCGTCGATAGATCGGGAACTGGCCCCCCTCGACCCCGACGTATGCTCGGGCCAGTCGTTCCGCGAAATAGTCCGCGAACCGATTGTCATCCAGGAGGGCGTTCGTCCAGATTGCCAACCGGTCGGGCCGCGCGTCTGCCTCGAACCGGCGGATCTCCTCTAGCGAGGGAATCGTCCCATGCAGAGCCAGCGATAACCGCCGCAACACCGTCAGGTCGTCCGCCTTCGCAGCCGGTGAGACCTCGGCAGCATTCAACTGCTGCAGGAGCGACTCATCGACGCTGGTCGCCACGGATTGGAGGTCGCCCGCCACCGGTTCCCGCAGTTCCGGCGGATCGAGATCCTGGACCGGGCTGGTCACCGCGACCGATGTCAGCACGGCCAGCCCCGCGACCACGAGAATCGCCGGTAAGACTGACTTCCATCGCATGACGATCACTCCCCTGCAAACGACACCGTAACTGCGTTCGCCAGAACGCGGGCGACTTGGAACCCGCGTCCAAGAGCAGGGAAAGACTTCCGAAGTCTCCGAAGACTTCGGAAGTCTGCTGGCACCCGCGAACGCCGAACTCAGATGCCCACCTTCTGGCGAAGGTAGCTACGGCAGGCACGCCGCTCCACCGGATTCGGAGAATCCGGCGACGACAGGCTGGAAGCCTATCCCACGTTCGAATTTACCTCACCCCTGAATCCGGCGTTTCAGATTTCAGCCGAAACTTCCCTCCTTGGTGTGTGGTAATCTCATCGGTCGTGAGCGGCTCGGCGCTAGCCGCCGGTTCCGGTCTGCGTGGTTCTGCCAATACGCGGTTTCTGGACGGACCACGGTGACAGGAACCGGCGGCTAGCGCCGTGCCGCTCACGGAATAGGCAGCTCCTGCGGTGGGCAGAATGCTTCACTTGTACACTGGCAACGCCCGGCCTCCTCGAAAGCGGAACTGATGACGCCCGCCGAATCCATGATCGTTGCGGACGCCTTCTTCGAAGACGAGGTCTTGTCGTCCGAGGAGGCGTGGATTCTGCCACCCGCGACGGATACCTTAAATCCAGAAGAGGGCTCCAGTTCCCACGAGGGCCGACTCCCCCCATGCCCCGTCCCGTGGCGTCGCCCCATCGCGTTCTTGATCTGGTCGTTTCAACTGCTGTTCGGGCTGGGGAGTCTGATCTTCCTCCTCTCGGTCATCGCAGCTGTGCCCGTCGTGAATCTGTTTGCCTTGGGGTATCTGTTGGAGGTGGAGGGCAGGGTGGCCCGCTCGGGGCGGTTGCGGGATGCCTTCCCGCTGATTCGAGTGGCCCCGCGCATCGGGTCGATCGCCCTGGGCGTCTATGTCTGGACGATCCTGCTGCGGCTGCTGGCGAATAGTTCGGCGAATGCCCACATCATTGATCCAGGGGGAGCTGCGGATCGGCGACTGGCGTTCGTGTCGACGGTGGCGTGGGCCTTGGTGACGGTGCATCTGTGTCTGGCACTGGCCCGAGGCGGGGGCTTGCCGACCTTCATTCGTCCGATCAAGAACCTGCGCTGGCTCTGGGCGCGCTGGCGGGCGGGGGATTATCTCGAAACGGCGTCGGGGCATGTGCGGTCGTTCTATTCCGAGTTGCAGGTGCGGCACCATTTCTGGCTGGGATTGCGGGGTTTTGAGGTGGGAATGGCGTGGCTGATCGTACCGTCAGTGCTGTACGTCTCCGCGACCCGCCCCGAGGGAGGAGCGGCGATCTTCACCGTATTCATCGGGTTCTTGCTCACGCTGGTGTTCGCCTGGGTGCCGTTCCTCCAGGCTCGATTCGCAGCTGAGAATCGACTCCGCGCGGGGTTCGAGGTGCGGCAGGTCAAGGAACTCTTTCGCCATGCCCCGTTCGCGTTCCTAGCCGCGACAATTGTGGTGTACGTTCTGGCCCTGCCGATGTACCTGTTCAAGGCATTTCAGTTGCCATCGGACGCCCAGTGGCCGATTACGCTGATCTTCATTCTGAGTATCTTTCCGGCCCGCGTCGTCACCGGTTGGGTGTATCACCGGGCGGTGCAGCGGCGGGAGTTGGGGCTGAAGTCGTGGCTCCTGACGCGGGTGCTGGTGCGGGTGGGTCTGGTGTTCCCGCTGCTGGCGGTCTACACGTTTATCCTGTATTTCACGCAGTTCATCGCCCAGGACGGGAAGGCCGAGCTGGTCAAGCACCACGCGTTTCTGATTCCTTGGTCGCTGTGACGTGGGATAGGCTTCCAGCCTGTCAGGTTGCTGAGATGACAGGCTGGAAGCCTATCCCACGGTCCCATCCGTAAGGCAAGCACGCTGTTGCAGTAACGTCGATCTCTCGGCGATCTTCCATTCCTCAACAGAATCCTTCCCTCAGTCACTTTTCCGAACCGCCCTCACTCGCTAAACTCTTCCCTCCACACAATTACCGATCAGGAGTGTTCAGATGGCGAAGAACGGCAAGAAGCTCAAGAAGGCGAACCACGGCAAGCGCCCGGCCAGCCATACCCACCGTCGCACCCGCAAGGGCACCCTCAAGGTTTGACACACTGCGGGTGCTGGCCTGGGTAACACGAATCCACGAAGAACGGGAGACCAAGCCCCTTGGTGTCTCGTTTTCTGCTGCGCAATGTGAGCGGCACGGCGCTAGCCGCCGGTTCTGCGTGGGGCACGTTTTCTACGTGCCAGTGCGCGAGTTTCGGCGTTCTTTCCCCGAATGCTTGGCGCACGTAATGTCAGTCGCGGAGCGACATGACCTACGTAGCTCATGTCGCTCCGCGACTGAGATTCCGAACTTGCCAACGACCTCTCGGGACTCAGTTGGTCCATACCAAGGGACCAAGGGGCAAACTCTACCTTGACCGCCGGGAACGAAACCCATGTCCGGTCCAGACACTCGTCGTGACTTTCTGGCGGGCCGAGCTTTACTCCGGCTGGCCGACCGAGACGCTCCGGTTGAAGAACGCTCAGTTCCGGTGTCTGGCCCCACAGTCCGCCTCGAAACGCGAGCGATGGCCTGCCCGTGGTCGGTGGTCATGAACCCGGGACCGCCCGACCAAATCATGGCCGCCAGCGAGGCCCTCGACCTGCTACACCCGATCGAAGCCCAGCTGTCGATCTACCGCGATGACTCGCTGATCTCGCAACTGAAGACCTTAAAACCCGGCGAGTGGCGGTCACTCCCGCCCGAGGTGTTCGCGTTACTCGTCCAGTGCCAAGAGTTCTCCACAGCCACCGAGGGAGCGTTCGACCCCACCTCTGGCCCGCTGATCCGCCTGTGGCGCGAGTGCCGCCAGGCGGGCCGCATCCCGGAACAGTCCGAGATCGACAAAGTCGCCGGACTCTCCGAGTCCGGTGGATCGACTTCCGCCTCGCAGAAGAAACACGCCCCTTCAGATCTCTCTGCTCGACAGCAAGCGGGCTCGACGGAGTACACCGGATTCGGAGAATCCGGCGACTTTGCCCCATCTCCGGCTCGGCTCTCCCTCGGCATGTCTCGGCGTGTCGAACTGAATCCCGCCGATTCCACCATTCGCGTCCTCACCCCCGGCGTCGAGATCGACCTGGGAGCCATCGGCAAAGGCTACGCCATCGACCGCCTCTGCGAGGCCCTGCTCTCCCCCTCTTCTCCCCTCCCCTCCTTCCTGATTCACGGCGGCTTCAGCAGCCTCCGCGCCCACGGCCACCACCACGGCCTCCCCGGCTGGCCCGTCGGCCTCCGCAACCCGCTCTTCCCCGACCGCAACTACGCCACGCTGTTATTAAAAGACCGAGCCCTCGCCACCAGCGGCTCGAACGTCCAGTTCTTCCGCCACCAGGGCCAGCGCTACGGCCACATCCTCGACCCTCGCACCGGCTGGCCCGTCGAGGGCATGCTCTCCGTCACCGTCACCGCCCCCACCGCCACCGAGGCCGACGCCCTCTCCACCGCCTTCTACGTGATGGGCCTCGAAGCCGCAGCTGAGTATTGCCGCCAACACCCCCAGATCGGAGCCATCCTCGTCCCGCCGCTGACCCAGGGGAGAACCCTCGCCCCGCTGATCCTGAACATCCCCGAGGAGGATCTGTTCTTCGGCGATGACGTGGCGGTGGAGGGGTAGCTGAAGCCGTCAGACTTCAGTCGTCCCGCATCTCCCGGCGGCTCCTGAGCCGCGAAAGCGGCGTCAGCATATAGCCGTGGGCGCAGCCCACGGAACAAGCCCCCTGAACAATTCAGCCGCGAAGCGGCGACAGAGCATCTCAGTTCACCAGGCAACAGGGGTGCCTATCGCTCCGATATGATATTGGTGTGGTCACTGCCTTCATTGCAACTTACGTGGACAAGATACGGATATCCTTTGATGCGTCGATCATTGGACGCTTCGCCTTGCACTACGGATTCATGCACACTGACATAGAGTTCGTCGCCTGCATCGAGCGAATCAATTCGCACATGAAGCACTCCGTTTATTACTTCCGATGTGTAATGACGTGGCGGAACCAAGTTAACCTTGGGTGATTTCGTCAACAGGAAGTCCTGAGAAAAGACCACTCCAGTAGCAACTTTATCCCCAAGGTTGCGAATCGTGATGTCCGCGTTATTGCTGGTATCTTTCGACTCCACGTCAGTCCAGACGACACCACTAACAGAGAGTCGTGGCGATTTATTAGTTGATGTATACGCCAGATAAGAAACAATCAGTGCGAGCGATCCGATGAAAAGTGCGATGTTTTCGCGGTCGAAGATTCTCGCGGTGGTCGGTTTGGCTTTTACGACATCCGTTGTATTCTCGACCTTGTCAGTCATCGCGTTCTCATTGGACCAACTGAAGGAACGCAAGAACCCTGCCCCTGCGCGCAGTCCTTCTTCCTAACACATGGATGCTCGTCGGGATGCACCTCTCCATAGTTCGAGACAACCTGAGACTTCTGAATTATCCAATGGTGAATCTGAATGTCAATAGGGAATTCCGGAAACATAGCGGTTACGCCATATTCTGCATCTTGTTCGCGTAGTCCCGCCCCGAGGTGGGGGGCGGCACAGGTCGCCCGTCCGCGTGGTACAGCGCAATGGCTTCCTCCACGACTTGGCACAACTCCTCAAATACGGCCTTTTCATCGCGACCATGGCAGCCTCCATAGAGCAGCCCCGGTGAGCTGCCGACAAAGCATTGGTCCTCTTCCGACCACTCCACGATCTTGGCGTAGCGGGTACTGTCCTTCACGACCGGGATTCCTTAATGGCGCGTTTCACGGCGCGGACTTGGTCCGACTTCGCCCCCCGATCGATCAACCACTTCTTCAGCGACACCTGGCTTTCGCCCGAGGGTTGGCCATCCAATAAATTGGCCACGCTGATGTCTTCATCCAGATCCGGCCAGTGGATTCCCCGCCCCGCCCCAATCAGCCGCCATGACTGGCGCTCCTGCGGCGTCCCGTGAGACAAGCGCGGATACCACGCCAACGGCACCCCAATGGTACGACCGTCCGACAACTCGACGGACAATGTATCGTCGGTGACCAGCACCTGGATTGCCGCAGCCGTTCCGAGATCAACCGTGGAAGAACTCATCCCATGCCTCCCGCAACACCACTTGATTGTCTTCAACCAGTTCCTGAATCCGCTGGATGTCACTACTCCGAAAGCCATGACTGCGTTCGATTCGGACCGGATCGAGCCAGAACTTGGCCTCGCAGGAGTCTCGTTCGATATGAATGTGAGCCGGTTCGCTGCCATCTCCAGCGTAGAAGAAGAATCGGTAGGGTCCACTTCGCAGCACCGTTGGCATATTGGCATGTTAACCCGCTGCCCCAGAGGCGACAAGCTGTCACTGCCTGGACTCTCAAACCACTGCCCGCCCCCACTAACGGCGACTCCCCGTTCCGGGTATACTGCTTAGTTGTCCCCCCGTGTGCCCTTGTTGAGAACCGTCTCGTGAGTTTTACCCTCCCCATTCTGAATGACTCCCCGTCGATCGACATGACCGGTCGGCCCAAGGGGTCGTATTGCTTTATTAGTTTGGGGTGTCCGAAGAACCTCGTCGACAGCGAGAAGATGCTCGGACAGCTGGCTCTGGACGGGTACACGCTGGTCACGAGGCCGGAAGAGGCGGACTTCGTGATCGTCAATACGTGCGGGTTCATCGAGCAGTCGCGGCAGGAATCGAAGGCCGTCATCCGCGAGATGCTGGAACTGAAGGCCCAGGGAAAAACCCGTGGCGTGATCGTCGCCGGCTGTCTGCCCGAGCGGGTCGGCGGGGCCGCTCTGCTCGAAGAAATGCCCGAGATCGATCATGTGGTCGGCGTCTTTGGTCGCGATGAGATCGTGACCGTGGCTGACCGGCTGATCGCCGGAATGCGCGAGCAGCGCGAACTCTTCCGCCCCGCTCCGATCCGAGCGATGAACGACCAGGAGCGGCTGCGGATCACGCCGAAGCATTATGGGTATCTGAAGATTTCCGAGGGGTGCGACCGGACCTGTACGTTCTGCTCGATCCCCTCGATGCGGGGCAAGCATGTCACCAAGCCGATCGAGATGGTCCTGGCCGAGGCCCGCGAGCTGATCGGCGACGGGGTCAAGGAGTTGATTCTGGTCGCCCAGGACACGACCTACTACGGCATGGACTACTACGGCAAGGTCCGGCTGGCCGACCTCCTCAAAGAACTCGATCAGCTCGACGGTCTGAAGTGGATTCGGCTGATGTACCTGTACCCGGTGAACTTCACGGATGAACTGATCGACACGATTGCCGGGGCCCAGCACATCCTGCCGTACCTCGACATGCCGCTGCAACATGTGAGCGATCAAGTCCTCCGCCGGATGCAGCGTCGCGTGAACCGCGAGAAGATCATCACGCTGGTCAGCAAGCTGCGCGAACGCATCCCGAATCTGGTCATGCGAACCACCTTCATCAGCGGCTTCCCCGGCGAGACCCAGGCCGAGCACACCCAGCTCAAGGAGTTCGTCGAGGAGATGCACTTCGAACGCATGGGCGTCTTCACCTACTCCCTCGAACCCGGCACCCCCGCCACCAAGCTGGATGGCCACCTCCCCGAGGAGGTCAAAGCCGAGCGCCGCGACGAGCTGATGGAGCTGCAACAGCAGATCGCCTTCGACTTCGGCGACTCGCTGGTCGGCTACGAACTCGACTGCCACATCGACGCCCAGCTGGAAGACGGTTCATTCGTGGGCCGCATTTTCGCGGATGCTCCGGAGATCGATGGCACGGTGTTCGTCAGCGGCGAGGGGATCGAAGTCGGCCAGATGGTCCCGGTGGAGATCACCGCCCGGGTGGATTACGATTTGGTCGCGGAGGTGGCGGAAGGGGATGACGACGAGTGAGACTCCCGGAGCCCCACTCGGTCCCAAGCTCCCGCTTGGGACCGCATATCCTCGAAGCTCCGCTTCGCCGCGCGACTCATGATGTAACCGCCCAGCGGACGCTTGGCACGCTCAACGACAGCGAGCGGCTGGATGTGAGTCCGCCGTATGGGGCGGCACTGTTTGGCCCGAGAACATCGCACAGGCACGGGGGACTGACGTCCGCCCGCTCGCTGTTGGTCAGCGGGCGGCGACGGGATGGGGCCACGTGATGGTTCTCGAGGGATGGGCCGGGACAGGCGAGCAGACATCCCGACAATCGCCCAATCCACCGCACTTTCGGGCCTGATCGGTTTCATCCGTGCGTTCGTATTTTCGTGCCGATCCGGAAGATGCCGTTCGACGACAGCCCGGAGTGTTGAATAAACAGGACATCGGGAAGCTGGTTTGACTGCGTGGCATACGGTTGAGGGTTGTCGAGCGCGACATCCCCCAGAGGCCACCATGCACCGCAAAACCCTGTTCCTCCTGATGCTCCTCATCGCCCAAGCGGCCTGTCTGGCTGCCGGGCTGGTCGTGCATACTCGCCAGCAGATGGTGCTGGCTCACACCGTCCAGTCTGGGGAGCAGACCGCCCAAGATGCGGTCCTGCTGGGAGCGAACATCTTCGTCTGGACATTTGGTCTGCAAGCGGCTGTAGCGTGGGTGTTGATCGGGCGACTGTTCGGTCGACACCAGGTGGAAGAAGATCTGTCTCGCGATGAAGTCTACCTGCGATCGCAGGAAGTGATTCGCACCCGTGACGCGGTGATCTTCGGGCTGGCGAAACTGGCCGAGTCCCGCGACCCGGAAACCGGGCAACATCTGGAACGCATCGCCGCTTACTCGACCCGCTTGTCATCGGCGATCCGGCGTCATCCGAAGTACCGGGCCGCGATTTCGGCATCCTTCATCCAGTCGATCGGGATCAACTCCGCCCTGCATGACATTGGCAAGGTCGGTATTCCCGATCATGTGCTGCTCAAGCCGGGGAAGCTCGACGAGGACGAGATGTCGATCATGCGGACCCATCCCCGGATCGGGGCCAACTGCATCGAATCCATCCAGCGCCGACTGGGGGAATCGACGTTCCTGCACCAGGCCCGCGAGATCGCCCTGTACCACCACGAACGCTGGGATGGGACCGGATACCCGTTCGGCATTCGCAGTGAAGACATCCCGCTCGCGGCCCGCATCGTGATGATCGCGGACGTGTATGACGCCCTCACCAGTCGTCGCGTCTACAAGGATCCGTACACGCACGCCGTGTCCGTCGAAAAAATCCGGCAGGGTGCCGGTCGCCACTTCGATCCCCAACTGGTGGAGATCTTTCTGTCGATCGAAGCCCAGTTCGAAGAGATCGCCACCTCGCTCCGCGCTCCGGATGAAGAGGGACCGCTCTCTCTTCAGCAGCCAGATGACCGCGCCGCAGACCTCCTCACCGAAGAGTCCAGCAATCTCATCGAAAGCGTCACCGGCCATCACGGCACACGGGCCAGTTCCCCCACAATCACCCACTCCGCCATCCATCACGCAGGTTAATCATGCCCCCATCCAAATGGACGCAGGTCACGGAATACTGTCGCGAACACTTCTTCGAGGTGTTCCTCACGCTGATCGTACTCGGCTGCTCGAGTCTGCTCACCTCGCTGCCCACCGCCAAGGTGGCGGTGCTGAATCTGTACTTCCTGCCGATCGTGCTGGCCGGGTTCTTCCTCGGTCGCTACCGGGCCGGGGCCCTGGCACTGCTCTCGGCGATCACCGCCGGGATGCTGATCTCGGGAGACCTGCAAGGCTTCGCCTCCTCCGGATCGCCCGTGCTGGTGAGCCTGACCCTCACGGTCTGGGCGGCGGTACTCGGACTGACGGCCATCGTCGTCGGAACTCTCAAGGACGACCTCGTCGACAAAGCCGCCGAAGCCCGCGAGGCCCAGGTCGGCGTCGTCGAACTGCTCTCACGCTACCTGCAAAGCGTCAATCCCCAGCTGGAGAATCGCTCCCAGCGCGTGGCCCGCTTGTGTGAACAGGTCGCCTTGAAGCTGCGATTGGAGTCTCGCGAGATCGACAACATCCGGGTGGCAGCTGTGTTGGCCGACATGGAAAACGTGGAGATCACCGCCCGCATCGTGCGGAAGGCCGTGGGGGAACTCAAATCCTATGGCGATCAGCAGCGGACCGTCTCGGGTCCGGAACTCGTGCGATCGCTGGGCGAGGTGCTGTCCGGGGCCTTCCCGCTGGTGGCTCCCTCTATGTCTCACGTCGGCGTCTGCGACAATGCCCCCTTTGGCAGCCGGATCATCCAGGTCGTCCGCGCCTACTGCCGGACCCAGGACGAAACCGGCGACACCCCCGAGTATGTCATCGCTGAACTCATGACCGATGTCGGTGCGACTTATCACCCGGCGGTGCTGCATGCCCTGTCCGAGGTGGTGGGAGCCACGGCGTCGCACGGCAATCACCGCTCCTCTGCCTTGGAAGTCGTCGGCCGGTAGTCGCGTGTATGACGCCTGATCTCCGGAATGGTGGGCCAGCGCCCCAAGCGGTTGGTCCCACTCGACCTACTGTGGTAGATATCCCGAAGGGATTCCAGCCCATAGCCGGTGGTCAGCGCAGCGCCACCACCGGTTCGAATCCCCGAGAGAGTTCCCTATCCCGAAGGGATTGCAGCCATCGGAGGGTTCGGATGACTCAGTGGATTCTCGCGGGTCTCGTGGAGGGCCCACATATTCCATACAGCACCCGCATCAACAAATCGCATGCCCTCGACCTATGTGAGTTTGAACTAGCACATCGTGTTCAGCACGAAAGATCGCGTCCCCCTCATCGCCGACTCATGGGCTGCTCGACTTCATGAGTATCTGGGCGGAACCATCAAGGGGCTGGGGGGCGTGTCCTTGCCAGTCGGGGGGATCGAGGATCATGTGCATTTGCTCGTGGGACTCAAGCCGACTCACTGCCTGGCCAATGTCCTCCTTGAGCTGAAACGCACCTCGTCGGTTGGGGTACATGACGAAATCGGTGAGAACCGGTTCGCATGGCACACGGGTGACGCGACCTTCACAGTCAGTCCCCCGGCCTGTCACAGCGTGCGGGGCGATATCAAGAATCAGAAAGAGCACCCCCAGCAACGAAGTTTTCGCGAGGAGTTGGCTGACTTAGGATCGTTCGAGGAATAACTGTCTGATTGTCGCCTTTCGCTCCGCGAAAGGCCGGTCTTTCGCGGAGCGAAAGACGACTCTTGTTTCTCGAAC
>JAYWFM010000106.1:0-5589 GCA_043778825.1 Planctomycetota bacterium | reverse complement strand
TCAGTCGCGGAGCGACGTGAGCTACGGGCCACGGGATCGTCGGAAACGTGCCCCACGATGATTGCGATCGTGTTCACAGCACTGGCCTCGCCCTCCCGAGTGGAATGCCACCCATCCCAATTCTGAGCCTGGACGGCCCACGAGGACGGACGAGGACGTCCGTCCTACGGAATGTCACACGGCTGCCCGAGTGAAGAATCAAAAAAACTCGGGGAATTGTGGGAATTATTCCGACTCGGCGGTTCTCTGGATTCGTAGATGACGTGTCCGACAAAGTCCCTGTAGCGTGGGCTTTAGCCCACGCGGGAGGCGTTCTCTTCCAGGAAGCGTGGGCTAAAGCCCACGCTACTTCGACTTCTGTCGGAAACGTCGTAGATCACATCGCGTCGCTGTTCAGCGTCTCCACGCGTGACCATTGCCCCTTCATCGCCGTTTGGCGAGCAGCCAGACTTCCGAAGTCTCCGAAGACTTCGGAAGTCTCTGGGGACGCCACTGCCCATTGCCCCCTCTTTGCCGTTTGGGAGAAACCCATGCGTTCGCTGTCCGTTGCGCTGTGTGTTGGATTAGTGACCCTCTGGGGATGTGGAGATGCGGCTCAGCAGGCAGCTCCCGCCACCTCGATTCCCGCGAATGCGATCCGCGGATTTTCCCAAGATGATGTCGAAGGTGCCCCAGCTCCAGAGGCATCCTCTGTTGTCGACAGTCCAGCTGCGGAGGCTCCCGCCTGGTCCGCTCCTTCTCCGCACCCCACGGCCCCGCAGGAATCCCAGCCGCCCGAGTTCAACACCGAAGCTTACGACTCGATCGAAGAATCCCGGTTCCTGACGGTGCAGGAGAGCCCGTTCTCCACGTTCGGGATCGATGTCGACACTGCGTCGTACTCCAATGTCCGCCGGTTCCTCACCAACGGTTCGCTCCCCCCGACGGGTGCGGTGCGGATCGAGGAACTCATCAACTACTTCCCGTACCAGTACACCCCGCCCCAGGGACCGGAACCGTTCGCGATGAACGCGGAAGTGGCCGCTTGCCCTTGGAGGCCCGAGCATCGGCTGGTGCGGGTCGGCCTCAAGGGGAAGGTCATGGAATACGGCGAACGCCCCGCGTGCCAATTGGTGTTTCTGGTCGATGTCTCCGGCTCGATGGCGGGCGAGAACCGGCTGCCGCTGGTGATTCGGTCGTTGTCGGCGCTGGTGGCCTCGCTGGATGAGCAGGATCAGATCGCGATCGTGACCTACGCCGGATCGAGCGGAGTGGCCCTGCCCTCGACCTCAGCGCGGCAGAAGCACACGCTGATCTCCGCCATCGAATCACTGCGGTCGGGAGGCTCGACGAATGGGGCCGGGGGGATTGTGGCAGCCTACCAGCTGGCCCGCCAGAACTTCATCGAGCATGGCGTGAACCGCGTGATCCTCTGCACCGACGGGGACTTCAACGTCGGCGTGACCGATGCCAGCAGCCTGGTGGAGTTGATTCAGAAGGAGGCCCAGTCGGGGGTCTACCTGAGCGTCCTCGGGTTCGGGATGGGGAACTACCAGGACGCGCGCATGGAGCAGCTCGCCGACAAAGGGAACGGCAACTACGCCTACATCGATGGCTACGCCGAGGCTCGCAAGGTACTCGTCGAGCAGATGGCCGGGACGCTCGTGACCATCGCCAAGGATGTGAAGATTCAGGTCGAGTTCAACCCGGCCCAGGTCCAGGCGTACCGCCTGATCGGGTACGAGAATCGAGCCCTCGCGACCCAGGACTTTCGCAACGACAAAAAGGACGCGGGAGAAATCGGCGCGGGCCACACCGTGACCGCCCTCTATCAAGTCGTACCGCAGGGAGTCGAATTCACGACCCCCGACATCCCGGAATCGAAGTACCAGAAGCCGTCGAAGCCGACCCGCGAAGCCCTGGCCCATGAATTAATGAACGTCCGGGTCCGCTATCAACCTCCCGCCGGAGGAGCCGCTACCGAAATCGAGTTCCCAATTCCGGACTCGGATCAGCGCTTCGAGCGGGCCTCGAAGGACTTTCAATTTGCCAGTGCTGTGGCGGCATTCGGCATGCTGCTGCGGAACTCCGAACACAAGGGCGTGGCCACCTGGGAGGCCGTCTCGGAGTGGGCCTCGACCGCAGTCTCCACCGATCCCGAAGGCTATCGACAAGAGTTCCTGACACTGGTCGACATGGCGAAGCGGCTTCAGACGACTCCCGTCGCCCACCGCCGGATTCGTCAGCCGATCCCGCAGTAAACGTGCCGCATCGGAAATGTTTTCAAGCGCCCGCTCCCATGACTTGCGATCATTCCCAGGGGCGGAATGGCCACAAGAAACTCAAGAAACGCAAAAGGGCCCACTCTGCCTTTTGCGTTTCTTGAGTTTTTTGCGGCCACCACTCCTCGGCAACTCTGAGGGGCAGTAGTCTCACGTGTCAGGTAGCTGCACTCGCCAGAGTGCGGGCTCCCCGCGTTCTGGCGCCTCAAGTTCTACTTGATGGACCACTACTCCGTCAGCAGCTTCGATAACTGAGCGTGCAACTCGGTGCCGTTGGTGGCGAGCAGGTCGGGAGTCTCCAGCACGAAGGGACCGCCGCCGGTGGTGGTGATGCGGCCACCCGCTTCTTCCACGAGCAGGATGCCAGCGGCCATGTCCCAGGGCATGAGGTTCGTCGACCAGAAGGCGTCGATCCGACCGCAGGTGACGTAGCACAGGTTCAAGGCTGCGGAGCCGGTGCGCTGGACCGATTGGGCTTGCGTGATGACCTTCAGAAAGCGGGCAATGGCGGCGCTGGCGGCAGTCGTCTTCACCGGCAGGCTGGCGATGCACATGGCCTCGGAGAGCTTGTCGACCACCGAACACTGCAACCGCTGCCCGTTCAGGAACGCCCCCGAGCCTTTCATGGCGGAGAACATTTCATCGCGGGTCGGGTCGTAAATCACGCCGACGATGACTTGCCCTTGGAACTCCAGCCCGATCGAAACGCAGTAGTACGGGAAGCGGTGGACGTAGTTGCCGGTCCCGTCGAGCGGGTCGATGACCCAGCGGTACTCGCTGGTGCCGGATTGCTTGTCGAGTCCCTCTTCGCCGAGGAACTTGTGGTCAGGGTAGCGGGTTTGGATGAATTCGTAGATCGCCTCTTGGGAAGCGAGGTCCGCTTCGGTGACCAGGTTCGCCGGGCTCTTCTCGCGGGCCGTGAACTTGGATTGCCACTGCTGGAGGATGCGCCCACCGATGCGGGCCGCGTCCTGGGCGGTTTGGAGGAAGTTCAGCATGGGGGAGAATCCGGAAAAATCGAAGCACGAAATCCAAAGGAGGAGGCTGGAACACGAATCTTCACTAATAACCACTAATCCAGAACGCATCAGGGGGCTGGACAAGTGGTTATTAGCGTCGATTAGTATTCCAGGATTCTGCCCGTGAGCATCAATCCCGGGCCTCTGATCTGTGTCAATCTGTGAAATCTGTGTACAAAAACTGCTGGACTCATTCACTGAATCCGGAGTAGTTTATGTACACAGATTTCACAGATTGACACAGATTCAGTAACCGTCTGGGACGAGTATTCACTTCGCAGAAGATATCTTGGACTTGTCCCAGTCATGGTGTGGCCCGAGTTGTTCATGCCGTGGCAAACTCGGCGGGCACGCGACCGGACTTGGCCATCGTCTGGCATCCCGCGAGCAGCTCCTCGTCGCTGGGGAACAGCCCCCCGGCCTGCTGCTGGCGAAACTGGGCGGCGATTTCCAGAACGGCGTCGTAGATCTGGTCGTGCTGGTCTTCGCCGATGCGGTCAGTGAATAGGAAGCCTTCGATGTGGTCGTACTCGTGCTGGATCACGCGGGCCAGGAAGCCCTTGATCTTGCGTTTGTTGCTCAGGCCGTTGAGGTCGAAAGCGTCGATCGTGATCTCCGCCGGGCGCTCGACATCGCTGTAGATCTTGGGGAGGCTCAGGCACCCCTCCTCGTGGACATCGGAGCCGCGGCGCGAGGAGATGAGCGGGTTGATGAAGACCTGCTCCTCGTCTTTCTTCTCGGGATCGCCCGAAGGGTTCACGATGAAGAACCGGAACGGCAGGCCCACCTGGTTGGCCGCCAATCCGACCCCCTTCAATTCGTACATCAGATCGAACATCCGCCGTACGGTGGCCCGCAAGGCATCATCGATCCGCTGCACGTCGACCGACGGAAACCGCAACGCGGGATGGGGAAACAACACAATCTGCATGACACCAACACCACCACGGAGGAAAGACACAGTGCGAGCCGCCTTCCGGCAGCTCGGCACCCGATTCGCAAGCGAAGAAGTATAGGGAACTCGGTGGGAAATCCGCAGTCCAGTGAGCCTCAATTTCCATCCGTAGCTGCGTTCGCCAGAACGCGGGCGAACGCCCGGGCCGCGCTCCAGTCAATGGCTCGCTGGAAAGACACCCCGCGCTCAAGCCGACACGGCATCCGTCTTGGTGGCCCCCAGTCGCCGGATTCTCCGAATCCGGTGCTGTCCCGCCCTCCGACTCGGTGCCCGAAGTGGTCGATCGTGGGCGGAAGTTGTCCGGCTGGACGAATGTCGCTCCACCGGACTCGGAGAGTCCGGCGACGATGTCGGCGACAGCGCGGAGTGTCGCTGGATGCGTCCCCAATTCCCCAGCAGGGCTGCGTGATGGGGCAGCGCTGCGGGAGAGTCTCCCCCCCGTGGCCCGCGTTCTGGCGAACGCAGCTACGGCACTGGTCTCGCTCTTGGTCCCGGGGCGACAACATGCGAGAATCTCGGACCGGCATTGACACCCGCGTTCGACGATCGGGGTAGCGACTCCATTCACTTCCTTGTTCCTTCCTCCGAGAGGACGGCATGTCCCCAGGCTCCGCCCACCGTTCCCTCCGGATTCGTATCGTCGTGGCCACAGCGGGCATGGCGGTGCTGGCTCTGGTCTGGTCGCGGACGTGGTCGGGGAATTCGCAACCGATGGTGGCGGGGGAATCGGCGATTTCCCGCCATGAGGGACACGCCGAGCCCGTTGAGGCCGCCCTGCCCTCCGTGGCGGCCGCGCCCCTGAGCCCCGATGAGAAACTCAAGGCTCAGTTCCTCGGCATTTGGCAGCACTCCGAGAACGGCGAGCAGTGGATCGAGAACCGCTCCGATGGGACCGCGCGGATGCTGCTCAAGCTCGATTTCATTTCGTCGCTGCTGTATGGCCAGGAGACGCACATGGACCTGACCTGGGACGTGACGGACGGGATGCTCATGCACACGGTGGTCGGCGGGATCCCTCTCGCGAATGTGAATAAGATCGTGAAGGACTTCGGCAAGTCCCGGTACTATACGATTCTGGAGACGACGCCGGTGCGGATGCTGCTGCAATCGAAGACTGACAAGCAGAAGGATCTGTGGACGCGGACGCCTGCTCCGCCGGAGTGGGTGAAGTGAGACGCTGTCGACGAGCCGGAGGGCGTTCGCTCCAGGGCACTGACTTTGTCGCCTTTTTCTCCGAAAAAGGGCGTCCTTTTTCGGTTCATCCGACTATTTGGGGGGATTCCGAAATGCCTGACGGCATATGGATTTACGGAGGCCTGGCTCCGATGTCCAATGTGCCAGTCCCGAAAGAGGC
>JAYWFM010000105.1:0-5595 GCA_043778825.1 Planctomycetota bacterium | reverse complement strand
CGTCCGAGGGGAATGCACCCCGGGAATCCCCGTTGTCATTGACACCTGCTCGTGAGCCGAGTCCCCCCCGTTGGAGTCCAGCCTTGAGGCTGCTCCGGAGCAGCCTAAAGGCTGGACTCCAACGGGGGGGACTCGGCTCACGAGCAGGTGTCAATGACAACGGGGATTCCCGGGGTGCATTCCCCTCGGACGGATGTTGAAAAACTGGTCGACGATGAGCGAACCATTCCGACGGTTTCGTTCTCCCTGTATCTTGGTCAGAATCTCCTGCGGGAGTCTGGTCACGGAGCAGGGAGCATTCCGCACCGACCTCGCAGTGTCATCTCACCCCCGGAAAACGCATGTCCCTGTTTCGTCCCGACATCGACCGCATTGACGGCTACATCCCCGGCGAACAGCCGCAGGAGACCGGCTGGGTCAAGCTCAACACCAACGAGAACCCCTACCCGCCCTCCCCTCGCGTGGCTGAGGCGGTCGCGACGGCGGCGAAGCGGCTGCAGGTCTATCCCGACCCGATGGGCACCTCGTTTCGGAAGGCGGCGGCGGAACTGTTTGGGTTGGACCCCGACTGGATTCTGCCGGGGAACGGGAGCGATGAGGTGCTCACGATCCTGGTGCGGACATTCGTGGATGCGGGCCAATTGATCGCCTACCCCTATCCCAGTTATATCCTGTATGAGACGCTGGCTGAGTTGCAGGGGGCCAGCCATCAGCGGCTCCCCCTCCGCCCCGACTGGAGTTGGAATCTGGAGGCTGCAGCTCCGGTCATCCGCCGGGCCAAGATGGTTTTCACGCCGAATCCGAACTCGCCGTCCGGCAATCGCTGGACGGACGAGACGATCTCCCAACTCGTCCCGCCGCAGGGGGTGCTGGTCCTGGACGAAGCCTACGGCGACTTCGCCGATCAGCCACACCGCATGGAACTGCTCCGGTCCTCGATCGGCAAGCAGTTGATCGTGACCCGCACATTCAGCAAGAGCTACAGTTTGGCTGGCCTGCGGTTCGGCTTCGCGGTGGCCCACCCCGACCTCATCGCTGGCATGCGGAAGGTCAAAGACAGCTACAACTGCGACGCCCTCTCGCTGGCCGCAGCTGAGGCCGCCCTTCGCGACCAGGAGTGGATGCTGGCCAACCGGGCCAAGATCATCGCCACGCGGACACGGATGACGACGGCCTTGCGCGGCTTGGGTTTCGACGCCGTCGAGAGCCAGGCGAACTTCGTCTGGACCACCCACCCGACTGGAAAACACCAGGCGCTCTACGACCAGCTCAAGGCCCGCAAGATCCTCGTGCGGTTCATGAAGTTTCCGGGGCTAAACTCCCGGGGTGAGTTCGGAGCTGATCAGGTGTGGGACGGGCTGCGAATCACCGTGGGGACCGATTCGCAGGTCGACACGCTGCTGGCGGCACTGACGGAGATCACCAGCGAGATTCAGTAAGCCACGCCATCACAAAGCCCAGGGGTTGCAACCCCTGGGCTTTTAACGCACACATCACTCTCTCGAAAGCAACACACATGGCCAACCGCACCGCCACGATTCAGCGACAGACCGCCGAGACCGACATCTCGCTCTCGATCAACCTGGATGGATCCGGAAAATCCGACATCCAGACCGGCATCGGGTTCTTCGACCACATGCTGACGCTGCTGGCCAAGCACGGACTGTTTGACCTGACCGTGAAGGCGAAGGGCGACTTGCATGTCGACCACCACCACACGGTCGAAGACACCGGCATCTGCCTCGGGCGGGCGATACTGCAAGCGGTCGGCGACAAGGTCGGCATCTCGCGGTACGGCTGTTTCTCGTTGCCCATGGAGGACACGCTGGTGACGTCGGCGCTCGACCTGAGCGGTCGGGCGTGGTTCATCGACAAGTTCGAGTTCCCGACCGAGAAGATCGGCGAGTTCGACACTCAACTCGTCGAGGTCTTCTGGCAAGCGGTGGCCGCGAATGCCTTGATGAACCTGCACGTCGTCCTGCACCACGGTCGCAACAGCCACCACATCGCCGAGGCGATCTTCAAGGGCACCGCTCGCGCCCTGCGCATGGCGGTGACAGTCGACCCGCGCCAGACTGGGGTGCCGTCCTCGAAGGGGACGCTGAGCAAGTAAAACCCCTGTAACCCGAAGCGTCAGCGAGGGCCGAGCGCAGCGAGGAGGGCCGCCAGGAAGCGTCCGACTCTGTCTGTGTGGATGGCCAGAGTTTCCCGCGGGGGTCGAGCTCTCGTAGAACGCCTCAGAGCGTCCGCCCTCGCTGACGCGTCGGGTTACTGGTTCTGTAACCCGAAGCGTCAGCGAGGGCCGAAATGATTGCCGACCTGCCCAGACTCAACGTCACGCGGACACTTCAAGTGAAGGATGTGCTGCCATGAAAACGCCTGAACCGACTGACTTGCTGGAAGCTCTGGGCGAGTTGCGTCGCCGATATCCTGCGTGGCGGTTTGGCCAGTTGATCGCGAATGTTGCGAGCTGGGCCGATCAAGACGTATGGGACATCGAAGACGATGTTCTGCTGGCCACTGCCCGGTCCCACCTCGAAGCGGCTGATAAACGTGAACCGGAAGTCTGTGCCTGAATCGTTTCCAGCAGGGGTCGCCGCAAGCCGCCCGTATTTTGCGCCCCGACTCTGTTGAACCCGCCGCTCGCTTTCAGTACCATGTGGGACTTCCTCCACTCGTCGGCGCAGAGAGCCCGACACGGAGCAGCTGGTCGATTGAGGTGCAAGTCGTGTCCACGAAAACGTTTATGGCGAAGAAGGAATTGGTCAAACCCACGTGGTTTGTGATCGATGCCGAGGGCGAGATCGTTGGCCATCTCGCCACCAAAATCGCCACCATCCTGATGGGCAAGCACAAGCCGGAGTTCACTCCGCATGTGGTCACCGGCGATTGCATCATCATTCTGAATGTCGGCAAGGTGCGATTCAGCGGCAAGATTACCGCCAGTGAAGAGCTGCCCTACCTGACCAAGAAGATGAAACAGAAGGAATACGACTACTACACCGGTTACCCCGGTGGTCGTCGGGTCGTCACCGCGGAGCAGATGATCAAGCGGAATCCGGGCTATGTGCTGCGGGAAGCGGTCCGCCGGATGCTGCCCAAGAACAAGCTGGCGTCGATCATGCTGACGAACCTGCGTCTGTTCCCGGGTTCGGTCCACACGCACCAAGCTCAGCAGCCGCAAGAACTTCCGGCCTGGCTCCAGGGCTAATTCGACATCCCACGGGTTCCTACTCCCGACTCCAAACACCTCACGCACACTTTCGGAACGTGGTTTATGTCAACTGACGCACCGCAATTGGAAATGCCAGAACTGAACCTCGGCGGCGCTGCTGACGAGCCGAGCTTGGAAGCGGCTCCCGTCGCACGGGTCGCTCCCACGATTCGCGGCAAGGTCGACCGCTTCGGCGTCTGCTGGGGCACGGGTCGTCGAAAGACAGCTGTCGCCCGCGTCCGCCTCAAGGACGGCAACGGCAAGATCACCGTCAACGGACGGGAAATGACCGAGTATTTCCCGCTGATCACCGATCAACACGCCGTGCTGGCCGTCCTCAAGGCCACCAGCATGCAGGACAAGGTCGAGATCATCATCCAGGTTGAAGGCGGCGGATCGACCGGCCAGAGCGGAGCCTGCAAGCTCGGCATCGCCCGCGCCCTCCAGGCCAAGAACGTCGAACTGCACCCGATCCTCACCGAAGGCAAGTACCTCACCCGTGACGATCGTAAGGTCGAACGCAAGAAGTACGGCCACAAGAAAGCCCGCCGCAGCTTCCAGTTCTCGAAGCGATAATCGCTGGAGCAGCATGAGTCACTGAAAGCCCAGGGGTTGCAACCCCTGGGCTTTTCCGTTGGACAGTGGTCGTTTCTGGAGCACTCACCGATGGACCGGTTCATCATTCACGGTGGAACCCCGCTCCACGGCACCGTCCGCGTCAGCGGGTCAAAGAATGCCGCATTGCCAATGATGGCCGCCAGTTTGGTCGCCAGCGGGCCACTCCGATTACAGCATGCTCCCGACCTCGCGGATGTCCGCACGCTGGCCGCGCTATTGCGAACGCTGGGTGTCGAGTCGCAGCGAGACGGCAGCACCCTGTCGCTGGAGTGCGTCGACGACCGCCCTTGCCGCGCGGACTATGACCTCGTCCGCAGGATGCGGGCCAGTATCTGCGTCCTCGGCCCGCTGCTGGCCAAACGCCGCAAGGCGATCGTCTCGCTCCCCGGCGGTTGCAACATTGGCCATCGCCCGATTGATCTGCACCTCAGGGGGCTGCGAGCTTTGGGGGCGGAGATTCAGATTGAGAACGGATATGTGATCGCGTCGGCGTCTCGACTGCGCGGGGCGAACATCCACCTCGGCGGGGACCACGGCAGCACCGTCACCGGCACCTGCAACGTCATGACAGCGGCCTGCCTGGCCAGCGGAACCACGGTCATCGACGCCGCAGCCTGCGAGCCGGAGGTCGTCGACCTCGGGCGATTGCTGATCGGAATGGGAGCCAGGATCGAAGGGTTGGGGACATCCCAACTCGTCATCGATGGCGTGGACGAACTCGCGGGGGCGAGCCACACCGTGATCCCCGACCGCATTGAGGCCGCCACGCTGATGATCGCAGCCGCCATCACCGGCGGGGAGATCACCATCGAGAACGTGGCCCTCGAGCAGATGACCGCCGTGGTCGACTGCCTGCGGGAGATCGGCGTGTCCATCAGACCCAGCGCGGACGGGTGCCGGGTGAGTGTCGTCTTTCGCTCCGCGAAAGGCTGGCCTTTCGCGGAGCGAAAGGCGACTCTTCAGCCCGTTGCCTGCCACGCTCTCCCCTATCCCGGCTTCCCGACCGATGTCCAGGCCCAACTGACGGCATTACTGTGCCTCACCCCCGGCCAGAGCAGCGTCACCGACCAGGTCTTCCCCAGTCGGTTCATGCACGTCTCCGAACTGCTGCGCATGGGGGCCGACATCCGCCGCGAGGGCGACAGCGCCGCGATCACCGGAGTCGCTCACCTCTCCGGAGCCCACGTCATGGCCAGCGACCTGCGAGCCAGCGCCGCCCTCGTCCTGGCCGCCCTCGCCGCCCGAGGCGAAACTACCATCCACCGCATCTACCACCTCGATCGCGGCTACGAGCAGCTGGAGATCAAGCTGCAATCGCTGGGAGCGCGGGTGGAGCGGCTCGCTGGGGGAGACGATTGAGGGGTGGGAGTCCCGCCTTTGGGCTGTTCCGGAGCAGCCTAAAGGTCCACCGCGGAATAAACGCATCACCCGCGGTCATCGTCGCCAAGCTTCCCTCTTCCGCCCTGAAAGGGCAACCACAACCCAGCCTGGGGCAGAGCGACCAACGGGAGCGCCGCCCCAGGTCTGGGAGTTCAACCGATCCCAGCCCTGAAGGGGCGAAACAAGGGCTGGGCCTCGCTCAGTGCCGCCCTTTCCGGGCTTGCTCAGCATGCGGACTCGATTCCCAGGCGTGGCCCTGGGCTGGTTTGTTGGTGCCTCTTCGGGGCTTCGGGGCGGAAGAACGAGGCATGACTGGGACGAAATGACAAAGGCGTCGCGCACTCTGCCGTTGGTGATGTGCGACTTCTGCGGGGGAGCAGCCT
>JAYWFM010000104.1:0-31614 GCA_043778825.1 Planctomycetota bacterium | reverse complement strand
CTCGGTCTTCCGTTTCGTGTGTTTCGTGACTTTCGTGGTTCCACTCCGAGAGTTTGGATGCTCTGAACCAGGGCACCTACGTTTGTGACGCACACACTGATACTGCGGCCGAACAGGAATTGTTGGCAGGGTTGCCATTCATTGAGATACAATTGGTGCGGCAGACTCGGTTTGACATGCTGGTCGAGACCTTCTTCGCGACGGACCGACATTCCATCCCCAAGGGCATGATTGAGGTGCTGTGATGAGTGTGAACTCACAGATCGAATGGGAGGCCACTCGCGAGAAGCTGTGCTTGCTCGAAGAGAGCTACGAAGCGGCTCGAGTGGACCCGTCCGGCACGGCTCACACCCGAGAGCTGGAGTTGCGTTCGCTGAAGCAACTCATCAACCAACTCAAAGAGGAGATGGTTCGATTTGAATCGCGAGCAGTGACTTTGACGGAAGTGGCTCTGGTGTGATAGTTGCCGATCCGCAACCGCGAGAAGAAGATCGGTCGCAACGCCCCCTGCCCGTGTGGCAGCGGGAAGAAGTTCAAGAACTGCCACGGCGGAGCGTAACCGGGAGAGTGGTAGCCACGTTCGCCAGAACGTGGGCAATCGACTCTCGGCGCATGCGGAAGTCGATTGTCGTTCGCCCACGTTCTGGCGAACGTGGTTACGGGGGATGAGACTCAAGCGAACCATCTCGGTGGATGAAGCTCGTGCGGAATTGCCACAAGTGGTGCTGGAAGTCGAGGCGGGTGGTGAGGTGATCATCGCCCGTGATGAAAAACCCATTGCACGGTTGGTGCCAATCACGACTGCGCCGTCGCCGCGTCGACCGAAAGTGGGCGAGTTGCGCGGTACTCCCTTTTCGATCCCCGATGAGGCGTTTGCACCGCTGACTGCGGATGAGTTGCAGGAGTGGGGACTGTGAGACTGCTCCTCGATACATGCGTCAAGGCCGCGTCGCGGCTCAACGCTCCGCTGCGCAAAGCCTTCGCGTCGCGGCTAAACGGTGGGGGCCACACGTGTTATTTGACATCGAGCTTCAAACTCTCCGAGTGGCTGTTGAACTCGGGGGCGTACAGGCACTGGATGCCTGCCACGCCGGTTTGGTAGCTGCCTCGGAGTTGGACGCGGGTCGAATATTCAAAGACGTATGTCCCCTTGGGCAGGTAGTCGATGAAGAAGTGGCTGGCGGTGTCGCGGGTCGACTCGTAGTAGGCCAGACCGTCCTGGAACTTGTACTGCGACAGCACGTTGACCGGTTCGGTGCCGCTGCCGCGATAGTCTTTGAGGTGGACGTACTCCATGTCACGATCGGTCTTCAGCACGATCCGCACGACCAGTTCGTCGCCGACCTCTACCGGGCCAGCGACCGGCACGAGTACCGGGCCTTTCTTCGTGTTGGTCTTGGTGTATAACGACTTGGTCAGCGTGAGCGGAGTCCCGGCGTAGGGAGTGATCTTGCTCATGTCTTCGAGGTACTGCCAGTGGACGCTGCCCCAGGCCACGCCCTCGTCGATCTTCTTGACGGTGATCTCGCCCTGCTTGGGATCGATCTCGCCGCGCCCGAAACGCTGTTCGTAGAAGCCGGTGCCCGCCTCCACGTTTTCCGGCTTGAGCGTCTCACCCGCCAAGGTGACTTCCACGAGTTCATCGGAGGCCAGCAGGTCGCTGCCCCGCAGCAGCAGAGCGTAAATCGCGTCGGCGGTGGCTTTGGTGGTCTTCCAGTCCTGCGTCTGTTTTTGTTTGAGGAGCCAGACCTTGCAGTCCTCGACGGCCTTCTGATCGTTCATGACTTCGTCGAAGGCTTCGATCATCATGGCCTGCGTTTCGATCGGGGCGCGATACCACCACCACGACAGCTCCAGCTCGCGCCAGAACATGCCAAGTTCCTCGTCGCTGACGGAACGCTCTTTGATCGACGCCATAATCCCTTGGGCCGAGGGGAGATCACCGAAGCGCTTCAGCGCCACAGCCAGGTGCCCCTGCGACTGTCGATGCGCCAGGTCGAGCCAATACTTCCTGGCCTGACCCAGCCAGTAGTTGACGGCCTCCTTGTGCGGATCGGCCACAGCCTGGTCCTGGAGAAAGAAGCTGCGACCGTAGAGGTAGAAAGCGATCGTGGTGGAGAGGTTGTTCTTGTCGCGTCGATCGGCGGGGATGCGGTTGTACATCTCCGTGACCCAGCCATCGAGCCGCGCCAGTGACTTCACGGCGGGAGCTGTGTCGATCTTCACGCCGAGGTGCCGCAGGCGACCGAAGCCGGTCGTGATGTACAGCGTGATGTACTCGTTGGACGGTCCACCGGGGAACCACGGCCACGAGCCATCGGCGAGTTGCTGTTCGGAGAGCTTGCCGAACAACCGGGCGGTTTCGTCGTTCAGCCGGTTGTCGTCGAACAGGATGCCGACGTTGCGACGGGCCTGGCTTTCGGCCTGGGCCTGCCGCAGCCAGGGAGTCTCCTCGACCATGACCGACTTCAGTTCCTGGTTCTTTTCCAGCGGGCTGTCGAGTGCGGGCGTGCCGCGCCATTGCTCGAAGATGCGGTGGATCTTCGGATCGCTCCCCGCGATGTGCCGGGCCAGCGAGTTGGCATACAGCCGGTTGAAGGTCTGCTCGGTGCATTCGTGCGGGGACTCCATCAGATACGGCAGCGCCATCACGGCGTACCACGACGGATTGGAGACCATCTGCACGGTCAGCGACTGGTGCTTGAGCGTGTCGGATTTCCCTGACTCGCGGAGTTTCTTGAAGTCGAACTTCTTCGTTTGCTGGCCACGGATGGGGAGCGGCAACGACTCGGTGACGAGGATGCGCCGCGACAACACCGGCAGGAAGCCTTCCTCGCCGTCCGACAGTTTGCCGGTCGAGCCGACCGCCTTGTACGTCAGGAAGCCGAGTTCATCCGGCACGCTCAGCTTCCACGACAGAGACTTCGACTCACTCGCCGGGATGTCGAACGGCAGGTCGGGCGCGACGTTGCCCAGCAGGTCGTCCACCGACTTTGTGGTCCGGGCATCCGCAAACGCCAGTCGCACTTTGCCGGTCTGGCGAGTCGGCGACTGGTTGCTAACTTTGACGGTGAACTCGATGACGTCCCCTTCGCGGACGAAGCGAGGGGGGTTGGGCTGGATCATCAGATCCTTGGCGGTGACGACCTTGTCAGTGAGGAGCCCGCCGCGCAGCTGATTGTCGTGGGCGAAGCCGAGGAACTTCCACTCGGTGAGTGCTTCGGGCATTGTGAATTCGAGCCGGACGCTGCCATCTTCCCCAGCGAGCAAATGCGGAAAGAAGAACGCCGTTTCGTTGAGGTTCTTGCGAGCCGAGACCTTGCTGAGGTCGGGACCGGGGGCTTCAGCGGCACCTCCCCCGGCTCGATCGGCCTCGCCGGGTTTGTCGGAGCCTCGGCGGAGCGACTGTTTTTCGACAGCGTCCTTACCGTCTCCCTTGGCCTGCTCTGCCAAGCCACGTGCAGAATTCGCTGCCATCGGCGCTCCAGCAGCCAACATCGATTTCCGATTTCGCCCGCCGAACTCATACTCGACAAAGTTGTCAATGATGTCGTACGGGAAACTCCGGTACGTCAGCGAGCCGTCCTTCTGATCCACACGCCAGTTGTGGTACAGGTACTGACAGTACTTCAACTGGTTTTCGAATTGCGACGAGAGGTTCGACTGGTCGTACCGAAACACGCCAAACCCGCCCGCCCAACTGTGCGGCTGGTACGCATCGAGCGAGGCGTCGTACATCGCGGCGACCATTTCGGCGACCGCCTTCTTGGCATCCGGCCCGCTGATGACCGCGGTCCAGGTCTCCTTCTGAGCGGGCTCCAGCTTCGAGATGAAGTGTTCCCACTTCAGCGTCAGGTTCTTGTTGGTCCACGGCACATCAATGTGCTGCTCATGCAGGTAGGCCCGGTTCTCCCGCACCAGCGTCGTGCGGAACGTGAAGCCGCCGCGCATTGTCTCCGCGATCGGCTGCTTCACGGTGACTTGTGTCGTCCCCGGTTCGGTCCAGAAGCTCTGCAGCAGCTTGCCGCGATGCTCGATCTCGATAAAGGCCCGCGCGGCGTCGTAGCCGCTGCCCCACAGGGCCAGGAACTCTTCGCCCGGCTCCAGCGACATCTTCGGCGCGGTCACGAGGTTGGGGATCTTGATCCCCAGCTTGTTCGCATCGGGATCGAGGACCTGCAGTGGCCGCTCAGCAGTGACCGCCTTTCCGAAGCGGTCCTTGGTCTCGAACTTGACGCGATAGATCCCCGCAGGCAGCTTGGCGGGAATCTTGGCGTTGCCGCCTTCCGTCTTCACCGCCTGCTCCAAGGCCACATCGCCCAGCTCCCATGAGTTCGGGTTCGACGGGTCGGGCTGCGGGGCATCGGCCAGATTCACCTTTCCACCGCGAGGGAAGCCGTAGTACCGCGCCGCCAGCGGTGCCCGTTCGATCTTCTCGGGTTGTTTCAGCTTGTAGATCTTCAGGACGCCTTGCGCGGGCTGTCCCTCTCCATCGAGGGTCGCGGTGCGGATGGACACCTCCACCGGCTTGTCATCGGTCTGCCAGTATTCGACCGTCAGCGTCGCAGCCAGCGCGGTGTAGCCGACGTTGATGCTCCGCTGGGCTGATCGCGTCTCGCCGGTCGTGTCGATCACATCGGCATAGACAGTGTAGTTGAACGTCGGCTCGCTCTCTTCAGCGACCGAGAGATCGGGCCGGGCGGTGAACTGCATGTCGAACGTGCCGTTGGCCGCTGTCGTGGCGGTGCCGTGGGCGATCTCCTGGTTGGCCACTTGGAGCTGAGGCATCCACCAGCAGCGCCAGTACCACCACTTCGGGTAGCGGACCTGCCGCACGACCCGCCAGCGGACCTTCGCGCCGTCGATCGCGGCACCGGTGTAGGCCGTCGCCTTGCCCTGCAACTTGACCTCGTCATTGAGGCGTGCCGCTTCCTTGGGAGCCTCGACCGCGACTTGGAACTTCGGTCGCTTGTACTCCTCAACGGAGACTTGTGTGGCTCCTTCCGGGGCGCCATCGACGCGGATCGCCATGCGGCCCATCAGCCGGTCGCGCGGGGCGGTCACGCTGCCGCTGAAGCTGCCGTAGTCGTTGGTCTTGTGCGGCAGGCGTTCGATCTCTTTGCCATTGGCGTCCTGGAAGATCACGGTCAGATTGCGACCGGGGATCGTCTGGTAGTTGTCCCCCTGCTGATCGACCGCCAGGCAGATGCCCTTGTAGTGGATCGTCTGTCCGGGCCGGTACAGCGCGCGGTCGGTAAAGAACATCGTCCGCTCGAATGGTCGTGGCGGGTTGTTGTTGCGGTAGCTGTAGTACTGGTTGATCGACGACAGAGCCTGGCCGTGATGGACGGCGTGAAACACCATCGCATTCCGCTGGTCGCCCTCGAACCGGAACAGACCGTTCATGTTGGTCTGGGTCGGGGCAATCGCGGTCAGTTGGCCGTTGTTGGTGCGCTGCCAGGCCCGCACTGTCGCGTCGGCCAGCGGCTCGCCGGTGACGGCGTTCAGCACGAAGCCCTCGACCACTCCCTCCCCGTTGCGAGTCCGAATCACCAGCGCCAGATCGCTGACCCAGAACTCGGTGAACGCGACCATGTTGTCGCCTTCGTTGAACTGTTCGTTGTGGCTGGCGATCAAGTAGTACGACCCGGGCTTGAGGTCCGCCGGTGCGGGCAGCGACTCGACTCGCTCCTGAAAATCGGCTGTCGCCGGGAGGTCGACCGACCACGCTTTGACCGGAGGCCGGGCCAACAGGGCCACACGCTGATTCTGATCCAGTTGCTCCGCCTGCCTGCGGTTCGACTGGACGAACTCCTCGAAGTCGAACGTCACCGCCCGCAAGTAGAGCTTCTTCACATTGCGATAGCGCACATCGATCGTCGGCAGCGGCGCATTCCAAACCCGCTCGGTGCTGACCTGCGACGAGCGGGCTTCGATCAGCTGGATCAGGTTGTAGCAACGGCGTCCTCCCACGCTGTCGGGGAACTTGGCCAGTCCCTGCTGGACGAGCTTGCGGGCCTCGACCCGATCCCCTTCTCCATCCACAGCTGTCGCCCAATCGAAGATCGCACGCGAGGAGATTTCATGATCCGCGAACTTGTCGACGAAGAGTTTGAGTGCGGCCTTGTACCGCGCGGTCTTCTCTTCGCCGAATGCCTTGTTGTGGCCGAACTCCAACCGCGAGAGGTCCGCATCAAGCAGTGCCGAACGGTCGTCGTCATTCTGATGGAAGTTGATGAGGTCTTGATAGAGGCGGATCGCCTTGAGCGTCGACGAGGTCTCGTCGGTCGCCTCGGGCTTCCAATTCAAGAACTCCGCCGCTTCGGCAAAGATCGGGCTCGTCGCCTGCAAGTCGAACGCGTCTTCCGCCCGCGCTGCCGCTTGTTCCCCGGTGGAGTAGAACTCCAGCGCGTTGTGCGTCAGAAAATCATATAGCGTGGGCCGATACGCATCGGGAGAATTCCCCTTCTGCAGCAGGTCGTTGTATTCGCCAATCGGGATCTTCTTGAGGGCGTCCGCAGAGGCCAGTGCCTTCTGAAACTGCTTGTCGATCTCCCCCAGAATCCGGGGCAGATCCCACGTCGTGAAGTTCTCGCTCGGCGGCGCAGCTGTTTGCGATCGCTGCATGAATCGCCAGCGGTTCTGCTGGAAGTAATGCCAGTACCAATTGGCCAGGATCGCCTCCATCACCGGCTTCATCTCCGCCGGGGCCTTGGCGATTTCGGCCTGCATGCGGGTGACTTTCTCCTCGGGCTTGTTCCCCTGGATGTTCCCCTCTAAAGCGATCTTCTGACTGATCGCCTTCACCGCCTCCGCGTAGGCTTTGTCCTTCAGCGCCCCTTCAATGATCGGCTCCAGCTTCTCAATGGCCGTCTTGGGCAACCCCTTCTGCACGGCCTCCTCGACTTCCTTCCACTGCGCATCGCGTGGCCCCGCATGGGCGCTGGATGTGATGGCGAACAGCAGGCACGCCAGAACGATGGCAAACGGTCGACGGATCATGGGAGTCGTCCTTTACAAACGCGGTGTATTCGCCACAGAGGACTGGTCGTCGCCTCATCCGCCCTCGGCCCGCATGTTTCGCGCTGGCTCGGCGGCTTCAAGGCATGGCGGCATGATAATCATCTCGCACCACGAATGCTTCGCTCTGCGGTCCCAGGTCGCGTCGCGCGGGCACGGGGGACTTCGCGTCCCCAGAGACTTCCGAAGTCTTCGGAGACTTCCGAAGTCTGACGGGTCAGATTCCACTGGCCGTTCGCCTCACGACTCCACGTCCAATCGCAACGTCAGGCACTTCGCGCTCCCGCCCGCTTTGATGAATTCGTCCAGCGGAGTTCCAATCGGGGTGTAGCCCCGTTGACGCAACTCCTCGTGCAGGGTCTCGCAGCCGATGTGCGTGATGACCGTCTGATTGAGGACCACGGCATTGCAGGCGAAGTGGGCGGCCTCTTCCGGGATGACTTCGATCAAATCGGGAATCTGGGATCGCAGGACTTTCAAACCGTACTCATCGAACGCGGGCGGGTAGTACAGGGCCTGGCCGGGAGCGAGGGGACAGAAGCAGGTGTCGAGGTGATAGAATTGCGGGTTCACCAGTTCCAGCGGCAACACCTCGCAGCCCAGCATGCGTCCCAGTTCCTGCTCACCCGCTGCGGCACTGCGGAAGCGATATCCGGCGAAGAGCGTCTCGCCACAGAACAGGGCATCCCCCGCCCCTTCGAAGGTCTCGTGGCCCGGAATCTCCTCGACCTGAAACCCGTGGGCGCGGAACCAAGCTGCGGCGTGCGGGGTCTCGGGTTGGCGTTGAGGAGGGCGGAAGCGTGCCATGATAGCGCGGTTGTGGAAGATGAGTGCCGCGTTCGCGGTGAAGACGTAGTCCGGTAGTCCGGGGACGGGGTCGAGGAGTTCGACGGTGGCCCCGGCCTGCTCGAGGAGTTGCTGGAGGGCGTGCCACTGCTCGATGGCCCGTGATCGATCACTGGGGCGCGACCGGCTCATCCAGGCATTGATCTCGTACTCGATGCCGTAGTAGTCGGGCGGACACATCAGAATGCGGGGCATGTCGGGTTGCCTGAGAAAGAGTGTCGTCTTTCGCTCCGCGAAAGAACGTCCTTTCGCGGAGCGAAAGGCGACACTCACTGATCGAGAACTTTCAACTCATCCACCAGCACCCGCAAGAACGGCTCCACATCGGTCACGAGTCCGAGCGTTTGGAACGAGCCGCGATCGTTCAGCTTGATGACCGTCGAGGGGTTGATGTCGACGCACACCACCTTGACCCAGGCGGGCAACAAGTTGCCGACGGCAATCGAGTGCAGCGTGGTGGCGATCATCAGGCAGTAGTCGACATCGCGAATCTGCTCCCGCATGGCCCGCTGGGCCGCCAGCGTATCGGTGATGACCTCGGGGAGCGGACCATCGTCGCGAATGCTTCCGGCCAGCAGGAAGTGGACATTGTGTTGCACGCATTCGTACATGATTCCCGATTTCAAGGCCCCTTGCTGGACAGCGGCGCGAATCCCGCCCAGTCGACGAACCGTGTTGATGGCTCGCAGGTGATGCTCGTGCCCCGCCTCAACCGAGATTCCCCGCCCGAGGTGGACACCCAGACTGGTGCCAAACAGCGACTGCTCGATGTCGTGAGTGGCCAGGGCATTCCCCGCGAACAGCCGCTGTACATACCCCCGCTGAATCAGTTGGCAGAGCCATTCCCCGCTGCCGGTATGGACGATAGCCGGTCCGCCGACGATCAGCACGCGGCCCCCCTCCTGCCGCAGCCGATGCAGGTCGGACGCGATCTGGCGGATCGTGACTCCCTTGGGCTTCTCGGTCGAAACGGGGGAGGACATGAACTCGAACGTCGGCCCCGCGGCGGCTCGTTCCAGCGGCAGCACCTTGACCCCCGCATGCCCCACGACGATCCGGTCACCGAGTTGGACCTCCGTCATCGGGATGCAACGAGCCACGCGGCGGATGAGGTCCAGACAGATGCCGCAGTCCATTTCTTGCAGTTCGACTTCGATCCACTCGTGATCGAGGCGGATCTGGGTGCGCTGGTTGGTGGTACTGTAGAAGCCATCGGGAAAGGTGCCCGTGAGGTCCGCTGAGACGAGGTGGCAGTCCTGCGTATTCAGCGAGAGGGCCCCGTGGTCGCTGACTTGCTTGAGGATGGCCTGCAAGGTGTGTTCGGTGGCCGCCCGAATCTCGATCACGGCCAGGCTTTGATCCTGGCGCGTTTGCCCGATGGTAATGTCCTGAATGCGGTAGCTGCCGCCCAGTTCGGTGATCACATCGAGTACCTTCGGCAGCAGCAGGCTGTCGATGATGTGCCCCCGCAGTTCGACGACATCCAGATGCTCGATCGATTTCTGCGTCATGCGTCGGTCTCCTTCCAGGATTATACGCTGGCGTGGCAATGTTCACGAGACGGTTTTTCGTATGCGGTGACAGAGGGAGGATTCACCGCATGGTCATTGCGACGGGGTAGCGCTCTGGACTTCAGGTTCCGTTCGATGATACTTTCCGGGGCCGGGCGGGTCGGGAGCGAATTCCGAGGGCCTGGGGGAATTGAGTGTTGAGGGCGTGTCTGGGGAAGCGGTTCCGGTCCGGGAAGACTGGTCCGTGCCCGTGTGTCGAGGCACGATGAGCAAGCTTCAGGAAGGATCGATTGTGGAGGCGTGGTCCTGGGGCATCGGACTTGTACTCATCGCTCTGATGGCGGGACTGGCGCGCTATCATTTCTGGCGACCCGTGAAGCCGATGGACCGCCCGCGGGTCTTGATGTATCACAGCGTGGGAGACGGCCCGGCGACGGGGATGAATGTGCCGCCCGTCACGTTTGCCCGGCAGTTGGCCCTGTTGCAGAGGCGCGGCTATGACACCTGCACGATGAGCGAATTGGTTGCCCGACCCGGTCCGTGTGAGCGGCCCACGGTGGCTCTGACCTTTGATGACGGGTTCGCCAACAATTACGACGAGGTCTTTCCGCTGCTCCTGAAATATCAGAGCAAAGCCACGATCTATATCGCCCCCCACATCGAGGGGATTCCCCAGTTGACGCCCGCTCAGATCGCGGAGATGGCGGCCAGCGGGGTCATCGAATTCGGGGCTCACACCCTGACCCACATCGGATTGCTGAGAACCTCTGACGATGTCGCCGAGGCGGAAATCGTGGGATCGAAACGGGCTGTGGAACAACTCACGGGGCAGCCCTGCTTGAGTTTTTCCTATCCGTATGGTCGCTATTCGCCGACCCATGTCTCGATGGTCCGGGCCGCCGGATTCACCTCGGCGGTTTCCGTGCGGAAGGCGATTGAACCCCTTTGCAATCTCTTTGAGATTCCGCGCATCGGCATCCACGGACGTGCGGATCTGCTGCAATTCCACATTGCGTTGACGCGCGGGAAGTACCGACTATGAGCCACATCGCCGCCAGCGTTTTCATTCTGACGAAGAACGAAGCCCACAACATCGAGCGGGCGCTGGAGAGCGTGCGCGAGTTCGACGACATCGTGGTCGTCGATTCCGGCAGCTCGGACGCCACGGTGGAACTGGCTCGCAAATACACCGAGCGGGTCTTCATCAAGGAGTGGCTGGGATATTCCCGCCAATCCGATCTGGCGGCCGGGCTGTGCCAGCACGACTGGGTTCTCAAGCTCGATGCCGATGAACAGGCCACGCCCGAGCTGTTGGACGAGATTCGGGCCGCTTTGCCCGAGGCCGCACTCTCGGGCCTCGCGATCCCGTTCGATGACCGGTTTCTCAATCAGCCCAATTCTCGCTGGGTCAGGTTCAACGCCAAGGTGCGTTTCTGGAGAAAGTCCCGAGGCCACTTCGGCGACGAATCCGTGCATGAGGGAATCCACCTGACCGGACCCGTCCGTCGCGCCACAGGCTGCATCGTCCACTACGGCGAGAGCAGCGTGTCGATCAAATTGCTGAAGAACGACCACTACTCGACGCTCAAGGCTCAAGAGCGTTTCGACAGCGGACGGCGTTTTTCGTGGCTGACCTTGATCTTCGCTTTCCCGCTGGCGTTCTTGCGTTCGTACATCCTCCGGCGCAGTTTCTGCAACGGCATCAGTGGGTTCATCGGGAGTACGGTCAATGCGTACTACGCCTTCCTCAAGGAGGCGAAGCTGTACGAATTGGAGTTGAAGCACGGCAAGCGGAAGCGATGAGCGTCTTCCACCGGCAAGAGTCGGCACAGCCGATGCCCCTCCCGTGGAAGACTCCCCCCAATGACTTGTGAGAGTGACGACTTCGACTGTTGGAGTTCAGGCTTCAGCCTGTCTTGGGGCTGGCAGTGCCCGACGCCGAACGCAGGTGAAGCAGCCTTTAGGCTGGACTCCAAAGGTCGAGCTACCGGTCCCAGAGCCGCACAAACGGGCGCTGCTCGACCCCGCGATAGCGGGCGCGGGGCCGGATGACATGATCGCAGTCGGCCTGTTCGATGACGTGGGCACACCAGCCGACGACCCGCGCGGCGGCGAAGATCGGCAGGTACAACTCGCGCGGCAATCCGAGGTAGTGGAACAGCCGCGACAGCGACCAATCCATGTTGGCCGGGAGTTGTTTCTCTTCCCATACGGCCCGCTCGATCGAGTCGGCGATCTCTTCCATCGACTCGCCACCGCAGGCATGGGCCAGTTCGGCACAGTGCGTTTCCAGGAGGGCAGCGCGCGGGTCGCAGTCCTTGTAGACCGGGTGCCCGAAGCCGGGGATCGAGCGGCCCGCCTCGAACTCGGCGTGGACCCACTCCGTCGCCAGGTCGGGGGACTCGACCGATTTGATCGCATCCAGCACGCGGTCGTCGCCGCCGCCGTGCCGCGATCCGGCCAGCACGCCCAGCCCCGCAGTGACAGCGGCGTACAGGTCGCCGCCTGTTGAGCCGACCATCCGCGCCGCATACGTCGACGGGTTGAACTCGTGTTCCGCAGCGGCGATGAGGGCGGAGTCGAGGGCCTTTTCGAACAGGCCGGACGGCTCTTTCCCGGTGATGAGGTAATACAGGTTGCCCGCATACCCGAGATGTGTGGCCGGGGCCGGGAGCGGAGTGCCCGTCCGCATGCGGTGCCAGGCGGCGATCAGCAGCGGCACGCGGGCCAGCAGCCGCACGGCTTGGCCGACTCCGCCGTTCAGCGGGCCATCGTTCGTCTGTGGGTCGAAATGGGACAGCAAGCTGACACCGGTTCGCAGGGCCTCCAGCGGGGTCACATGCAGCGGCAGACCCTCCAGCACGGAGGTCACCATCTCCGGCAGTTCCATTTCCTCGATCATGATGCTGCGGAAATCGGCCAGTTCCTCCTCAGTGGGCAACTCCTCGTGCAGGAGCAGGTAGCAGACTTCGAGGAAGTTCGACTCCTCGGCGAGATCGTGGATGCAGTAGCCACGGTAGATCAGCCCGTGATCGAGCGAGCAGATATTGGTTTCGCCAGCAATCACGCCTCGCAAACCGGGGTGGTACAGGTCGAGCGCCATGGGGGACATCCTTGAGGTATGAACGGCTTCCTGCCTGGGCACAGGCCGTCTAAGCGTCTTCCCCATACCGCCGGTTCCAAGCCCGCAGCATTGCGGGGCTGGAAACAGAATGGAGAGAACGCTGACCTGCGTTGATCGATCAAAGGCGCGACGATTCGTGAGGAGCCACTGTACCACCGACTTTCCGGAATCGAAAGCGAGTTAGAGAGCCATCAGCGGTCAGCGGTCAGCTTTCAGCCAGAGGGGTTTTCGTGCAGTGCACAGCTTCTGGCTGATGGCTGACCGCTGAAAGCTAACCGTTGACGGCTCTCTCGTTTGTCCCGAAGTCCCATTCCGGGTAAAAGATTCGCAATGATGTCACCGCATCCCACGTCCCTACGGGATGCGGGAACGGGATCGTGTCGTTTCGGCACGCATGTTGCCTGTCAAATGATTGTCCACCTTGTGCAACTGCCAATTTGGCTGCGTTGGAGATGCGCCCGATGAGTTTCGAGAAGACGGTGAGTTCCGACCCGACTGTCATGATTGAGGCGCGGGGCCTCAGCAAGTTTTATCACAATTTCGCGGCCACGCGGGATGTCACGTTCTCCATTCCGCAGGGGCAGGTGGCCGCTTTCCTCGGTCCCAACGGGGCCGGGAAGTCGACCACGATGAAGCTCCTGACCGGGTTTCTGGCCCCCAGCGAAGGTGAGGCCATCATCGGGGGGCACAACGTCTCCTCGGACCGACTGGCAGCTGCGGAGTTGGTGGGGTATCTGCCGGAAAACGGCCCGCTGTACCCCGAGATGACGCCCAAGGGGTTGCTCCGGTACTGTGGGGCGGCACGGGGCATGTCGGCGGGTCTGCTGGCCGAGCGGCTCGATTTCGTGGCCGCCAAGTGTTCACTGTCCGAGGTGTGGGGCAAGCCGATCAGCAAGCTGTCGCGGGGGTACAAGCAGCGTGTGGGCATGGCGCAGGCCCTGCTGCACGACCCGAAGGTGCTGATCCTCGACGAACCGACCAGCGGCCTCGACCCGAACCAGACGTTCCAGGTCCGCGACCTCATTTTGAGTCTGGCCAAGACCAAGACGATCCTGCTCTCGACCCACATTCTGACCGAGGTCAAAGCGGTGTGCAGCCGCGTGCTGCTCATCAACAAGGGCCGCCTGATTCTCGACGGCAATGTCGCGGAGATGGAAGGCCAGGAACACAATATGGAACACCACTTCCGGGCACTCACCGGTGGTGTGACCTGAGTGGCTCCGACACCGCGAAACGCAGCATGATGTTGTCCCCGCAGAAGTTGGGGGACCGGCAACACAGACGAGGTTCAGGCAGCCTGACCTCCTCGCAGACAACGGACGATCACGATGCGGCTTCATGTCATCCTCGCAGTTCTCAAGCGGAACGTCGCCAGCTACTTCACCGGCGTGCTGGGCTATCTGTTCATCACGGCGTTCGTGGCCCTGGCGGTGGCGCTGGCCTTTGATGGGCGGTTCTTCACGAACAACGATTGCTCGCTCGACCGCTTGAGCGAGAACTTCCACTGGCTGCTGCTGTTCATCGTGCCCGCGATCACGATGGCCGCCTGGGCCGAGGAGCGACGACAAGGGACCGACGAGCTGTTGTTTACGCTGCCCGCGCGGGACTTCGAGATCCTGATCGGCAAGTACGGGGCGGTGCTGACGGTGTATACGGTGGCCCTGTTCTTTACGTTTCCGCTGGTGATTGCGTTGACTTGGCTGGGAGAGCCGGACTATGGGGCCGTCTTGACGACTTACACCGGCTACTGGCTCTCGGGGGCGGCGATGCTCGCGGTCGGGATGTTTGCCAGCTCGCTGACGAGCTCAACGACGGTGGCGTTTGTCCTGGCCGCCATCATGACTTCGTTTTTCGTATTCATTGACCAAGTGGTGGCCCTGCGGTCGCTGCTGGAGGCGGCGGGTATTCGCGAGCCGCTGGGGGTGTCGGGATACCTGCATCAGTTCTCGACCGGCGTCATTCCCCTGGGAGGGGTGCTGTACTTCGGATCGATCGCGGCACTGTTTCTGTATCTGAACGCGGTGATGATCGCTCGTCGCCATTGGAAGGGTTCCCCCGGCGGCACCAGCCTGGGGTTGCAGTATTTCGTCCGGGCGTTGTCGCTGGCTGTCGTCGTGGTCAGCTTGTCGTATGTCACATCGGTGATTGGCAGTCAGATCGATCTGACGCGGGGCGGGCTGTACTCGCTGTCGCCGGTCTCTCGCGAGGTGATCAAGGCCATCAATCCCAAGCGACCGGTCACACTGACGGCTTACCTGTCGCAAGATGCCCCCAAGGAGCAGTTGCAGATTCAGAAGAAGCTGCAGGGGCTGTTGCGGCAGTTCGACAAAATGGGCGGCGGCAATCTGGATGTCCGCATCGTCACGGTGGATCCGCTGAGCAAGGCTGCCGAAGAGGCCGCACTGTCGGGGATCCAGCCACGACAGGTCCAGTCCGAGCGGGACGGGCGATTTCAGATCGAGGAGGTGTTTCTGGGAGCCGTGGCCAGCAGTGGCTTCGATCAGGTCGTGATCCCGTATTTCGACAAGGGCACCCCGGTCGAGTTTGAGATTGCCCGCGCCATCGGAACCGTGGCCCAGGAGAAGCGGCTGACCGTGGGCATTCTGACCACCGATGCCAAGGTCTTCGGCGGGATGAACATGCAGACGTTCCAGCCCGATCCGGAATGGCGGCTGGTGTCGGAACTCAAGAAGCAATACCACGTCCGCGAAATCAGTCCCGATCAACCGATTCTCGTGAAGGGGGCTCCCAAGCCTGCCAAGGCTGCGGAGGCTGATAAGAAGGACGACAAGGCCCCCGAGGCCAGCGAGGAGGAGCCCGTCGATGTGCTGATCGCGGTCCTGCCGTCGTCGTTGACCCAGCCGCAGATGAAGCACCTCGTCGACTACGTCCAAGCGGGCGGCCCCACGCTGATCTTCGATGACCCGGCCCCCGCGTTTGTGGGACTGGCCAACACTCCCAACGCGCCCACCAAGCCCAGCCAGGGCGGCGGCATGTTCGGCATGGGTGGTCAACCCGGTGCCCCCAAGGCGGATGGCGGCAAGGCCACCTCGCTGATGGATGCCATCGGTGTCGATTGGGACACCCGCAGTGTGCTGTTCGATGAATACAACCCGCATCCGCGACTCGAAGACCGCTTCCCCAAGCAGGTCATTTTCGTGACCTCCGGGGATACCGAAAAGACCTCGGGCATCAATCCCAGCGTCCCAATCACATCCGGTCTCCAGGAGATTCTGGCGTTCTATTCCGGGGAGATCAGCAAGGCACCGGGCCGCAAGATCGAGTTCACTAAGCTGTTGCAAACCCGCAGCGAGACCTCGGGGAGCATCGACTGGGATGAAGCCACGACCGGGTTCGGAGGCCAGCGGGTTCCCAACCCGGAAGCCAAGCGAATCTCCGACAAGCAGGCACACATCATCGGGGCCCAACTCAAGGGCACCGGTGGAAACACCCCGGATGGCAAGATCAATGCCATCTTCATCGCGGACACCGATCTCGTCCATGACGTGATGTTCAACATCTTCGACTCGCAGGTTGAAGACCTCGTCATCGACAACACGCTGTTCGTGATGAACTGTGTCGATACGCTGGCGGGCTCCGATGGCTATGTTCAGCTTCGCAATCGTCGCCCCGCCCAACGGACACTGAAGACGATTGAAGACGAGAAGGCCAAGTTCGATGCCGCCCGCCAGAAGCGAGAGCAGGAAGCGACCAAGGAAGCCGAGAAGAGCATGACCGATGCCAAGGATCGCATCGAAAAGGTGCTCGATGTCATCCGCAACGACAAGACCATGGACGAAGGCGAGATGAAGCTGATCCTGGAAAACGCCGCTGCGGCCGAGAACCGCAAGCTGGAGTTGGAACAGAAGAAGATCGACCAGAAAAAGGCCAATGCCGTCCGTCAGGCTCGCATCGAGTCACAGACTCTGGTGAAGGCCAAAGAGAACAGCACCTGGTTCTGGGCCTTCTTCTGGTCGCTGGTGCCGGCGATCACGCTGGGAGTCGTCGTGCTGGTGATTCGCGGACTGAACGAAGACAGCGGGGCGGCCAGCGATCGTCTGGTCAGTCGCTAATCCGCCAGACTTCCGAAGTCTCCGAAGACTTCAGAAGTTTTCCTCTCGCCACTTTTCATTCATTTGAATCCCTGGAAACCTCATCGGGAATTGAACCATGAATCCGATCATTCGCACACTCGTGTTCGTGGGGGCTGCGGTCTTGTCTTTGGGCGCAGCGGGGTTGACCTATTGGTCGCATCGTCCGGCCCAGGTCGACTGGGCTAAAGAACTGGGGGAGGAGTTCTTTCCGGAGTTCAAGGATCCGAACAAGGCGACTTCGTTGCAGGTCGCGACCTTCGACAAGGCGGCCTCGAAGACGAGTAAGTTCAGCATCGAGTACAAGAACGGCAAGTGGCGCATCCCCTCACACAACAACTACCCCGCCGATGGCAAGGACCGTCTGAAGTCCACTGCCGCCAGCGTGATCGGGATCACGCGTGGCTCCCTGGCGGGGAAGACGAAAGACGCTCACAAGGAGCACAATCTGCTCGACCCGCTCGATGCGACGATCACCGAAACCGAAGGCCGCGGCGACCGCATCACGCTCAAAGACGGCGACAAGATGCTGGTCGATTACATCATCGGTAAGAAGAAGGACGGCTCCAGCAACACCTATTACATCCGCCGCGCGGACGAGGAGCGGTTCTTCCTGTCGGAGGTGAAGATCCAGCTGTCGACCAAGTTCGCCGAGTGGATCGAACCCGATCTGCTCGACCTGAAGCAAGACGATATTCAGTCGATTATTATCGACCGTTATTCAGTGAGTGAAGCTCAACGGAAGATCGTTCAAGGAGTACAGTCACTCCTGCGTCGGGAGACCGAGACAGCGGACTGGACGATCGAGGGGATCGACACCACCACGTTGAAACCGAAGACCAGCGTCATCAGTGCCATGCTGAAATCGTTTGACGATCTTCAAATCGTCGGGGTGCGCAAAAAGCCCGAAGGGTTGAGCGCCAGCCTGAAGGGCGAAAAATCCCCGCAGGAGCAGGATTCGTCCTCCATCATGGCCGACCTCCAGCGTCGAGGTTACTTCGCCACAGAAAAAGGACTCGTTTCCAACGAAGGGGACATGCTGGTCTCCACGTTTGATGGTGTCAGCTACGTCCTGCGCTTCGGCGAAGTGGTCACCGGTTCCGACATCGAAATCGAAGCGGGCAGTTCCAAGGAAACCGAGAAGAAGCCCGCCGCTGAGCCGAAGACAGGCGGTGACAAGCCAGCCGACCCGTCCCAACCCGCAGAGGCTGATCCGACCCAAAAGAAAAACCGCTTCGTCTTCATCACCGCTCAGTTCGATGAAGCGGCTCTGGGCCCCGCTCTCGTGGAGCCGAAGAAGCCTGTCGCTCCGAAAGTCGACGCCCCCGCGAAGCCTGCCGAAGCGAAAGACGGCGAGAAGCCTGCAGAACCGACGGCTCCCGTGGCCAATCCCCAAGCCGAAGCCAAGGCGGCCCATGAAGCAGCCCTCAAGAAATACGAGACCGATTCCGATGTCTACCGCATCCGGAAGAAGGAGTACGACGACAAGAAGACCGCCGGTGAGAAGAAGGCCAAGGCGCTCAACACCCGGTTCGCCGACTGGTACTACGTGATCTCGGAAGACCTGTTCACCGAGATTCGGGTCAAGCCCGAGGATCTCGTGGAGCCGCTGGTGGCCGCCCCCGTTGGCGTTGAGCAACCATTCCCCGAGATGCCGCCGCTGCCGAATGTTCCCAAGCCGGAAGCTGCCGCTGCGGAAGGAGACAAACCGGCCCCGCTCGCTGACGGAGAGAAGCCCACGGAGCCGAAGGTCGGAGAGAAACCCGCCGCCGAGGCAACCCAACCTGCCGATCCAGACAAGCCAGCCGTAGAAGGTGATCAACCAGCGGCCCCGGCTGCAGAAGGTGACGCGGCTCCGAAAAGCAACCCCTGATCCTGCAACCGGGGGGGTACGTTCCAAAGTTCACGACTCCACTCGACAACGAAGTTCTCCAACGCCCCGAAGGGGGCAGCCACAGACCAGCCCAGGGCAGAGCGAAACGGCGTCAGCCGTGCAGCGCCGCCCTGGGTCAGATGTCGCGTGGGTCTTGGAAGCCCTGAAAGGGCGAAACAATCCGTCGCCACGGAGTGACGCCCTTTCAGGGCTTGGGTCAACTCCCTCTCACCCTGCCCTGGGGCGTCGCTGCGCTGTGCCCCAGGCTGATCTGTCGCTGCCCCTGCGGGGCGAAGAAGTGATGCGTCGACACCCATGTTGCCCGACGCCTGGCGCGTGAGTCAGATCGTCCACGTCAAGATCGGTTTCCCGCCTCAACGCATGTGACCCAGCGTTTTGTAAAACACGCCTTGTCTCATTTTGACAGGATCAGATAGCTTCCCGAACCGAACCGCCAGCGGTCGACCGGTCCACGTGTCGACCCGTTGGAGTGGCGGATCAGCGATGCAGGGAGGCATCCATGGCGCTGTCGCGCGATCTACGAGTTCTGGAACTGAGTGGCCTGCGGCTCGATCAGCCGTTGACCCACTGTGGTGAATTGAATCCCCACGAAGCCCGGCTGGCGTCGGAGGCCCGATTTCATGTGGCGGAGCGGGCGTTCCACGCGGCGATCGAGCGCCGTGTCGATCTGGTGATTCTGCATTCAGAGATCCTCAGCGATCGCTCCACGGGCGGACGCGCCCCGTGGTTTCTCGGTCGCCTGATCGAGTCCTGCCATTCGCACGGCATCCCCGTCCTGTGGGTCGAGCCGCAGCACAACGCCTGGATGGAGCGGTATGTGCAGGCCCCGGCGAATCTGGTGCGGATGGTCCCCGGAGAGGTCCACCGCATCGCCACCAGCGCCGGTCCGGTTCTGCTCCTGGCGGGGCACTCGGCGCGGGACGCCTCTCCACTCGGTCGAGATCCCTCCCACGTCACCATCGGCCTCCACTGCGGGGCCGGGGTGAGACACGATCTCGATGTCTGCGATCTCGTGCTGAGCGAGCGCCCGCCCTCTTCCGATCGGATCGAGGACTTCGTGGCGACTGCTGTGGAGGACTCCTCGAATCCACTGGCCACGCTGCACACCGTGCGACCCGACCGCGCGAACACCCGCGAGGCGCTCGCCCTCTCGCCCCTCGGCTTCACCCGTGTCGCGTGCAGCCTCAGTCCCCATCTCACCGCAGGCAGTCTCGCTGAGCACCTCACCGAAGAGGTCGACGCCGCTGCCGGTCGCGACTTCGCCAACCATCCGCAGACCCAACTGCTCCTGGTGGACCTCGCGGTGACGGGTCAGGGAGCCGTGTGGGACTCGCTGTGGAATCGCGAACATCGTGCGTCGCTCGTGGCAGAGATGGCTGGTCTCTCCCGGCATCCCAGTTGCCGCGTGCGTTCGATGGCTCCCGTGGCGGATGGAGTGCAGGCCGCACGAGGCTGCTCATTCACGCCGGTGTTGCAGTCGATCTGGGTGGACGCGACGGACCGATCGACTCACGCCATCCGTTCGCTGGCCGACATCGCTCCCGCATCGTACACACTGGGCGACTGGGCGAGAGACGAAAGAATTCCGGTCGATCATCCTCTCGCCGACGAGGTCCGCCACGCGTGCTTGCACCTGTTGCGGTCGGCCTCCTGACCCCGTCGCCGTGTCTCAGCGGACAGCTTCTCACCTCCTGGATTCCCACACAGAGCGGAACCCGAACATGCAGTTTCAAAGCGTTCACATCGATGGCTTCGGCACGTTGGCCGATCTGCGGATTGATGACATCTCGTCGGGGCTGAACGTGTACTACGGGGCCAATGGCTCGGGGAAGACGACGATCCTGCACTTCCTGCGCGGAGCGTTCTGCGGGTTCGACGAGGCCCGCCGCCTCAAGCTCCTGCCACCGCTCAAAGGCGGTTCCCCCGGCGGTAGCCTCACTCTCGCCGACGGCCCCTCGCGGTTCACGGTGATTCGTCGAGGCCGCGCGGACCATGCCGATGCCCTCGCCATTCAAGTCCGCCAAGGCAGTGCCGACGAAGCCGAATCGCTGCGGACCCGCATCGAACAGCTCGACCGCGATCTGGTCCACCTGCTGTATTTCGTCGGGAGTTCTGAGGCCCATTCGATCAGCGGGCTGGTGCATCTGGCCGTCCGCGATGGGATCGACCTGACCACGACACGCAGCGATGCCACCTGGATTTCTTCGTTCACGGAGTCGCTCGATGCGAGACGCCGATCACTGTGGGAGGGACCGACCGCACCGCGACTGATCGGACAACAGCAGTCCGCTCTCGACCAGGCGGCACTCCTCGCCGACCAATCCGAGCGGCAACAGCAGGCCCGGCAAGAAGCCGTCGTCGAGGAACTCCAACGCACGCGGATGCACCTGCAACGCCTCGAAGGCGAGTACAACTGGTTGGCCGCGGAGATCCAGCCAGTCGAGTCCGACCTGACCGAATGCCAGACCCGGCTCTGGTCCCGTCGCACCCGCACAGTCCGCGAGGTCCAGCAGATCGCACAACCCGTCGAGTCCATCGAGGCCGGTTGGGTGCGGGAGTTGCACGAACTCGACCGGCAGACCGAACACGCGAAGCAGGTGCTGCGCGACCTCGCTGCGGCGCGACTGCGACTGACGCTGGAGTCCACCAATCATGCCTGCTCGGAGACACCGGACGAGGCGGCGACTCTGCAACTCCAGCGCGACCTGTTGTCGCAACTGGAACAGCAGGTGAACCGGTTGCAGGGCGAGGGCGAGACGCACCGCGCCGCTCACGCGCGCGGGGCGTGCGTCTGCGATTCGGTCCTGGCCACGTTCGATCTGCATCTGGCCGAGCTGCGGCAGACGGTGTATGTCCTGTGCCAGCAGATCAGTCGGCGGCAAACTTCGCTGGGTCGCCAGTTGGGGACTCAGGAACAAGCCCGCATCGCGCAGTGCGAGACCGAAGTGCTGGAGCGCATTCGCCGCCTGCGCAGCCGTCGCGAGGAGTTGCTCTCCGCCAGCCGCGACCCGCTGTCCAGCCGCGTCCGTCATGCGGTCAGCCACGAGTTGCTGCATTGCCGGTGTGAGCAGCACGCCGCATTCGCAGCCCAGTTGCCCGCCGAATCGATCCTCATCGAGCGTCCCGCGAGGGAGATCGTCACCGAGCGTACCGTCGATGAGAGCGAGGCCCGGCCCGGGGATGCGGCCCTCGAACGGTCGCTGCTCGCCCAGCATGGTGAACTCCGCGTGCGGTTGATCGAACTCCAACGCCGCATCCGCGATGCCCGGCTGCGGGTCGAGGCCCTGCTCGCTGAACAGCTGGGGTTTGCAGACGATCATGCGGCCATGGAACTGCGGTTTGTTCAGCGACAGGCGGAAGAGCGCCTCGCGGGTACGCGCGAGCAGTGGACCTCGCTGACGCTTCAGCAGACCGTCCTCTCGGAAGCCCAGCGGCGTCTGCATCGCGAGGAGTATTCGCGAGTGATCGGTGATGCCTCGGCCTCTCTGAACCGACTTACGCAGGGACGCTACACCGCCTTCCACTTTGATCCGTCGATCAAAGAACTCTTCATCCGCAACGCCGAAGGTCAGCTGCTGCCACCGAGTGCGCTGAGCCGGGGGACGCTCGATCAGACGGCGCTCAGCTTCCGTCTGGCCTTGGTGGCCGAGTACGCGAGACGCGGCATTCGCCTGCCGCTGGTGCTGGATGATGTCCTCGTCGACAGCGATGAGCATCGTCTGTGGGCAGCGGTCGATGTCCTGCGCGAGGTGGCTGCGGCGGGACAGCAGATCGTGTTCCTCACCTGCCAGGAGCATCTGTCGGACCTGTTCGATGAACATGGTCTCACGGTTCGCACGTTGAGTGGCGGTGTGCGGAAGGCGGCTCGGCTACACCCGGCTCGTGTGGCGACTCCGTCGCGGTCGACGGTCGAAGTTGTTGCTGTGGTGGGCGGTGCGGAAACAACAGAGGGCAGTGTCGTCTTTCGCTCCGCGAAAGAACGGCCTTTCGCGGAGCGAAAGGCGACACTCGATGACGCGTCGGTCCAACCCGTGCGAGTCGAATACTCGCCACCGCTGCTGCACACCGCCGTTCATACCACCGAGACAATCGTCTCCCCGTTCCCGCGCGTCGTCGAGAACTCGCACGACACTGACGCCTCACTGCGTGTCCGCAGCCAACCGGAAGGCCCGTATTGGCTGCGAGTCGACAGCTCGATCGGTCTGCTGCCCTCACTCGGAACGCAGATGATCGGAAGGCTTGGCACCCTCGGAGTCGGCAACCTGGGTGAGCTGATCCTGCTCGATGCGAACACGCTCGGGTCGGAACTCGAAGCTCTGCAAATCGCCCCGGCTCAATTGCGGCTGTGGCAGGCCGAAGCCCGGCTCTTGTCGAGCGTGCCCGACCTCACCGGTCCCGAGGCCCAACTGTTGGCAGCCATTGGCATCCAGAACCCCGTGGAACTCGGAGCCGAAGACGCTGAGGCTCTCAGTCGCCGCATCGCTCGCGCTCAGCAACACGGTTCGGAGTCGTGGCTATCGTGGATGGTCGACCGCACCGACTGGCCCGATGCGGACAAGCTGCGGACTTGGATTCGCAATGGTCGCCGAGCGATGACATTTCGCGCGGCGAGTCAGTGGGCGGGATGGCGACCGCGCCGATTGCAGGATCTGGAGGCGGGTGACTGGGACCAACCAGCACGTGATCGGCGCGAACCTCGCGAGTGGGCGGAGCGCGACCGAGAAGAACGCGAATTGGCCGACCGGGGCGAGCGGACCTCGCGGCGTCGACCTCGCACCGAACGCACTAGCGAGGGCCTCTCACTGGTCTCGAAGAGCGACGAGAGCGACGCCTCACCCAGGGCCACTCGCTTCTATCTGGAGACCGACAGCCCCGTCGTCGATGCCCCCTCGATCGGCCCCAAGATGGCCGAACGGCTGGCCAAGATCGGCGTGATCACCGTTAGCGACTTCCTCAATCGCCCCGCTCCATGGATCGCCGACAAACTCGGCGACTCGAAGCTCAACGCCGACACCCTGCGAACGTGGCAGTCGCAGTCCTCGCTGATGTGCCAGGTTCCCGGCCTGCGCGGGCATGACGCCCAGTTGCTGGTGGCTTGTGAGATCACGACCCCGGAGCAGTTGCGGAGTTACTCACCCGCTGGCCTGCTGGCCCTCGTGGAGCCTCTGGCGGAGAGTCGCGAAGGCCAGCGCATGTTACGCTCGGCGAATGCTCCGGACCTGGCCGAGGTGCAGGACTGGATTCAATGGGCCCGGGAGTCGCGGCAACTGCGATCCGCGTGAGGTTCGCTGCCTTACACCCCCTTGGGTAATTCGTCCGTGGCGTCGGGAGCGGACCGCGCGGTGATGTGGAACTCCTGAATCAGCTTGTTGCGCTGAATCTCGATCTGCCGGTCGAACGCGGACAGGACATCGAGAGCTCGGTCGCGCGAGGTCACCAGCCCGATAATCAGGTATTGCACAATGGCGAGTCCATAACACACCCACCCCGATGTCCCCGGAAAGATCACCGCCAGAATCGCAAACACCGGCGACGACCGGCTCAGATGGTGACACGCCAAGCCCTTCAGAAACGGCAGCCAGACCGCCTTGAAGTTCTCGACAATCCCCAGCTTGCGATCCAGCGGCAGACCGCGCAGTCCCGGATGAATCACCGAGAACAGCTGCTGATCGGGCATCGACTCGACTACGCCGATGGCCACCATCAATCGTCCGGCGGCGAGCCACACATTCTGGTCTGAGAATGTCAGATCCCAGTGAATGTTCGTTTTGAACATCCATTGATTCACCGTGTGGCTGAGGAACCCTTGCAGCCAATTCTCAAAGTTATGCGTGGCCACGAACAGCAGGATCGCCCCGCGCGTCCACTGCTCGAGGTCTTTCTCCAGCTCCTCATCGCGTTCGGTGGATTTGCTGAAATTGCGCCGCACGGTGCGAAAGGCCGGGACCGCCAGCAAGCTGACAAACAACCGCGTGCAGGGGCGCACGATCGGCGAGAGGAGTTGATCCACGAGCCACAACTTCCCAAATGCCGGCACAGTGCTGCTCCACGGTTGCGAAGGCGACAGCTTGCCCGCCATGCCGTAATGCGGGTGGTCCGCATCGAGATTCGAAACGGGACAGCCAGAGGAACGGCGTGGGGAAGCGGGCGGATCATAGCGATTTTCACAGATTGACCGACATGCTGGGGCCGCTGGGACTTGCGCCGCGAGGCATCAGCGATTGCGTAGTTCTTTCCACGTCAGGAGACAGACGAGGAAGAACTGGCGGTCATCGGAGACGGGGAGGTGGGTGAAGTCCTCAATGTGAGCTTCCACCTGTTCAATGAGCGTCAGAACCTCAGTTCGCTTGAATCGTTCGGAGAGGTCGTAGTCCGCCAGGTGCCGCCGACCTTGAAGTTCCACGAAGGTCGTGGCGATATTCCGAATCGGTTTTTCGACGACATAGACGCCAGACGCATTCTTTGGCAGGGGCTTTTTCACAGGATCGGGTAATGTGCTTCCCTGGAAGCTACTGCAGGCGTCTTTCATTGTGGTGTGAACAAAGGCGCGAGCGAGCGAATAGCGAAAGCCTTGTTGAGCGTGTTGCGTCCCCAGAATTCCACGACATGCCCCATCCACGAGGAAATGAAACAGAGCGTAATAGAGGGCCGACACCGCACGCCGGAGATTGGCCTGCTTCGGTTTCCCTCTGGTATCGATGATCGTCAATGTGCGAGCTTGCTTCAGAAGATCCTTGTACAACGATCACTCCCCCTCGTCTTCTTCATCGTACTCATCGTCTTCCAATTCGCTGGGCTTGACGATGATGATATATGGGAAGAGGGAGATTCCATGCTGCCGCAAACTCTCCCGGATCACGAATTTCATTTCACCAATATCGTGTCCGTTCAACTGCTCAAGGTCAGTCGATTCGTCGATCACGGCTGTGATTCTGAGGGCTGGCTCGCCGTCCGTTCCTTCATCGTCTTCCGGGATCAATTGAATCACCCGTGGACTGGCGGGCAACTTCAACTTGTCCAAGTCGAGGGCCTCGTGGATCTCAGCGGTCATTGCCATGGTCTTGCTCCGAAGACTGTGATTGGGATGCTCGAATTGTATCCGAAGGCTCGGGGTTGCGAATCCTCAATCCTGGAATGCGCGGCCCCAGTCCCCCACTGGGGCTTATCATCGGGGCAGGCTCGTCACGAGAATACTCGCAGGGTGTGGATCAACACGCATTGATATACAATCGCAACCAGTCATGGCACTCCCACTCTTCGAGCGAGTCGCGAACGTGTGGACCGGATGTTCCCCATCATCGACTTCGGCACTCCGTGGACGGGCGAGGTACGCCTCTGTCTGGGTAGCGTGGGCTTTAGCCCACGCGGGAGTGCTCTCGTCGAAGAAGCGTGGGCTAAAGCCCACGCTACTGACGCTTTTGGCGATCTTGCCAGTCTTCGCCCAACCGTTGTGGGCAGCGGACCTCCCGAAACCGGCGGTCGCGGAGGTGGACTTCGCTCGCGACATCCAGCCGGTACTCCAGCGCTCCTGCTGGAAGTGTCACGGACCGGAGAAGCAGCGCAGCGGGTTTCGTCTCGATCAGCGCGGGGTGGCTCTGCGAGGCGGAGAACTCGGGAAGGCCATCCTCCCCGGGAAGAGTGCCGAGAGCCCACTGATCCGCATGGTCGCCGGTCTGGAAGAGGGGCTCGACATGCCACCCGAGGGGGACCGGCTCTCGCCCGAGGAGATCGGGAAGCTGCGGAGGTGGATTGATGAGGGGGCGAAGTGGCCCGCGGACACCAGTGACACCCAAGCCGATCCGACCGACTGGTGGTCGCTGCGTCCGCTCGCGTCTGTCCCGGTTCCCACGACGGCAGGCCGCCCGACCGCGTGGAGCGCCAACCCCATTGATGCCTTTGTCTACGCCAAGCTCGCCGAGGCTCAACTGCTTCCGACCGCAGAGGCCGACCGCCGCACGCTCATCCGCCGGGTCTACTTCGATCTGATCGGGTTGCCACCGACTCCCGAAGAGGTGCAGGCGTTCGTCAGCGACACCGACCCGCTGGCCTACGAGCAGCTGCTCGAACGGTTACTGCAATCGCCTCAATACGGCGAGCGCTGGGCGCGGCACTGGCTCGATCTGGTTCACTTTGCCGAGACGCATGGGAACGACCAGGACCGCCCGCGCGAGAACGCCTGGCCCTATCGCGACTACGTGATCGAGGCGTTCAATTCTGACAAACCCTATGCCCGGTTCGTCGAGGAGCAGATCGCCACCGATGCCCTCTTCCCCGACCACCCGGAGCTGACTCCGGCCCTCGGGCTGCTCGCTGCCGGGCCGTGGGACGAGAGTACCTTACGCGACATTCGCGAGGATACGCTCGATCGCCAGATCGGACGGTATCTCGACCGCGACGACATCGTGACCACGGTGATGTCGACGTTCACCAGCTCGACCGTCCACTGTGCCCGCTGCCACAACCACAAGTTCGACCCGTTCTCGCAGGCCGACTACTACGCCCTGCAAGCGGTCTTCGCCGGAACCGAGAAGGCCGACAAGTTCTTCGACGCCGACCCCGCGATTCTCGCTCGACGCATCGCCTTGGAGAAGCAGCTTCTGTCGATCACCGCGCGCGACAAGAGTGTTGTGGTCTCACTGTGGAACGACGAGTCGCGCGCCGCGTACGCCCAGTGGGAGGAGGGGCTGCGGGTCTCGGAGCAGTATTGGTCGATCCTCACCCCGAGTGAGGTGACGGCAGCCAACGGGACCGTCCTCGTCCTGCAACCCGATCAGTCACTGCTGGCCACCGGCGAGCGTCCGGAGAAAGAGGTCTACACGGTCGCAGCCTTGCTCCCGGCTGGCGATTGGACAGCCCTGCGGCTGGAGGTTCTCTCCGATGACTCGCTGCCGATGCAGGGACCGGGGCGGCAGGAGAACGGCAACCTGCACCTCAGCGAGATCCGTGTCGAACTCTCCACCGATGGCCAGCCAGCCGCGTACACGCCGGTCCCACTCGGCAACCCGACTGCCGACTTCGACCAGGCCGGATGGGGCATTCCCCGCGCCGTCGACGGCGATCCGGCCACAGCCTGGGGCATCCATCCGCAGGTCGGGAAACCGCACCTCGCGGTGTTTGAACTGAAGACCCCGGTGATGGTGCAGGACGGATCGCGCGTGCGAGTCACGCTCGATCAGTTGCATGGAGGTCATCACACGATCGGACGAATGCGGTTGTCGGTGTCGCGGCAACCGGCTCCGGTGCGAGCCACGCCGGTGCCGACTGCGCTGGCCGGACCGCTGTCGAAGCCCGCCAGCGAGCGGACTCTTGAAGAGACCGAGTCACTCGAACTGAGTTACTGGAAGGAACGCACGACCCGCGAGTTGGCCGCGCTGCCACCACCAAGGAGGGTCTTCGCGGGCACCTGCGACTTCCCCCAGGACGCCGGTCATGTGTCGATCGGTCGCCCGCGCGAGGTGCAGATCCTCCGCCGAGGCGAAATCTCGCAACCGCTCGGCGAGGCCCTCCCCGGCACGCTCCAGTGCGTCGCTGGACTCGAATCGAGATTCGCACTGCCGCACTCCGAACAGGAGGCCACCCGCCGTGCAGCCCTCGCCCGCTGGATCATCAATCCGCAGAACCCGCTGACGTGGCGGTCGATTGTGAACCGCGTCTGGCACCACCACCTCGGCCAGGGGATCGTTGACACTCCCAACGACTTCGGTCACATGGGGAGCCTCCCCTCACACCCCGAACTGCTTGACTGGCTCGCGGTCCATTTCCGCGACAACGGCGGATCACTCAAGCCACTCCACAAGCTGATCCTGACCAGTGCCACGTACCGCCAAGCCGCGACTCACAATCCGACCTCAGCTGCGCTCGATGGGAGCAACCGCCTGCTATGGCGCGGCCAGCGGCACCGGCTCGATGCGGAGGTGATTCGCGACTCACTGCTGGCTCTCAACGGTCGGCTCAATCTCACGATGGGCGGCCCGTCGGTCAAGCAGTTCGTAATGACCCCGGGAATCCATGTCACGCCGAACGTCGACTACAAGGCGTTTCCACTCGACGACCCGGCCAACTCGCGGCGTTCAATCTACCGGTTCCTGTTCCGCACTCTCCCCGACCCATTCATGGACGCGCTCGACTGCCCCGCTGGCGACCAACTGACCCCGGTTCGGTGTGAGTCGGTGACATCGCTGCAAGCCCTCGCGCTGCTCAACAACCCGTTCATGATCCGGCAGTGCGAGCATCTGGCCAGCCGGATCACGAGCGATCCGAAACTGGCCTCGCAGCCGATCGAGTCGCTGTTCCGTTTGGCGCTGCAACGCGAACCATCCGCTGAGGAACGGGCGAAGCTGCAAGCCTATGCCGACCGCCACGGGCTGGCGAATGCCTGCCGGTTGATCGTCAACAGCAATGAGTTTCTGTTTGTGGAGTAACGGGGACGAATCATGGCTGACTCACCAATCACAGAAGAGATCATCAAGCGATTGGTTGCGGGTGTGAATACGAGGGATGTTCACATCGGTGATTTCTCAGATGTGCAACTCTATGGGCGAAAGTTTCGTCGGCGTTTGGACGGAATCTGGAAAGAGTCCGCATCTGAAGTGGGATGTGAGCCGGTTGTCTATCAGTCGATCCTATGGTGGACATTGGTTTGGATCCCAATCGTCTCTCAGATAAGTTATTTCGTGATGCCGTATCGCGAGTGTATCCCCGAAGAACTAGAGACGGACCGATACCGTTGTCTGCCTGCACCCACGCTGGGATCACAGGTTGCCTTACACTACGTGACTGGATTGTTTGTCGTCGGGGCCATTGTCTTGCTTTTCTGGTGGGGGCACTCCCGAGTGTGTGCATCAGAAAAGTAGGCAAATGCAGAAATTCACCACGGAGACACGGAGGCATGGAGTCGTCGAAGAGATTGACATGATGGACAATTGAGGTGCAGGGAACCTGTAGGTGTTGACAGGATGAACAGGATCAACAGGATGGATTTCGTAACCGTTTGACACCAGCCCACATCCTGTCCATCTTGTTCATCCTGTCAAATAGCTCTTGATTCCCAGACAAACAGGCCACCACGAACGACTCTCCGTGCCTCCATGTCTCCGTGGTCAATCTCTGACTACTGTTCTGATGCATACACAGGACCGGCCTCACTCGACCGGTGGCTTAATCCCGAAGTCGGCGATGGTCAGCAGCGACTGGAAGGCGTACCCCTGCTGCTCGAAGTTCTGGCGGCCGCCTTCCATGCGGTCGATGATGGCCAGCACCAGCACCACCTCCAGGCCGAACTCTTTCGCGCGGTCGGCAGCCAGGATCGAACTGCCGCCGGTGGTGACGACATCTTCGACGATGACGACCTTCATGCCGGGAGTGACCGGGCCTTCGATGTACTTCTGGGTGCCGTGGCCTTTGGATTCCTTGCGGACCAGGAACCCGGCCAGGTCGCGGCCCTTCTCAGCGGCAACGGCGAGCATGCCGCCGACAATCGGGTCGGCTCCGATCGACATGCCGCCAATGGCCTGGGCGTCGACGCCCTCCATCAAAGCCAGCAAGCCCTCACTCACCAGTCGCAGCCCCTGCGAGTGCAGCGTGATCTGCTTCCCGTCGAGGTAGTACGTGGCCTGCTTGCCCGAGGCCAGGGTGAACGACCCGAACTTGAGGGCACGTTCGCGGAAGAGATCGATGAGGGTGGGCATGGGGCAGGAAAGAGAAGAGGAGGAGAGAGAAGAGACGAGAGCCAGCGAACTGAGGACGGGTATCGACTGCTGGTTCTGGCTGATTGCTGACGGCTGATGGCTAACGGCTACTTCGGATTGACCCGCACGCCGAGTTTCTTCAGCTCTTCCAGCTGGGCCTGCGCGGGGTCGGGGAGTTTGTCGGCGTCGAGGTACACGCGCCAGTAGGGGGCGAAGCGCTGCTCGCCCGCGCTGTCCTTCTTGGCCATCGCGACCAGCGGGCCGAGCTCGCTCAGCGGGTTCCCTTCCAGGAACGTGTAACGCAGTTCGTTGAGTTCGCTCAGCGGGGCCAGATCCTGAATCTTGTTCCCGCGCAGCCGCAACGTCGAGAGCCACTTGAGTGACTTCACCGGGACCAAGTCGGCCACCTGGTTGTTGTCGAGCAGCAGCGAATTCAGCTTCTTGAGCCCCGCGACCGGCTCCAGCGAAGTGATCTGGTTGTCGGACAGATACAGCGACCGCATGTTGTCGAGCTTCTCCAGCCCGGTCAGCGCGGCGATCTGGTTCTTCTCCAACTCCAGATGTTGCAACCTTACCAGCCCGGCCAGCGGCGTGATGTCCTTGATCTTGTTGCTGGAGAGATAGAGCGACTGGATGTTCTTGAGTTCGGCCAGCGGAGCGAGGCTCTCAATCTCGTTGCCGCTGAGTTTGACCTCGAAGAGGTTGGGACACTTTTCGAGGCCGGTGAGATCCTTGATCCCCTGGTTGCGGGCATCGAGGATGAAGAGCGATTTCAGGTCGGCTTCGTCGATCACTGATTTGTCGATCTGCTTGACCTTCAAGATCGCCTTGACCACCGCTTCCAGCTGGGGGTCTTTGATCGGCCCCTCGGCGAAGGTCGGTTGCGACCACAAGACCACCAGTCCCAGCAGCAGGGCGGGAAGTGACCGTCGGTGTGTCATGGGGGTTGCTCCAATGGAATCTGGCCCACCGGAAGCGAAGACCGCGCGGTCTCAGCCTCCGGAGTGTCGAGTCTAAACTTCCCGTCAGTGGAGCGGAAGGACTGGCCGCCCCCGCTCGTTTCGCTGCGACGCGAAGTCTTCGAAGCGGAGCGCTCTCGTCTCACCGCCCCGACTCGCAAATCGATCGCGAGCGTTGGAGGTCAGTCCAACGTGTTGGGCGGTGCTTGATCGGTCGCAAACCCGTCGTTCGGTCGGAGAACGTCGCTCGAGTACGGGGGACTCACGTCCGCCCGCTCGCTGCGGTCCGGCATGCGGGCGAAGCGGAGCTTCGGGGATATGCGTCCCCCAGCGGAGCTTGGGACCGAGTGCCAAAGTGCCCATTGCGAGGGGTAGCCAGATTTCGGGAGGGCGAGGCCAGTGCTGTGAACGGGATCGAAGTGCAGGGACGGCCTGACTGTCGTCGATTTCTCCGAAATCGACCTCGTAGGCGATGTCGCTCC
>JAYWFM010000103.1:0-13184 GCA_043778825.1 Planctomycetota bacterium | reverse complement strand
GTTGATCGCGTGGGCTAAAGCCCACGCCACTTTGAAAAAGGCGAACTCCCGTCACTTCACCGGCAGCGATTCCCCTTCGCGTTTCGTCGCCAGGTTGCGAAAGAACCGTGTGGCGATCTTGTGCGTGAACCACTCTCCCAGGCGAGGGAAGACATGCGCGACGGCAAAAAAGACCCGCAAGGCGGGGTGCTCCACGACGATTCTCGGCGGGTCGGTCCGCAGAGCCTTGATGACTTTCTTGGCGACTGCCTGGGCTGTGGTGCCGCCCATCAGCCAGGGGACGGGGCGACCCATCTCGGTCTTAATGACCTCGTAGATCCCGCCCTCTTCGGTGAAGCCGGGGCAGATCGCCGTGGCGGAGATTCCGCTGCCCGCGTATTCGAGCCGCAGTGCCATCGAGAACTGGAGCAAGCTGGCCTTTGTCGCCGCATAAGTGGCCCCGTACGGGGGGGCCTGGATCGCGGCGGTCGAGGCCATGTTGATGATCCGGCCCCAGCCCTGCTTCTGCATGACCGGGATCACCAGCCGGGTCAGCACGATGGCCCCCACGGTGTTAGTCAGGATCGTGGCTTCGATCTGCTCGACCGGGATCTCATGGAACGCCCGAAATGCCTCGATCCCCGCATTGTTCACCAGCACATCGATCCCGCCGAACTCGGCCACAGCCGCCTCCACAAGACGCTCCAGGTCGGCCCGCTTCGAGACATCGGTCGGCACCGTCAGCACCCGGACTCCGGATTTGCGAAGCTCTTCGGCAGCCGCTTCGAGCTTGTCCGCCGAGCGAGCGGCCAACACCAGATTCATCCCCTTCTGAGCCAGCGCGTGGGCCACCGCCCGGCCGATTCCCTGGGAACCACCGGTGATCAGGGCGACTTTGCCTTCGAGTGATGCGGACATGGAGATCCTGTGAGTGGGGCTGGTGAAGCGAGGCTCAAGCGGGCTTTGACGCACTCGACGAAGTCAGTGTCTTTAATTCCTCGGCGAGAACTCCGTTCAAAATCTGTTCCATCCGCAGCAGGCTGTCCGCGACCAGCAGCCCATCCATCAGCCGGTGATCGTACGCCAGTGTCACACGCGAGTGGCCCTCCGCATCGATCGGACCGTAGCTGAGGATACCCGTTTGGAATGACGGAGGGCAATCAATTTCCACTCCCCGACTGGCCAGCGTGGACAGGAAGAACGTCCCCACCTGCTGAGCCCGCGTCTTCCCGCTCAGTTGCAGGTTGCACCACCAGATGAATCTGCGGAGGGGATTGGGGATCGCGCTGAGTTGGAGAAACCGCTGGAAAACCTGTTTAACCGGCTGTTGCTGATAGCGGTCGAGTTGTTGCTGGAGTTCCAGAAGCGGCGTCTCTTCGGGCGAAGGGAACCGGCCCCAGAACAGCCACGGCTCCCCCCGATACTCGCGCTGAATGGCGAGAATGCCGACGCTGGTGTCGTGCTGGTAGATCGTCGGCCAGGGAAACGACATCCAGGTCTGGCGGAAGACCGGCGTCTCTTTCGCGAGCAGCGCGTACGCCTTGAGGAACAACACCGGCCAGGAGACCCGAGTCGCAGCGGCCTGGCGAATGGCGTCGACCGGCCCCAAGTGGCACATCCGGTGATGCGGACAGAGCGGCACCTGCTGATGAAAATGCAGCACATCGCACGTGAGTCGGCGCGAACGCGGAACCAGGAATCGGCGACGATTCCATGCGTGGTGCGGTGCTGGTCGTAAGTCCTCGCCGTCCGCCATCCCTGCCCTCGGGTTGCCCAGCACATCGTCGTTTCCGGTACTCCGCAGGCTACCATACCGCAACCAAGGGGCAAAGTGCGGCCAGGGAGGGGGAGAGCTTGGGTGTGTGCGTCAGAAAAGTCGGCAGAGATTCACCACGGAGACACGGCGGCACGGCGTAATGCAGCACTCGGATGATTTTCCCCACTGGGCCGGAGGACGAGGAAGATTTGACAGGATGAACAGGATCGACAGGATGCCGACACGCTGTCCCAGAAGCGGAATTTATCCTGTGGATCCTGTCCATCCTGTCAAATTTTCCGATCCTGGCGGCAGACAGCGATCTCGAACGTCTGGAGTTCTCCGTGCCTCCGTAGTGAATTTCCGACCGCTGCCTACTTTTGGGATGCACACACACTCCCGACACCTGACCCAACTACAGTGGCCAAATAGTCGCGAATTTGTGAATATCTCTCTCAACTGGAGATCGCTCCGGTTGTGCTGTGTCATTCTCGCAGCTGCCTGACAGGAGCCGCTGACCATGGATCTGGTTCGATTGTTCGTTGTGTGCCTGGCGAGTGCCTGGGTCTTTCCGGCGTGTGTCTTGCCGCTGAGCGTGCAGGCTGCGGATGGAGTGTCGGAAGAACCGGTCGAGACGGAGGCCCCCGCCGCTCCGAATCCGGACGCGCGGTTCAAGCTGCAAATCGGAGACGAGGAGCCGATCCCGTTTGATCCCAAGACTCCTGACGATTCCAAAAGCCAGAGCCGCCGCGCCGCCGTGACGTGGCAACTGGCCGGGCAGTTGCATCTGTCCAACGCCGCCGCCGACAAGGCGGAAATGAAGAAGGCCGAGGAGTGCTTCCGCAAGGCGATCACCGCCGATCCCGCCTTCATTCGCAGCTATCAAATGCTGGTCAGCCTGCTGATCAGCGGACCCGCCAACGAGGAGCGGATTCAAGAGGCCCAGAAGGTCGCGTTCCAGGCAGCGGAGTACTCATCCGGTGGCTTCACACTGATTCGTCAACTCGCCGGACTGCTCGCGCGGCAGCAGCTGGAGCGGGGCACGACGATCCTGACCGAGGCTCTGGCCATGAAGAGCCTGGCTCCCGAGTCGGTGACGTACTATCAGATTCAGCGCGATCTCGGGCTGATGTACCGGCTGGGAAACCAGACCGACAAAGCCGCCGTGTGCTACAAGCTCGTGTTCAATGCCGTGACCAAGGAACCCGCGCTGTTCAATACGGAGCAGTTCAAGGAGATCATGACCGATCCCGCCGCCACGTATGAGGAGATGGGGCAGGTGTTCCTGACCGCGAAGCAGCCAGCTCTGGCCCTCAACGCCTTCAATCGGGCGGCGGACATCCGGGGGAGCCGCTCGGCGACGCACAGCTACAACCTGGCCCAGATCTTCCGCGAAACCGGCAAGCCGACCGAAGGGTTGGAGGAGTTGCAGAAGTACCTCGACGCCCAGTTGCAGTCGCGCGGGCGCGGGGCGTATCAGTTGCTCAAGGACTTGCTGACCGACCTGAAGCGCGAAGCGGAGCTGACCGAGCGCCTCGAAAAATTACGAGAGAAAGATGCGCAGAACTCGTCGCTGCGGTTCTATTTGGCGGAGCAGTATGTCGAGCAGAAGAAATTCGAAGAGGCCGAGAAGGCGATCCTCAATGGGCTGCCGGAAACTCGCGATCCGTTCGGTCTGGTGGGACTGATTCCGGTGTATCGCGGGCTGAAGAAGTACGAGCCGCTGCTGGCCCTGATGCTCAGTACCAAGGGGATGCCCGATCCCGACCAGGAACAACAACTGGCCACTCTGGAGCCGGAGTTGCGGGCGCTCGTGTTGAGATTCGGCAAGGAGCGGGAGGCTGTCACGCAGGACACGGAAACGATGGACGGCCTCGTGAAGCTCGGGAAGGAATTGCAGAAGGGGGACGAGCCGAAGATTCAGTTCGGGCAGGCGTGGGTACTCGGCGAACTGTGCGGGCTGGCGTCGCGCGTCGATGACGCGGTGGTCTTCTACCGCCAGGCGATCGAACTCCGCAACGAGCCCGAGTTCCAGCTGTATTCCGAGTTGGGGCAGATCCTACTCGATTCCGATCGGTATGAAGACGCGATCAAACTCTACAAGGAGTGTGCCGCCCATCCGTCGTCCGGGCTTCAGGAGCAGCGCTGGCGATCGCTCTACCTGCTGTCGTATGCCTGTGAATTCGCGGGTCAGACGGATGAAGCACTCGCCGCCGCCACCGAGGCCCGGACCGTGGCCGATCAGGTCGGGATGGGTGACGCCGCCGGGCCGTTTCTGCATGCCCAGATCGGTTGGATCCATTACCACGCGCACCACCTCGACATGGCGATCACGGTCTACGAAGAGGTGCTGCGCAAGTATCCCAAGGACGCGCGGACCCAGGAGAGCGCCCGCTTCAGCCTCTCGGCCATCTATGTGCTGAAGGGGGAGATGGAGAAGGGCGAGGGCATCCTGCAGGAGGTACTCACGACCGACCCCGAGAACGCGCAGGCCAACAACGACCTGGGCTACCTGTGGGCCGAACAGGGGAAGAACCTCGACCAAGCCCTGGCCATGATTACCAAGGCCCTGGCCAAGGAGCCGAACAACGCCGCGTACCTCGACAGCCTCGGCTGGGTGCTGTTCAAGCTCGGCCAGACCGAGGAGGCTGTCAAGAAGCTGGAACAAGCCTGCGGCATGAAGCGCGGGGACGACCCGACCCTGAATGAACACCTCGGCGACTGCTATGCCAAGCTGGGACGAGCGGATGACGCCAAGAAGATCTGGACCAAGGCCCTGGGGTTGATGGATAAGAAGAAGTCGAAGGACGAGAAGCTGCGGAAGTCCCTGCGGGAGAAGCTGGGGTTGCCGAAGGAGTGAGTCGTGCGGACGCAAGCCCGTCGTCTCCCATCACCCGCCATACGTTATGCAACCCCCGAATGAGTCCGATGAACATGCAGTCCATGTTCGGATCACCGGTTTCCCCCCCTCACCATTCGCACCGATCAAGCAAGGCAATCGCCTTTTTCAATGTAGCGTGGGCTTAGCCCACGCGATCGACGGATCTCGCGTGGGCTAAAGCCCACGCTACTCATCCCAAATTCAAATGGGCGATCGCCCTGCCCCATCAAGGACACTGGATTCATTCCCCCACTTGGTGTCTACTGCGATCCAGGAGACCCGACTCATGATCGCTCGCAACTGTAGTTGGATTCGCTGGTTCGTTGTGGTCGCGTTCATCGGGAGCGGAGGAGCCAGTCTCCAGCCCGCCGTGGCACAGGACGATGTCCTGCCCGGTACGCAGAAGCTGGTGCTGGAGGAGCCGCTGGATGTGGTGATGGTGCGGGGGATCAGCGAGTTCGCCGAGCAGGAGATTTCTCTGTCGCGCGACCGCCGCGAGGCCCACTGGCACCGCGACTACAGCAGCCCCGAGGCGTATGAGAAAAGTATCGCGCCGAACCGGGAGCGGTTGCGGACGTATATCGGGGCGGTGGATGAGCTGCTGCCCAGCTCACCTGTTTCTATCGGGTCTTCGCACTACAAGGTCGCTCTCGAAGCCTGGGAGGGAGTGAATGTCGAAGCCCACTTGCATATGACGCATAACGCACTCGAAGGGCCAACCATCATCTTCATCGGGGATCCCGCCTATCCCCCCGAAGTCTGGTCGGGTGGTTTGCCAGGACTTCCGTTTGAGCAGCGAATCCCATATATCATCGGTTCAGGGATCATTTCATTGAGCCCGTTCCTGATCGATCGTGGGGACGAATACTCCGGAAATCCGAACGTCCGGTTTACCAATCAGCCCCATCGGGAATTTGTCTATCGTGGAGCCTTCGAAATGGGGCGACACGTCATCGGTTACGAGGTTCAAAAGATTCGGCGTCTGGTCAACTACTTATACAGTTCACGCAGCATTGCCAGTGAGGAACAACCGATTGTTGTCTGGGGAGTCGGAGAAGGCGGTCTGCTGGCCATGCACGCGGCGGCCATCGATCCTCGAATCGATGCGTGTATTGTGTCCGGTTACTTCGAAGAACGAGAAGGGGTCTGGAAGGAGCCCATTTATCGCAATGTCTGGCGGCAACTGTCTGAGTTCGGGGACTCCGATATTGCCAGCCTGATTGCCCCGCGACAACTGATCATCGAAGCCTGCAGCGCTCCGGAAGTTGAGGGGCCACAGCCTCCACGCGAAGGGCGATCTGGTGGAGCTGCACCTGGGCGGATTCGTACACCCGTGGTTGAATCAGTCGAACGAGAGTTTGCCAGAGCGAAATCGCACTTCGAGAAACTTGGCAAACCTGAACACATTCAATTCATCAAGTCAGGGGATGGAACCGGCCCCGTCGGCTCCGATGGCACACTGAAGGCACTCGCCAAGATTCTGGACCTGAAGGACTTCGTGCCAGTACCAGAGGCCAATGCTCAACTCCTTGAACTCCTTGAAGAACCGAAGGAAAACCAGGAATGGCGGTCATTTATCTCCGAAAGGCAGCGACTACAGATTGGTCAACTCCTACGTCACACCCAGCGGTTGATGCACCTGTCCGACAAGGTCCGCGACAAGTATTGGGCCGGGGCGGACCGGTCGTCGCTGGCGAAGTGGGAAGAAACGCAGGAAGCCTATCGCACGAAGGTCTATGACGAACTGATCGGGCGGATTCCGTACGACCTGCTCCCGCCGCATGCGCGGACGCGGAAGATCATTGATGAGCCAACGCATGTGGGGTACGAGGTCGTGCTGGATGTGTGGGAGAAGAGTCGGGAGTCGGGGGTCGGGAATCGGGAGCCAGCAGGCACATCTGACCCTCCACCCTCAACGCTCAACCCTCAACGGTTCCCCTCTGTGATCGCGGGCGGCATTCTGCTGCTCCCCAAAGACATCAAGCCCGGCGAGAAGCGGCCCGTCGTCGTCTGTCAGCACGGCCTCGAAGGGGTGCCGATGGACACGATTACGGAAGACCCCAAGTCGTCCGGCTATGGGCCTTACAAAGGGTTCAGCTCGGCCCTCGTCAAACGCGGGTTCATCGTTTACGCCCCTCAGAATCCCTACAAAGGCTACGACAACTTCCGGGTCATTCAGCGGAAGTCCAACCCGCTCGGGCGATCGCTGTTCAGCTACATCATCCCCCAACACCAGCAGACGCTGAACTGGCTCGCGTCACTGCCGTATGTCGATGCCGATCGGATTGCGTTCTACGGGCTGTCGTATGGCGGGAAGACAGCTGTGAGAGTACCGCCGATGCTGTCGGGCAGACGAGAGACGAGAGAGAAGAGAGGAGAGCCAGTATCACCGGCCCCCTCTGGCTCTCCTCTCTCGTCTCTCCCCTCTCATCCCTCCCCCGGCTACTGCCTCTCCATCTGCTCCGCTGACTTCAACGAGTGGGTCATGAAGAACACCACGACCGAGGACCGCTACAGCTACATGTTCACCAACGAGTACGAGATCTATGAGTGGAACATGGGGCACGTGGCGAACTACGCCGAGCTGTCGAACCTGATGACGCCGCGTCCGTTCATGGTCGAACGCGGTCACGACGACGGCGTGGCTCCGGATGAGTGGGTCGCGTGGGAGTATGCCAAGGTCAAGCGCCACTACGACAAACTCGGCATCGGCGACCGCACCGAGCTGGAGGTGTTTAACGGCCCGCACACAATCCACGGGGTCGGGACATACAAGTTCCTGCACAAGCATTTGAACTGGCCGGAGCCGAAGTAGGCCGTACGACGCTCCGCGCCCTGGCGATGAGAGGGCGCTGACGACCCGCTTTGCAACCCCACGCGACGAGAGCCCCGTCAAAGGGATGTGGGGGGAGTTGGAGTCCAGCCTTTAGGCTGCTGCGGGGCAGGCTATACAGCTTCAGGATGGATCTTGCGAGTGGCCCTGATCCCGGCAGGGATGGCAGAGATTAGCCGGTGGTTGAGCGAAGCGACACCACCGGAACACAGTCTCCTCCCGCTTCCGCATCCCGAAGGGATGCCAGAAATATGGCTCGCGGTTTGGGTTCTCGCGTCGGTAATCGTCGAGCGATCTCTGCCATCCCTCCGGGATGGATGGATCTCAGCAGCCTTCAACCGGTGGTGTCGCTGCGCTCAACCACCGGCTAATTTCTGTGACCCCTGCCGGGCTACGCCGTGAAGGATTTCCACGAGGCGTTTCCCAGGGTTCTGCCCCCTCTCCCCCACACGGGATGTGGCTTTCGGGGAGGACTCCACTGTGGGGGAGAGGGCCGGGGTGAGGGGGCCAGAGCGGGCGGTGTGGCCCCCTCATCCCAGCCCTCTTCCCCGCACAACGCACCAGGTGAAAGCCACATCGATCGCGGGGGAGAGGGAGCCGGAAAACGTGCTGCCAGCCTTGTCGACGTGATCCGCGAAATATCCTTCACGGCGTTGCCTGCCGGGGTCGGACGCGATCGCACCCAGAGACTTGGGCAGAATGGGTGATGCACAAGGGTCAGTCTTACGCTGTGTAAAGCCTGAACTCCAACTCCGCTTCCGAATCCAGGCAGAACACTTGATGCCTGACTACACCATCCGCACGTGCGTAATGTCTCGCCGACGTTCCAGCGTGCGCGTCACAGCGTGCGCCACACGATCCGCGAGGCTGGCCACTGCGGTCAGGAGATTGGCTTGCACCTCGGAGACCGTGACATCGGTGCCATCCATCATATGGACCAGCACCTTGCACTCCTGGTCGACACCACCGCGGGGTCCGTTGTTGTCCTTCGTCGTGAACTGGACCGAGTCAATTCTCGACTCGAATCGGGACAGGGCATGCTGGAACTGCCGCTCGATGGTCTCGTGTACTGTATCAGTCAGCTTCGCATTCAGGCTTCGGATCATCAGTCGCATGGGAAACATCCCTTCCAAAGGGGTCGCCCGGACGAAGGGTATGACACCCTGTCGCACCCGGTTCCGGGCTGGTGAGGGGTTGTCCCTCACCGCTGTTAGGATACGCTGACGCGCGGCAGGGGGTGGCATAAAATGAGAGGCAGATCACTCCGATTTCGGGAAATTATTTTGGGGTGCGACGTGGCCAGTGAAGTCGGACGGCCTGGAAAGGCCGTCCGACGGAGTCCGAGTCGCCGAGCGACATCGCCTACCGCCGGGCGGGGGTGATGCGCGGGCCGTTGTAGCCCTGTCCGTCATAAGACGTGGACCGGTTGCCACCGTGGTATGCGGCGGGGGATTGGACTCCGGGGGAGTAAATCGGAGGGGGATCGGAGTACGTCCCGCCCGCTGTCCCGGATCCATTCTCCGGAGCATTCGAGTCACCGTATTGCGCACCGTACCCCTGCTGAGTGGAATGTGGAGTCTCTCCAGCCGACTGCGTCGGGCGACCGGCATAAGGAGGCGGCAGCATGCGGGGAGTGAACTGCTGTGGGTTCCAGTTTGGCCCCATCAGCTGATTCGGGTTCTCGGCTTGTGGCTGATTCGGCAGACCGTTGGCCGGGGTGGGAGTCTGGTTCCAACTGTTCGAGTTGTACTGCGCGGGATTGTGCTGGAACGATTGGCCGTACTGGTTGAGTTCGGAGTTGACGCGGTGGCGGGGGTCGTCGCTCGGGGCGTACTGGCCAGAGATGGCCGTGTCGCCATTCGGCTGCGACTGGTACTGGTCATACTGCTGCTGATACTGGAGGGTCTGCCGAGGCTGCTGGCCGGGACGCAGGGCAGAGTCGACCTGTTCCTGGTAGTTCGTTCCCTGGCTGCCCAGCGGGCTCTCGACGGGGATTTGCGGGGAGAGTGGCTGTTGGAAGTTGGGGTTGCTGAAGCTTTGACCGGCGGGGGAGTTCAACTGTCCCAGGTTGTTGGGTTGGACGGTCATGTTTCCCGAGGGGGCCTGCATCAGTTGACGCAGATCGTGGGGGGCAGCGTCCATCGGCAGCATGCGTTGCGGCTGAGGGAACTGGCCACCGTTGAAGGTGCTTCCGGAGCCGGGAGCCATGCGGTTGCCGCTTTCGGGGGTGGGGATGAGGAACATCGACTCGGGGCCGCCCATGCCTTTCATCGCAGCACGGCGTTTGGCTTCTTCGAAAGTGGCGACGCGGTCCGAGGGAGCGGAGCCGGGACCGTTGGCCCCTGGATCCGAATTCCCCAGACCACCCGGGACCAGCGACGACTGTTGCCCGTCCATCTGCTGGACTTGCGAGTTCCAGGGCCGTCCGGTTCGCGGGTCGATTCCTCGATTGGTCTGGTGCAGGGCTTGATCGATCGGTTGACCATTCGGTCCCGCGACCGGGTTGCGATTCCCCACCTGCTGAATGCCCTGGGGGTTGGCGTTGAACTGCGGTGCGGAATTGTTCGGGAAGAACCCATTCTGGACACGGAGGCCAGCATTGGGCGAAGGAGCCCCGACGTACTGCCCGTCATACGTGTTCGTGGGACGTGGCCCGTACTGGGGCTGGATCTGCATCCCGGAGGCGTCTCCCTGGCGATCGTGAGGATTGTCCAGGACCAGCGGCGTGTTGGACAACTGCTGCGAGCGCTCATCCATCATGCGCAGGGCTTCATCCCGCTGCTGCGTCAACTGAGCGATCTCCGCCTGCTGTTGCTCTATCGTCAGCACCGCGGGCGAGGCCGCTTCCAGCGCTGTGCGTTTGTCCCGCATCTCCGATGTACTCTCCTTCCGCGCCGAGACCAGCCGCCGATCCAGCTCCTCCGTCGTGATGCCGTCTTTCCGCTGCCACGGCAGCTTGCCGCGCTCCCCCTCACGGGCCATGTCGGGGCGACCCTGGGGGAACAGCTGGGCCATCTGCTGGCGGACTTCGAGATCGTTCAAGACGCGGCGGTAGGTCGACTCGGCCAGGTTGTAGTTCCCCTGTTTGGCATACACGTAAGCCAGGTTCTGGATGGCCGAGGTATTGCCGGGATCGAGCTTGGTCGTTTGTAACAGGGTCTGTTCGGCCTCGGAGAGCCGGTTCTGCAACGCATACGACCAGCCGAGATCGCCGAGGATCTGGGGGTTGTCCGGATCGCCATCGAGAGCCGCCCGGTAATGGATTTCCGCCGACCGATAGTCCTGCTGCAGATCGCAGACGATCCCCAGCCCGTGGTGCGATTCCGGATGGCCCCCTTCCAGGGCGAGGGCCTGCTCGTAGCAGCGGTGGGCCTCGGTCAGGTGGGCGGGACTTTCATCCTTGTAGTACGTCGAGAGAGCGCTCTCTCCGCGATTGAGCAGCGCGGTCAGCGACTCGCTGTGGGTGTTCGATTTGGGTTTGGCTTTGGCCGTGGTATTGGCCGTGGAGGAGAGTGGCAGTCCGGGTTGCTCCGCGTCCTCCTTCCGATCCAGCAACGCCAAGACCGACTTGTCCTTGTCCAGCTTCGGCTTGCTGAAATAGCGGGTCAGGCTGCTGGTCGACTGGCAACCGCTGGCGAATACGAGGGCTCCCAGCAACAGCGCGAAACGGGGCTGAGCGGGCGTGGGCCGCGCCAGGGAGGGACTCGCCTCGGGGACCGAGAGGAGGTCGGTGATCAGCGTGGGTCGCCGCATCGAAGTCTCCGGGGTCATGATGGCTCTCGAGAGGGAACGCCACCCGCACACGCGATGGAAAGCAGCGTGCGGGAGTTGAGAGACCGGTAGGACACCCCGGCCTCTTCAGTATCCATTCGGCGCGAAGCCTCCGGATCACCGCGTGAAAGACTTTCACGCCAATCACTCTTGTAAGTCGGCTCCCACGAACGTGTCGAGAGGGAATCTGAGCCTGCGAACCCCCGGAAATCCCGTTTTGTCATTATGACCAGTCAAAACCGTCAAGCGGGTACAACTCATCTTTCCCCAACCGGCAGTTTTTGCTATTCCTCCCGCACGCACGCGGCGGGATCGGCGGTCTGGGAAGGTCAATCGGAGGATCTTCCAGCACCACCTCGCCCCGCCGCTGGTCACTCAGGAGTCGGACCGTGCCCAGAAAAGGACGTCTGGTACAGCCTCGCCACATCTTCCCGTGGATCGCAGCCCCGTATATCGAGATGCTGCGCATCCTGTGGCGGATCGAGCGCTTTTTCTTCCTGCCCTTCCGCACCCTCCAGGCGTGGACCGTCTCGGCCATCTTCGGCGTGATCGGGGTGTTCTTCTCGGTGGCGCTGTTCATTCCTCGTCTGGCCCAGACGGAGGTCCAGGCCTCTCCCGGCACGAACACGCGCACGTTGATCAGCCGTCACGACCTGCCGATCATCCGAGAGGAAGACCAGGTCTTTCCCGAGGGTTACGAAACCGGACAGTCGGAAGTGTCTGTCCGCATGCAGCGGACCCACATCGAGGACTTCGACCAGCTCGAGAAGATCACCACCCGCTCCAAGGTCTTGACCCCCAAGCGATTGTCCATCGCCCATCGCGATGCCTGGTCCCGGCATCTCATCCAGCAGGCGGAGGCGGACGAACTCCCGCTTCAATCCTATATCCGTCAGGCCCGCGTCCACGCCACCCCGCTGGCCCCCCTGATCCCCGAATACACCTACGACCCCGGCGTCGGTGCCTCGCACAGACACACGAAGAAGGCTCCCACGCTGCTGATTTCAAAGAGCGTGCCCAGAGTTCTGTCCCCCGATCAGCCCCTGACCTACATCATCACCGTCACCAACAACGGCCAGGAGCCGGTCGAGTCCGCCACGGTCGAGGAGTACGTCTCCGACATCCAGCGCGTGATCGACTGCGAACCCCGCGCATCCGTCTCGCCCGACTACGGTCACCTCATCTGGGATCTCGCCCAGCTGCAACCCGGCGAGGAGCGGCACCTCAGCGTCACGATCCAGCCCGACAAGCGGCGACCGATCGCGCAGGACACGCTCGTCTCGTTCTCGTCCGCACCGATCATCGCCGAGACGCTGGTCCGCGAAACCCAGCGCGAACTCCCCGCGTTGCCCGCGGAACCGGAACCGGTCGTTCCCGAAGTCATCCCCGAGGCCGTCACCCGCCCGGTCCCACGCGGTCAGCCCAAGCTCGTGATCCAGTTTGATCCCCCGAACGCCGTGAAGGTCGGGGAAGAAGTTGAGGCGTACTACACCGTCACCAACGTCGGCACCGCCGACGCCACCGGCATCCGATTACTCGTCGAAGTCCCCGCCCAGCTGCGGCATCGGTTTGGGGAATTGGTCGAGCACAAGATCAGCCGACTGACTCCGAATGAGTCGCGTCGCGCGCTATTCGCCGCCCTGGCCGAAGACTCCGGTCGGATGCCGCTGAACTGGACTCTGGAGGCGAACGAACTCGACAACCAGTCCGACTCGGAATGGCTGGCCGTGCTGCCGGGACCAGCGACTGCTCCGGTCCAGAGTTCGATCCCGATGAAGAGTACGATCCCGGGCAAGAGTACGATCCCGGTCACCGAGCCGACGCCGATCGATGAGGAGCCTCTGCCGACCCCGACGAACAACCGCTGGAACGGAGATCGCGAGTCTCCGCCGATCGGCCCCCCCGGGCCTTCCTCCATTCCGAGAGGACAGCGTCCGCTCCCCGCACCCTCGTCGATCCCCGGC
>JAYWFM010000102.1:0-2287 GCA_043778825.1 Planctomycetota bacterium | reverse complement strand
CGACTCGTCGCCAAGAGTGAGTTCGAGGGGCATCTGCTCGTCGAGAACAAGACCGATGCTCCGCTGACGATCCAGATGCCGGAAGCGTTTGTCGGCGTTCAGGTGCTGGCCCAGTTCGGACAACCCGGTGGAGCTGGCGCAGGGAATGGACAGAACCAACAACAGGGACAGGGAGGACAGAATCAGGCCACCGGGGGGGGCGGCGGCGGTGCGAACGGAAATAATAATGGCAACGCCGGAAATAATGGTGCAGGCGTTGGACTCTTCTCGATCCCCGTCGCCACGATCGCCAAAGTCCCGGTCCACATGGTCTGCCTGGAACACGGCAAGAAGACCCCGAGCCCGCTGTTGCACTACACGATCGCGCGTCCCGAGCAGTACACCGCCGATCCCCGCGTGCATGAGATCTGCAAGATGGTCGGGACCGGTCGTCTGGATCGGGCCTCCGCTCAAGCCGCCGCCTGGCACATCGCCAATAAGATGTCATGGGAACAATTGGCCAACAAGATGTACAACAACGTCGGTTCACCCGATACGCCGTACTTCACCCGCGATCAGTTGAAGACCGCTCAGGCCCTCGTGGCGAGTGTGGATCGTCGCGTGGCCGAGTGGAAGGAACGCGGCGCGCTGGTGGGAACCCAAATCAAGACCTCGTCTTCGTCGACAGGGCAGCAGTAGTCAAACACGGTTCCGTCGAGCCCCCCCACCCCCCCTTTGCGTCCTGCAACGGGGGGTTGTTTATTGCACGGCAACGCACAGTGTGATGTTGGGTAACTCGAATCTGTCTGAAAACGGATGACTGAATGCTGAATACCAACGCACTGTGAAACAGTGCGTTGCCGTGTCGTTCGGCGATGCTCGGCTGACAGGTCTGGCTCCACGGTCTATCCTGCGGCTCGTCCGCACGGTGCGTCGGAATGTCTCCCGCCGCGATGGGAATCGCTGCGTCTCCTTGGAATGAGTCCATGCTGCTCTGGTTGATCGCTCGGTTTGCGGTGTCGCCCGATGCGGTCGCGTCGCCGTTGTCCGGTCCCTCGCCGGTCTTTCTGACAGCCCGTATTGGACTGGCTGCTGTGGTGTCGTTTCTGGCGGCGGTCCTGCTGGGGCCGAGGTGTATTGCGTGGTTACGAGGGCGGTTCAGTGAGCGGATCGACAGTGCCTCGTCGCGGCTGAATGAGTTGCACGCGGCGAAGGCGGGGACGCCCTCGATGGGGGGCGTGTTTGTCGCATTGGCGATTGTCATTTCGGTATTGGTGTTTGGGAACCTGGCCAATGCCCGAGTGCAGTTGGCGCTGTTTGTGACGGTGACGTTTACGGCTCTGGGTTGCCTGGATGACTGGATTAAACTGACGACCCAGAAACGCGGCTTGACCGCTCGTCAGAAGCTCTTCGGCCAGTGCCTGCTCTCTGCGATCACCGCAGCGTGGCTCTTCCACATTCAGTCCGATAGCCCGCAAGGCACAGCGTTCGTGTGGCCGATGGGGTTCGGGGCGTTTCCACTGGGAGTGGTGTTCATCCCGTGGGCCATGCTGGTCATGGTCGGCACGTCGAACGCGGTGAATCTGACGGATGGACTCGATGGCCTTGCAGCCGGGTGTACGCTGTTTGCGGGATCGGCCATCACGATGACGATCTACTTGTCCGGGCACCGCGAGCTGGCGAGTTACCTCGGCATCCCGCACTTTATCGGGGTGGGGGAGCTGGCGGTGCCGCTGAGCGCGATGGTCGGTGCGGTCCTCGGGTTTCTATGGTTCAACGTCCATCCGGCCCAGGTGTTCATGGGCGATGCGGGTTCGCTGCCACTGGGGGCATTACTCGCGGTGGGAGCCCTCGCCACACGGCAGGAGGTTCTGCTCGTGATCGTCGGCGGCGTGTTCGTCGCTGAGACCCTCAGCGTGATCTTGCAGGTCGGCAGCAACCGCCTGCGCGGGAAAAAGATCCTCGCCTGCAGCCCGTTGCACAACCACTTCGTCTTCGCCCAGGTGCCCGAGACGCGGATCGTCGTCCGGTTCTGGATCATCTCGGCGATCCTGGCGATCTTGGGGCTGGTGAGTTTGAAGTCGCTCTGATGTCGCCACGTTCGCCAGAACGTGGGTGGCCGTAACCCGCGTTTGAATACGGGTTCAGAGCCGAGACTTCCGAAGGAGTGTGGTCGCGATCCTACGCAAAATCCCCTGGGTTTCGGGCGACTCTTCCACCCCGCAGGGGTCGCAGCCCATAGCCGGTGGTCGAGCGCAGCGAATACCACCGGTTCACGTTCCCGCAGGCTCCCGTATCCCGAAGGGAT
>JAYWFM010000101.1:0-13204 GCA_043778825.1 Planctomycetota bacterium | reverse complement strand
TCAACGCCAAACGCCAAACCGCCTACGCCGAGTCCAAAACCGCCGCCTAACCCCATTCACAAACCCAACCACCCCCAAAACCCCGTTTCACTAGGCCAGGGCTGGGGTGAGGGAGCCACACGGCTCGCTCTGAGCCCCTCACCCCGGCCCTCTCCCCACAGCTACACCCACTCCACAAGCCATGCCGCCAGTGGGGAGAGGGGGCAGAGACACGCCACGGCCTACCACTCTGATGCACATACGAACGCGCCACCCGTAGGGGGAATGCCTCGCACATCCCGCCCTCATCTGCTCTATTGCCCCGACTCCCCGGCCCTCCAGACTGAGGCCTCAATGCTCTCGATTCGTAAACCGTCCGCCGAATCCATCGGTCGCTTTCTCCAGAGGCAGGCCCACCTGTCGTTCACCTATCCGGCAGTGGGGGCCACAGCACACACGCCTCCGGTCGGTTACGCCGTCGATCACACCCGCGTCCGATTGGGAGACGGTGAACTGGTGTTTCTGGCCGCGAAAGCTGCCCTGCAGCGTTGGCAACAGTTCCAGTTGAGCTGGGTCGAGGCCGGTCCCCGCGAGACCCCACTGAAACCGGGCGAGGTCGTAACCGTGCTGGGGCATGTGCTGGGAGTGTGGTGGCTCAATGCCTGCCGCATTGTGTACGTCGTCGACGAGTCCGGACCGGTCACTCGATTCGGGTTCGCCTATGGCACCCTGCCCGGCCATGTCGAAACCGGTGAGGAACGGTTCCTCCTCGAATGGGACCGCCGTGACGGGAGTGTCTGGTACGACATCGTGGCCTTTTCTCGGCCCCATCATTGGCTGTGCAGGCTTGGGTATCCGATGGTTCGGCAGTTCCAGAAACGATTCGCGAGAGGCTCTGCACGAGTCATGATGGAAGCGGTCGGCCATGTCAAAGACAAATCCTGATCGATCCCCATTGTGGAGTCTGTGAGCTTCCATTTCCCCAGAAGAGACCTCGAAGGACATCGGTCTTAAAACTCGCCGAGGAGTTCACCGCCCGCTCGGGTGCCGAGTCCACGCCAGATCGAGAGGTCGAGGCTGTCGCTGATGAGCCGCACCGAGCCATCGCACAGCAACGCATGCACGCCGCCTGTGTGGCGGCTGCGGGCGGCGGTGAGGCCGAAGTTGTGGCTGGCGTTGCCGCAATCGAACTGCTTGGCATTGGGGCTGTAGTAGTGGTTGTAGAGTGTGTCGCCGTAGTGGCCGTTGAGCCATTTGGCACCGCGAATGCCGCTCCAGGTTCCACCGCCGGGGACACAGGCTGTGTCTGTCGTCGGCGTGGCTGCGACGAGTTCGAGCACCTCGAATTCGGCGTTCTGGGGATTGCTCCCGACACTGGAGGGGTTCCCGCCGATCCCCAGCGTCTGTTCCGAGAAACAGATGGTGTTCGTCATGCCGTCCGTAACATCGCGAAACCGGACGCTGGAGCGGGAGAACATGACGCCGTTCCCGGTGTTGATGCTGTTGGCGATGCCGGTGCCGTTGCCGGTGCAGGCCACGTAGTTGGTGGGGCCAAAATCGTTGCCAGTCATCTGCCCAAAGTCACTGGGACAGAGGAAGCCGGCGATCGTCTTGCGAGCGGCGATCTCGTTCTGCGTCATCGGAACGGACGGCGTTCCGAAGTTCGGGGCCTTGTTGAAGTCCAGCAGGTTGTACAGGCTGGCCCCATCCATGTACGGCAGCATCTGGGCCTGCGCCGAGAAGACCATCGGGAACCCCAATCGACCGGGCGGGAAGACCCGCAGGCTCGATTCGTAGTTGTGAATCGCCAAGCCGATCTGCTTGAGGTTGTTCTTGCACTGGGCACGGCGCGCCGCCTCGCGGGCCTGCTGCACGGCGGGGAGCAGCAACGCGATCAGCACCGCGATGATGGCGATCACGACGAGGAGTTCGATGAGAGTAAAGCCGCGTGCGCGCGGGCAGTGGGGTGAAGTCGGCATCTGAGTTTCCAAATCAAAGGGTGTGCGTGAGGGTGCAGAACTCTTCCAACGGGGCCATCCACGGGCGGTTCCGGAGGGCAGGCCCACGACAGCGAACGGACACTCGACTTATGGAGAACGAGCCATTCACGGGCCGTGAGCGTGCTGTCTTCACCAGGAGTGCGAGGCTTGCGTAGTAGCTGCACTCGCCAGAGTGCGGGCTCCCCGCGTTCTGGCGAACGCAGCTACCACGCATCTTCAGCCTGCTGGACCACTAGGCGGCCACGATCCGTGGCGGCGGTGTGGGCGGCTCCGGATCACACGAAGTCCGCGGCGAGTCACGCAGCAGCATGACCTCGCCCGTACCCAGATTAGAAATCACAACCGTCATCAATTGGGGCGGTTGAATACTGAGGAGTACCCCGGCGATCGTCTGCTCGATACCCGAACATTGCAGGGCCTCGATCCCGATGACTAGCCGCACGAGCGAGCGCTGGGCCGGGAGGGCGACGCTCCTGCGGAGCTGCAAGCCAGGGGACACGTCCTCTGGATGGCTCGGCTCGGCAGGAGCCTCGCCCTCCCGAGGCGTGCTCACAGCCGTACCCGTCAAGCAACAGTTCGCCGCCTGACGATCCCCCGGAGCCTCGCGCTTCGCAGCTGCCACGACAAAGGTCGGGAGCGTCACGCGATTTGCCTTCGCCCACGCGACCTTCTGCGTGTCCGTGAAGCAGCAGCACTTCTTCCAGCACTGCTTCGCCGACTGGCAGCCGCAGGCTCGGGTCTGGCACGGAAACGGAGCGGAGGTGTCCTTCCCCAGGGCGTTCAGCGGACCATCCGGTGTCGTCCCCGGCATCGAAACGGGCCACACCATCAGAAGCGACATGACCAACAGCAGGCAGGCTGTCAGCCGTCGGCGGGTTGCCCAATCTCTCAGATGCTGGACCCGGTGCATAATCTCTCGCTCAACCTGTCGGCTGAGTCTTCGGTCGCCAGTTCATTCTCCACACGGACTACTCTGCCAAAGTTCCAGCCGCACTGCAACTGACTGCCGGGGTGATTTTCCGGTCAGGAGGATTGAACCGTGTCCGAAACTTCCGATGTGGCGTGTGTGCGTCGAAAAGTCAGCAGAGATCCCATTCTGTTGCACACGCCCTGACGATAGACGTCGGAAATCGCAGATTGATATCCCGACTGAAGCAGGTTAGGATGAATTTGTCACATGGCAGGTATGCCAGTGTTGTCGTTCGGAACAGACAGTCCATGACTCCTTTTCGCTCCTCACTGCTCAAGAAGATTCAGGCCGCCGGAGTGATCCTCCGTGACCGTGGCCCCATGGACCGTTTGCGTCTCCTCAAGTTGCTCTATATCGCTGATCGCGAGGCGTTGCAGGAACGCGGCGTTCCGATCATTGGTGGATTGATCGTTGCCATGAAACATGGCCCCCTGCACAGCGAAGTGTATGACCTCATCAAAGGGGCTCATGTCAATGAGGCGGATTGGTCGGCATACATCATCTCGCAAGGCAATACGATTACCCTCAAGAGCGATCCAGGGCGGCTCGATATTTCCCCCTACGAGATCGACAAGCTGAATGCGGTCACCGACCATTACCAGGATCTCGATACGTGGGAATTGTCAGAATTGACCCATGACTTCGAGGAATGGAAGGACTCCTTTGTGAAGGGAGCTTCACGACCGATTTCCTCGGAGAGGCTGCTCAAGGAAGTTGGATTCAGCGATGACGAGATCGCGGGAATTGTGAACGATGCGAACGCCCATTCGCACCTGTTTCAGCATCTGGGTGCGTGATGTCAGTCCTCAAACTGGGCACATCGTTTCAATTCAACGATCGGCTGGATGACAACCACTTGTATGTGGTCGTGTCAGATCCCCGGCTTCCCGAAGTGGTCATCGTCAATGTAACGACCAAACGTCGGTTTTCGGATGTATCCTGTGAACTGTGCGCCGGGGACCACCCCTTCATTCAGCACGATTCGTGCATCTCGTATGCACACGCCCAGGTCATCGCCTTGGCGTTGATTGAGAACAAGCTGGCCTCGGGGGATGTGCGGCTACGCGACGAGTTCAGCTCCAGTCTGATCCACCGGATTTGGGAAGGTGCGGAGCGAACTCGCCATCTCAGCAACCGCTGTACCGACATGTTGCGCAAGCAATCGCTGATCTCCTGAGTCGGCACCGTTTGGCCCTCCGATCCGCATCGGCTATCATCCGGCCCTGCGGCGACTGGCCCCGGTGGACTTCCCGGCAACCCTGATGTGCGCCGCTCCCGAGTTCCCCAGACCCCCCTGCTCCCATGCCCAGAAACATGATCGTTGCCCAGTCGGGCGGTCCGTCCCCTGTCATCAACAACACCCTGCGCGGCATCGTCGAAACCGCTCGGCAGATGTCCGAGATCGGGACCGTCTACGGCGGCTGGCACGGGATCGAGGGGATTCTCAAGGAGGAGTTGATCGACCTCTCGGCTCAATGTGCGGACGAGATCGCGCTGCTGCGGACCACTCCGGGGGCGGGGTCGATTGGGACTTGCCGGTACAAGCTCAAGGACTGGCAGAACCAGGACTTCGACCGGATCATGGAGATCTTCAAGGCCCACAACGTCGGGTACTTCTGCTACATCGGCGGCAACGACTCGATGCACACCGCCCATACCGTGGCCGAACTGGCGCGGGCGCGGGGGCTGGATATCGTGGGCATCGGCGGACCGAAGACGATCGACAACGATGTCGGCGACAGCGAGTTTAAGCTCGTCGACCACACGCCGGGCTACGGCTCGACGGCCCGTTACTGGGCCCACTATGTCCAGATGGCCAACGAGGAGAACAACGGCTCCTGCCCCGCCGACCCGGTCCTCGTCATGCAGGCCATGGGCCGCGCGATCGGCTACATCCCCGCAGCCGCTCGCCTCGGCGATCCGAATCGCGAGTTGCCGCTCCAGATTTATCTGGCCGAGCGGAAGGTCCACATCGATCAGATTTTCGAGAACGTGAACAACTCGCTGAAGAAGCATGGCCGCTGCATGGTCGTCGTCAGCGAGGGGCTGCAGATCGAAGGATTGCCGATTCCAGAGGAGTTCATCGTCCGCGATGCTTTCGGTCACGCCAGCTTCGGAGCGAGCGGAACGACCGTGGCTCAACTGCTCACGAATGCCCTCAACAACAAGAAGCTGTGTAAGCTCGCCGCCAAGGGTGCCGCCCGTTGCAACGTGCCCGGCACCGAGCAGCGGCACAGCATGGCGTATGCCTCGACGGTCGACCTCGACGAGTCGTACTACGTCGGCCAGAAAGCGGCCCTCCTCGCCGCTGCGGGCGAGCACGGCTACATGGCGACGATCCTCCGCACTGACTGGGAGAACTACCAGGTCAAGTACGACAAGGTTCCGCTGGCCGAAGTCGCCGAGAAGGACCGCAAGTTCCCGGACCACTGGATCACCAAGTGCGGCACCGATGTGACCGACGACTTCATCAAGTACGCCCGCCCGCTGATCGGGGACGACATGGTCAGCCTGCCGATCATCAATGGCCGTCTGCGTCTGGCCCGGATGAAGCCGATCTTTGCCAGCCAGAAGCTGGAGGCGTACATCCCGCAGGCGGATCGCGAGAAGGCTCCGAAGAAGGGGTAGTCGGGGATTACTCCACGGGCGGTGCGGATTTTGATGTCACGGGCGGTGCGGCAGCGTCCACCGGCGCGGCGGGCCGCGCGTCGAGCAGGCTGGAGCCGCTGGCTGGGGACATGCGGGTGAACGATCGCCCGCGCTGACGCGTCGGGTTGCTGATTATGCATCCCACGTGTCCGAACTCGCCGCCGAAGAGATGCAAACGGGGAAGAAACTCTGTAACCTGAAGCGTCGTCCGGGACCGGGGGCCACGTGCCAACTGTAAACCTGTGTTCAGGACGATCGTCGCACTGCGATGGCGAATGGGCGTTCGTGTGAACGGACCTTCCCCATGGTGTGCGTGGGGAATCACTTCTGCCGAGTCTCAATCGGGAATCGGGCAGTTCGGTGGTTATCAACCGCCGGATTGTGCGGATTCGAGAGGAGTCAGTCTTGGACATTGCCGCTCCCCACGTCGGTCTCGACGAGAGGTACTCGAACGGAACGTCACAGGCTGCAGTTTCGGAGACTGTCATGTACGCCGCTGATCCGACTGAAGTCGACGATGATCCCGCTCCGGTGAAGAAGGCCCGTCGCAGCACCAGCCACCTCAAGGCCGTGCCCGAGACGCTGGCCCAGCGCAACCAGATCAACGCTGTCGCTGACCGCTTTATGCTGTCGATCGACCGCAACCACGCCTTCACCCGCGACGACCTGGAGCAGCTGGGGCGGAAGTTTCTGGCTGAAGAGAGCCTGCCGGAGAAATTCCTCGGGTTTGCGATGGTGCTGCTGGGGAATGCGTTCTGGAAGCGGCAGTTCATGGCGGTGCCGTTCGAGCGCCGGATGCTGCTGTTGCCGCACTGTTTGAAGCATGCCGAAGGCTGCCCGGCGGAGTACGACCAGTTCGGGCTCGACTGCGAGAAGTGCGGGGCCTGCTCGATCGCCGACTACAAGGTCCGCGCGGAACAGTTGGGTTACAAGGTGCTGGTCGCCGAAGGGTCGCCAATCGTCCTGAAGATCATCGTCGAAGGGTACATCGACGGGATTCTGGGGGTGGCCTGCCTCAACGTCTTGGAGAAGGCGATCGACAAGGTACTCCTCGCCGGAGTGCCGTCGTACGCCGTCCCGCTGCACAGCGGGGATTGCAAGAACACCTCACTCGATGAAAGCTGGGTCTGGGAAGTACTCGACAAATATGAACCGCTGCCGTCCCCCGAAACCAACAGCTACGTGCCGCTGATGCGGGCCGGGAACAAGCTGTTCACGGAGGACTTCGAGCGATTGTTGCCGCGCGTGCGGAGCAAGACCCCGGAGAAGGCCCGCAGCCCGTTGGGACTGACCGAGGATGTGGCGTACGACTGGCTGGCGAATGGCGGAAAGCGATTTCGTCCGTTCATTACCTTGGCAGCGTTCGATGCCCTGACCCGCGATGGGAACAACGCGACTGGCGACACGCTGGCCTTCAGCGATGCGGTCTGCCGCGTGGCGATGGCGATTGAGGCGTTCCACAAGGCGTCGCTCGTCCACGACGACATCCAGGACGACGACCTGTTCCGCTACGGTCGCGACACGCTCCACCGCAGCCACGGCATGGGTCCGGCAATCAACATTGGCGATTACCTGATCGGGCTGGGGTACAAACTGGTGAACTCCAGCCGTGGCGATCTCGGCACCGATGTGGCTTGCGACATCATCGAGAGCATGGCCAACGCCCACATCCGCCTGTGCGATGGGCAGGGGGCCGAGATGGCCTGGAAGGACTCCCCCGACTGGGCAATGACGGCGCTGGATGCCTTGCAGATTTATGCCCTCAAGACCTCTCCGGCCTTCGAGGCTGCGCTGTACGCGGGTCTCCGCATGGCCGGGCCGATGGGGAAATACGAGGAGCTGGTCCCGCAGTTCTGTCGGCAGGTCGGCGTCGGGTTCCAAATCCTCAACGACCTCAAGGACTGGGAAGGCGACAACCACAACAAGATGGTCGCCGGGCAGGACGCGCTCTCGCTCCGCCCGACGGTCCTGCTGGCTCTGGCCCTGCAAGCGGCCTCACCCGCTCAGAAGCAGGAGATCCGCGACATCCTCGAAAACAACGGCGAGGACGCGCTGCGTCTGGCCCGCCTCCGCCGCATCTTCCACACCACCGGAGCGTTCAAATCCGCCGAGCAACTCGTCGAGAAATCCCGCTCCCGAGCCGAGGCCCTGGCCGACAGCGTCGAGTCGGAAGCCCTCCGCAAGCTGCTGTACTTCTTCATCGACACGGTTTTGGCCGAGGAACCGAATACCGGTTCCGCCCATGATGATGGCCAGATGCTGATGTCGCTGCCGATCCTCGCCGGGGCGTAGCCGGGGCCGAGGAGCAATGAGACTCTTATGAGATCTGATGATACTCATCGTCCGTAGTCACATCGTCATCACGCTCCTATCTTAAGTCGATGGGTAAAGTCCAAACCATCCAGGAACAGTTTGGCCAGCGGGTCCGAGAACTTCGTCGGACTCACGGGCTGTCCCAGGAAGCATTTGCCGACAACTGCGGTCTGGATCGGACATATATTGGCGGGATCGAACGCGGCGAAAGAAATGTCTCGCTGCGAAATATTGCGGTTATTGCGAAGGCAATCGGGCTCTCCATCTCTGAGTTGATGCAGGGAGTGGGCCGATGAACGTGCCCTACATCTCTCCCTACCAAGACGTACAGCCCACCCAATGGGCGGCAAAGACCATGGAACTCCTTCGGGCGTATCCGCTTCAAGGAGTACAGATCGTCATCCCATCTTGGAGGCTTGGGACAGCATCTTTGAATCCAAGATCGGGCGACACGGGATTCAGATCGGAAAGGACATCTTCCCGACGCCACAGATCATGGCGTCGTATCTGCACGAGCTGATTCCGCTGGAATTTACAGCCTTGTACCCCGGCCAATGGCGTGGCGACCAGAAGGCCGACGAAAAGGACTTGGTGTACATTCCAGATGCCCAGTTCTCCGCAGAGATCAAGACTTCGTCCGATCTCCGCAAGATATTTGCCAATCGCAGCTACGCCCAAGAGGCATCCAGTCTCAAGAAAAACAAGAACGGATATTACATCGCCGTCAATTTCGAGAAGTTCGCCTCAGATCGGTCCGTCCCACAACGACCTCGAATTCGCCGAATTCGGTTTGGATGGCTCGACCATTCCGACTGGAGAGGCCAAGACAAGCAGACCGGGCAGAAATCCAGCCTGCTGCCGGATTCGGAGAAGGGCAAGCTGATCGTGCTGTACGAGGCGGATCACTGAAACAGAGAGCGTTGTGCGAATTGCAACTCACGAGTTCGCAGGAAGCGTTCGATTCGACTGGCCGCCAACTCGACATACTTGGGGTTCAACTCAAATCCAATGGCGAGTCGATCATTTCGCAGGGCAGCCTCGATCATCGATCCAGACCCTAGAAATGGATCGAGAATCACGTCGCCGGGGACACTACAAGCTTTGACGATTCGATCCACGACGGCGATTGGAAATTGAGCGGGATGCGGAGTCCGCTCTTTGGAACTGCGGTCTTTTCCGGAAGTGACTTTGGCGAATTGCCAGACATCCGTGGGGTTCTTTCCCAGCGGATTACATTTCAGCTTCCCGTTCTTTTTCTGATTGGGATACTTGACGTTCGGATCGCGTACTTCATCCAGATTAAAAACGTACTCATCTGGGTTCTTGACATACCACAGAAACTTCTCGTTACGGGGTGAGAAGCTGTGCTTGGTTGCCACACCAGCGCCGTAATTCCAGACGATCTCTTGCAGCAGAAAAAACGGAACTCGATCCCACAGCAGGTAGGGAATGGGAATCGCCTTGGCACGTTCGGCCAAAGACACGTAACCCAAGTTCAGCCAAAATGCTCCATCGACGGAGGTGACTCTGTGAATTTGCCGAATCCAGGACTCGCACCAATCGAGATAGTCGTCGATATCGCAAATCGACTCGTACTCTTTGCCGATGTTGTATGGAGGTGAAGTCACCGTGAGCGGTATCGACCCCGGATCGATTCGCTGGAGGTACTCCATGCAATCGCCCTGATAGATCAGAAAGCCGTCTCCTCGATGCGCAGGTTTTCCTAGCATCGATTCGAGGTCTGGAAGCGTGATCCGTGGGGCCATCAATTTGAACTCCGCGTGGTTATCAGAGATTGCTCTCATGGCGAGATGACTATAAGTATCTTTTGCGTGCAAGTCAAGTCACTATGTCATTTATTCACTCCGTCGCCCGCTCGGCAATCTCCTGATAAATCGCGAGAGCCTTGCGATACTCTGCGACTTCGTCGTCGGCCAGGACGCCGGTGTGGCGGGCGATCTCCTGCTCCATCCGCTGGATGAAGTAGTTGACCTCGCGCCGCCGGGGTTTGATCGGGCCGTCGATATCGATGTAAACCGGGGCGGTGTGGGCGTAGCGAACACGGTCGTTGGGGTGCTTGCCGGGCCTGACTCCGTTAGAAAAGGTCCCATCTTGATCGATGAGCCGGGTGAAGTTGATCTCTGGAGTGATCGTTTCCAGAGAGCGGGGTTCGAAGCAGCGGACGGCGATCCAGGAGGAGTGTTCGATCGGCACGTCGACTGTAAATTCAGTGGTTGATGGGCTGTTCTGGCTCATTCCCTCGTCCTCCTCCGCGCCATGGGTGTACGTCAGCTTGTCGCGAGGTACAGATATGGCTTTCCCATTGACGATGATCTCGACCTGATGAAACTGCGTGGGGGCGGTCATCAGTCCTTTCACTCGTACGGGATGGGGTTTGGCATCTTCGAACACAGTGCCCGGAGGTTGCCCATCGAAGGTCACCTCCAACATCGGCCCCGTCGAGACAAAACTTCGTCCCGCATTCAGTCCCTCCATCCATTTCTCATAGGTGAACTCCCCCGGACACTGCACATACACCCGACCGAAGCCCGCTGGAACGGGGTGATACCCGCTGCCGGTCCCGCCGGTGGGACGCATGCGGAACCCGCAATTCAGGTAGGCGTAGTAGGTCTTGAAGCCCCAGTCGATCCACCCGCGTTCGGTGTAGCCTTGCGGGTCGGTCTCGATCTCCCAGTCCTTCGGCAGGACATCGGCTGTCCAGCTCTTGTTGAGGAACTCGGTCCGCCAGATATGGTTGTTGGCCAGCTCAAACAGGTCGGTTTTCATCACCGGGACGATCATCGGCGTCCAGTTCCAGGTGTGCTTGTCGAGGTCGAAGATCGCTCCTTCGTCGCGGGCGGCCTGTGACAAGGGGCCGACCGGCGGCGCTCCCGATCGTAGCGGGGTCTTGTGGTTCAGGACCAGCACGGCCCCCTGCGTATGCGACTTCCCGTTGACCGTGAACAGCTCGTACTCGGTATTGATCGGCCAGATGAACCGCTTGAGCGGCGAGCGATTGGCCTGCGGCAGGTACTCTTCGATCGTGATCAGCTTCAGTTCCGGGTGGCCGCTGACCGGGAACTCGATCGGTCGCTCATACGCTGCTCGCACCCAGTACGTCAGCGGCAACGCCACATGCAGATCCTCCGCCGCGACAATGTTCGGCACGTCCTCCAGTTTGCGGTGCAGGTGCGTATCGCCGGAGTACCAGCCCCGCGCGGCCATGTCGATCCAGCGTTCCAGCTTTAGTTCCACCGGCGACACGTCACCAGTCTCCGGCACGGTGATCGTCTGCTGGGCCGCGAAGTATTCATGCCCACGCTCAACAGTGAACGTGTACTCCCCCGGCGGCAGATCGACCGCGAACGGATGAGCCGACAGCGTGACGTGCTGCTCACGGCACGTCTCGGTCCGCTTCACGTTGTAGACAACAGCTGTGCCCTTGGGATCAGCCGAGCGGGCAAAGTGGAACGTGCCCGGCGGGCCTTCGATATAGAGCCGAGCGGCGACCGGCAGGCCGTTCTCGACGACCGTCCCGATGACTGGGCGAGGCTCGGCGGCTCGCACCGGGATCGCGAGTGACACCAGCAGCACCCCAAAACACAAACAGCGGACTAGTACGGCAACCATCGCGGAACTCCTTGCACATCCGAAGTCGAATTCGACGGCACGCTACATATTGGTCTTCGCATCCGTCGCATCGCCCAGCACGGCGTTGAGGGCGGCATGCAACTCCTTGTCGTGGGCGTGCCCTTGGGAGTAGATCCGGAAGATGATGAAGCTGACCGGCAGAGCGCGGAACAGCTCGTCGTCGTTGAGTTCCGCCGGGGTGGGCTGGCCGGGGTCATACAGGAAGTTCTGACCTCCGGTGGGGAGGCGACCGCTGGGACGGTGGTAGTGACGGGCGACATCAATGCGGAGCGGGATGTCGGCGATGGCCTTCGGGAGACGCGACCGGACTCGCTTCAGCACCAGGTCCGGCTCCGAGAAGATCGTCATCCGCTCCGCTGCGGTCGTATGGAAGTTCATCGACTTCTCGACCGACATCTTCCAGGCGACCTCGCGGCAGAGGATCTTCTGCCAGCGTTCGCCGAGGTCTTTCAGTTCGGGATCGGGTGAATCGGGCCAACGGCTGATGTCGACCAGCAGTGATGACTCGGTCAACTTGCGGTAAGACGAGAGGTTCTCGATCGGGTTGCCCTGGAACAAATGCGGCATCGTCTCTCCGAAGATCTCTTCGAGGGACAGATCGAGCGCCCGCACGGTCCGATGGAAATAAACTGTGCGGAACATGTTGGCCCGTGTCTCGATGAAATGAATCAGCGATGGCAGCCCGCGGACGTGGATCGTTAGCCCCTGCGGCGTGAAGAAGCTGTAGTGGATCAGCCGGGAGATGTCGAACGCCTTGGTATTGAACCCGGTCATGAAGGCGTCGCGGAGCACGAAGTCCATGTTGTCGACCGTGTAGATGCCGCTGAACAGCGACAGCATCTTCCGCAGCCAGTCGGGGTGGCCGGAGTGGTCGCTCGACTTGGGCCGCCGGATCAGGAAGGCGATCTGCTGCGGGTCGATCTCTTCGAGCGGTTGCAGGCTGCCGCTGGGGTTGCGGCGAATGCGGCGGAGGAGTTCGCCGAGTTCCGTCTCGATGATGCGGGCTCCGATGTCCTCGTGCGTGATGCCGTATTGGTCGAGGAACTGGTCGTCGAAGAAGTGACCGAACGGCCCGTGCCCGACATCGTGCAGGAGCGCTGCCATGCGGGCCAGCGACTCGACATAGGCCCGCGACGGGACGTTGGCACACGACTCTCGCAACGAGTCGTACCACTGTTCCATGACGCGCGACGCGAGGTGCATGGCCCCCAGCACATGCTGGAACCGGTTGTGCTCTGCCGACGGGAAGACCCACCAGGCTGTCTGCAATTGGTGAATGTGCCGCATCCGCTGGACCCACGGATGGTCGATGATCTCCTGCTCAGAGACCTCGCCCTGGGGCAGTCCGGACTTCGACACGAACGGGATATACCCATGAATCGGGTCGTGAACGAGGCTCTCGGTGGCGAAGTCGCGGGGCATGTTCGGGTCCGTGGCAGAGGGGGCGATGCACGGACTTTCGAGCGTAGCGGGGAACCTGTCAACGGGAGGTCGAACGAAATTGATTCCATTCGATCGAGGCGCGGCTGTTGGAGTCCAGCCTTTAGGCTGCTCTTCGAGCGACTTCAGAGGCAGCCTAAAGGCTGAACTCCAACGACTCACAGCCAGGCACACCCACCGTTCGACGCCGGAGGGATCACGT
>JAYWFM010000100.1:0-5632 GCA_043778825.1 Planctomycetota bacterium | reverse complement strand
GCCCCCGGAGCGCGCCGAGGTCGCCAACAACCTCCCGCCAAGCCCCGCTACACCCCGCTAACGAGGGTCACAGTGCAATTCTTGGACAAACTCCTAGCGGAACGAGTCATCGCAATTCTGGGACAGTCATTCGTGTTTTCGCTGCTGTTGATCACTTCAACCTCGCTCTTCATTTCTGGATGTTCTGATTCGCCTGGTCGCGCCAAGATGAAGGCCAAGCAGAAATTGGCGGAGGCTGTCGAACTGATATCGGCTCGTCGGTACGAAGAAGCGTTGCCACTGCTGGATGAGGCCGTCAGACTGAATCCGGAAAATACAGATTCACTTCTCGCTCGGGGCACGGTGTATCGAAAATGTCAGAGATATTCAGAGGCAATTACCGACTATGACTCCGTCATTCGTATCGAACCTCAGAACGGTGACGCGTATTGTCAAAGAGCCTTCGCTCGCCAGCAGTCCTTGACAGATCCGACCGAAAACACCGTGTTGGCGGATGCTAACCGTGCGATTGAACTTGATCCTGATTCGGCGCTCGCCCATCTCATTCGTGGTAACGTGCATGTGCTGCAACGCAACTTCGACAAAGCCATCTCGGACTTCTCGCGAACTGCTCAACTGAATCCACGGTCATACAGTGCTTTCGGTTGCCGGGCACGAGCTTATTTCATGAAACACGAGTTTCAAAAAGCAGAGAAGGACTATGAGACGGCATTTTCCTTGCATCCCCCAGCGGAAGAACGAAAAGTATTGGAAATCAATCGCGAGTTCATGCGACAGGAGATTGAGCGAATGAGTCGGATTCAAACTAAGTAGCTGTTTGGCACAAGATTGCTGAGATACCATCGTCAAGTTCTACCCGATGGTCTTGGCCAGTAATGCTGAAATCCCCTACGCCACGGACGCTGGCCGGGCCAAGGCCGCCACGGTGCGGCTGTTGGCGACGGTGATGACATGTGGGGTCGGGATTGCCTGGGGGAGACCAGCTTGATGACTCCTACCCTGAATGGGTTACACATTTGCCCGCCCGAGATCTGGCAATGTATGGAACCCTTCAGGGTAAATTCACGCAAGTCCCATCAACCCAGAGTGCGCGACTTCGTCGTGACCCTGGGCAGAATTGTTCAACCCCGTTGGGGTACAGATCCATCCATAGATGCGACTTTCAGGCGAACTGTCGAACACTTTCAGCCCAGATTCCTCACCGTCCGGCAGACGTTCTCCACCGCATTGGCCGCCGCCAGAAATTCCGGGCTGGTCGACATCCGGCTGGCGGCTTGCAGGTCTTCCGGCAGCGTCCCCAGCAGGTACTCTTTGAGCAACCGCGCCAGCCACGCGGCACGCGCGGCGCCGGGTGCCACTGTCGACAGAGGCCCGACCGCCGGATGAGGGCAGATTTTGGGTGGCACTGGCGGTCGCTTTGGGCCGCCAGTGTTGACGACCATGAACCGTCCATCCAGTCTTTAAGCGTCTGAGTACTGGCGAGTCAAAGCCCTCGCCAGTGGCACCCGCGACCCTGGGCAAATCATCAGCGCTCGCAAAGCCTCTGTACCCCGAAGGGGTTGGAGGTGATAGCCCAGGGTCGCGACCGCAGGGAGCGCACCCTGGGTCACGCAGCCCCCGCCCGCTTCAACCCTGAAGGGGTTGGACACCCGCTCGCCGCGCGTAGAACCCATTCAGGGTTCGTCCCCGGCGACCTCTCCACCCAGGGTAGGCTCCCTTCGGTCGCCAACCCTGGGCTATCCCCTGCAACCCCTTCGGGGTACAGAGCTGTTGCTGGATGGCCTTCTGGCTGACGGCTGAAAGCTGATGTCTTCCCTTCTGGCTGACTGCTGAAAGCTGACGGCTGATCGCACTTCACCCCAGCATCCGCACTGTCCGGCAGACGTTCTCCACGGCGTTGGCCGCAGCCAGAAACTCTACACTGGTCGACATTCGGCTCGCCGCTTGCAAGTCTTCCGGGAGCGTCCCCAGCAGATGCTCTTTCAGCAACCGCGCCAGCCAGGCGGCACGCACGGCGGCGAACCGCTGGTGCAGCTTCCGCAGCCGCATCTGCAACTGCCCTGCTCCCTGTGACACCCCTTCGCTGAGGACCGATTCACCGACCGATGCGGCCACCGTGCCTCCCACCACATCGGCGGTGAGATGTCCCAGCGTCGTTGTCGCCGCCGAGGTGAACACCACATCGCCGATCAGTCCCACCCCCGTGATCGCCAGGATCACCGACACCGCAGGCCGCGCGGCGGCCGCCAGTGAATCGAGACGGCGGAAGAGCTTGAAGAACTCGGGGCTGTCCTCGGAGAAGGCGGCCATTTCTGTTTGAACAAGTGTCCTTAACTCCGCGGCAATATCGGTCTCCGCGTGCGACTGGCGGATCTGCTGGATCAGCCCCGCGCGGGACACCCCGGTCAGGAGCCGGGCCAACCGGGGCTTGAGCAGATCGTTCCCCAACTCCGCCAGCCATTCGAGCTTCTCGTACACTTCCTCAATCGTTTCCAGGACGGCGGCCCACTCGCGAGCGCGGTACAGCTGGACCGGGTCGAGCGGTTCGCCCTGAATCCGGTCGCGGGCCATGCGTACGGGGATCATCACCGCGCGAGTCAGCAGGTTGTATGAGTCATGCACGCGGGCGGTCCACCCCTTCCGCTGCCCGCTCCACCAGTGGCGGACTTCATCCACGAGCAGGCTGCTGGGGATCGTCGGCCAGTCGGCGACCTCGGCCAGTTTGTTCGCGGTGAGCAGTTGGGCCGCGCGGTGGTACTGATCGCTCTGGCCCCGGACTTCGTCGAGCCAGCGCGGGACGCCCTGCTCGCGATCGATGAGTTGCCGTAGCGAGCCACTCAGCGATCGCAGCTTGATCTCCCCGAACCGCAGCGAGGTCAGGTCGGTCATCAGATTGCGGGCCACATCGGAAGCCGGTTCCTGAATCGGCGGCCAGGGGCGCTCGTAAAACGGCAAGTGCAGCGACTCGGCCGCGCGGCGATCATTGGGGGCCACGTACAAGATCTGCGGGCGGATCTTCGTCTCCTCGCAGAAGGTGCCGACCCACAGCGGCCAATACGGTTCGTCCTCCGGCAGCAAGCATTGATTGAACACCAGCAAGATCGATTTGTCCTCGCTGGCTGCCTTGCGAAAGAACTCCTTGACGGCGGCATCGTTGTACTTCTGCTGCGTCAGAACCGCGACCAGCACATCGGCACAGCGGCGGATGTTGTCGGCCCGCTCCCAGTTGATGCGGGCGTCGCTGTCGACATCGGGGGTGTCGAGGATCAGCAGATTGGCCGGAGTCTCCTCGCACTCGCGGACGAAGAGCCAGTCGATGCCCTCCTCAACCAGAGGCTCCTCCGCCCCGGCCCACTCACGCAACACAAAGCCGGGGAAGATTTCCTGCAGGTCGTGCGTCTCGCGGAATCCCTTCGGCACCAGACAGGTCGGGTGCTTGGTCCCCGAAGCCAGCGGACTCGTGGCACTCGCTCGAAACCCCGCGAGGTGGTTGAACACCACGCTCTTCCCGATGTTCGTGCCGCCCACGACCGCCACGACCAAATACGACTGATCCGACAGTTGAGGCACCAGCTTGCGAGCCAATAACTCGTACCACTCCCTCCCGACCAGCGGAGCCAAGCGCGCCTCCCCGCACCGCGCATCGAGCGCGACAACCGCCCGTGACAGCTGCTGAACCGAGTGGGCACAGGCTTCAAAGTCAGCGGGCATGGGAGGCGAATTCGCTCCAGAAGGGTGTGTGATGTGTCAAGTCGCTGCACTCGACTGAGTGCGGGGGGGTGCATTCGCCAATAGGCGGTACTCCGTCATCTCTGCCCCCTCTCCCCCACAGCGGAGTCCACTCCGAAAGCCGGGTCGATTGTGGGGGAGAGGGGGCAAACAGGGCAGGATTCCGCCATGTGGCGAATGCACCCAGTGCGGGCTCCCCGCGTTCTGGCGAACGCAGCTACCCTCATCCTCCACGGGGTGGGCTGCTCGGGAGTATAGCAACTCTCAGCGATTCCCCAGGTGCCTCGCCAAGGCGGCCAGCAGCGGGTCGATCGTCTGCTCCTGAATCGCGTGCGGGGGGCACCACTCGAACCATTGGTAGCCGGGGTGTTCGGTGACATCGATCCGGACCTCGCGCGTCAGTCGGGCGAGGAAGATCACGAGCGTCTTGAGCTTGAGTTCCCCGCCGCTGCGGGCTTCGCGGACCTCGTACCGGTGTTCGAATCGAAAGAAGGGGTCGAGTTCAATGGCATCCGTCGGAATGCCGGTTTCTTCGACCATCTCGCGGAGGGCACACTCGACATCCGTCTCGCCGGGGTCGACGTGCCCCTTCGGCAAGTCCCAGCGGTCCTGGTGCCGCATCAGCAGGAACCGCTCGATCGGCTCACCCACGACGACCAGCACCCCGCAGGCCCGCACTTCGGGAAGTGGCTTGGTATTCAAAGCCCGTGGGTTGCAACCCACGGGCTTTCCAGCGGCCTGGTTCGATCCGTCGGCAGCCATTACTGCTTCCCATCCTCGCGCTTGGACCACCACGGCAACGTGATCCCACCATCCATCAGCACGGTGCTTCCGGTCATGTAGTCGCAGTCGCTGGACATCATGAACCGGGCCAGACGGCCCATCTCCTGCGGCGTCCCCATGCGTCCCCACGGGATTCCCTCAGCCCCTTGAGCCAGTTGTTCATCGCTGAAGAACTTGCGCTCGCCGGGGGTATCGATCCAACCCGGATGCAGGATGTTGACGCGGATGCGATACCGAGCCAGTTCGATGGCCGCTGTGCGGGCCATGTGATCGATGGCTGCTTTCGCCATGTTGTAGGCCATCGCCGTCGGAATCGGCAGGTAGGCATGCGGCGAGCTGACGACCAGGATCGAGCCGCCCTTCCCCTGCTGAATCATCTGCTGAGCCGCAGCGCGGACGCCGAAAAAGGCCCCCCACATGGAGACATCGATCGTCCGCTTGAAGCCCTCCATGTCGGCTTTGACCATCGTCTCGCGGTCGCTGTAGGCGGCGTTCGACACGTACCCGTCGAGTGACCCCATCTTCGCCGAGAAGTCGGCGACCATCTTCTCGACCGACTCCTGATCGGCCACATCGCACTGGTGCAGCGTCGCCTTCCGCCCCAGCTGGCGGATCTCCTCGGCGACCTCTTCCGCCTCTCCGGCATGCGACCGGAAGTTAATCCCGATGTTCGCCCCGGCTGCGGCCATCTCCAAGGCGCAGCCGCGCCCGATGCCCCGCGAGGCTCCGGTAATGAGGATGTTCTTGCCCGTCAGATCCATGTCGTTCCCTGTCCAGTTTCGCATTCGATGCGGTACTGATCTCGCAGTTGCGGAGTCAGACGCGAGGAGAATATCAGTCCGCGATCATGCGGACAAACGAAGCTCCCCGTAGGACGGGCCCATTTGGCCCGTCCCCGACGCGTGCGATCTGGCGAGACGAGTTCGCATGGGGAGTGGGGCACCCCGCCACCGGCCACGCCGGAACTGCACTCGGGCTTCGCTCTCGGACGGGCCAAATGGGCCCGTCCTACTTACGCCCCGTGTTCGCTGAAGTCCCGTGCCACCTGCACCAGCGTCCGCACCATCGCCCCGGTCGCTCCGCCGTCGCGGTGGGGCTTGGAGGTCTCTGCAAACGCGGG
>JAYWFM010000099.1:0-13244 GCA_043778825.1 Planctomycetota bacterium | reverse complement strand
ATCGCGGTCTTCGAGGGGAACAGGCCGGTGATCATCCGTGCGGGGGTCGGCTTTCCGCCTTGTGGAGTGAGGGTGCCTTTGGCGAACTGGAAATCGCGATCGACGCCGTCGATCTTGATCTTCTTCGTTTCGGAGGACTCCACTCGAAACTGGGCTTGATTTTGTTGCTGGTTGGCCTGCTGGCTGAAGGCCTGCTTCATCTGCTCTTCGGTCTGCCCGGCGATCTGCATCTCCATCAGCATCATTGAGGAGGCTTGGCCTGGATTGTACATGACCATCTTCATCGTCATGACGCCGAAGTTCATGTTCATGCCCACGCCAGGCTGCATGCCTTGGGGGATATCGATTTCGATAATTTCTTTCTGCCTCGCGGCGATCTTCACCGGATCAAGCGTCATGGCGTCTTTGACGAAGTAATACCCGACGCCGCAGCAGAGCGCGAGACTCACCGTCCCGACGCCCAGCAGGATCAGGATGATCTTGCCCCAGTTGGTCCCGGAGGAGGGGGCCCGCGTTTTGCGAGACTTGGCCGGAGCTTCGTCACCCGCCCCCTGGTTGTCGTCTTTGAATTGATCGTCTGCGTCGCGTTGAGCCATGAGAAGTCTGCCCGTGTGAGTGTGTCAGTTGCGGTCCCTCCGCTGAAGCGGGGACGTACGGTTCGCAAGATACCTCAACACCCGAGAAACATCGAGTCGGGAACACGTCCTCGCCCGCCGTAGCGTGGGCTTTAGCCCACGCGTCCTCCTGCCTTTCGATGGGTCAGCACGACCCTCTCGCGTGGGCTAAAGCCCACGCTACGAACAGGCACTCACGCGCATTGATCGGTGTTGATCGATATGCTGCCAATGGTCGTGGCGTGCGCTGAAAGCCCACGCCACGAACATCCCCTGAAGGAGAGTTCGCATGTCGATTGAGCACGGAAATCGCTGGAGCCTAGTCCTCGGGCTGGCGCTGGGACTCTGTTCGTGGGTATCGGCGGAGGAGCCGAAGAACAACGCCTATCTCGAATTCATCCGCGCCTCCGCCCAGCGGGATGTCGCAGCGGGTGGGGCTCCACTGCCCGATCTGGCCGCAGCCCAGCGGCGGTTGGCCGTGGTTCGCAAGCGGTTGTATGAGGCGTGGGGCGGGTTCCCGGAGGTGCCGTGTGATCTGGCTCCGCAGAAGCTCGGCGAGATCGACCGCGACGGGTACACGCTGGAGCGGCTATTGCTTCAGACCTACCCCGGCGTGTGGATGACCGCTCATGCGTACGTCCCGAAGAAGGACGGCAAACTCCCGGCGGTGCTGTGCGTGCATGGGCACTGGAAGGAGGCCAAGCAGTCTCCGCAGGTGCAGGCCCGCTGCATCGGCCTCGCCAAGCATGGGTTCTTTGTGCTGGCGGTGGATGCCTTTGGGGCCGGTGAGCGCGGGGTCGGTGAGGCCCTTGGTGAATACCACGGCGAGATGACAGCTGCGACGCTGCTGCCGACCGGCAAGCCGCTGTCGGGGATTCAGGTGTACGAGAACATGCGGGCGGTCGACTACTTGCAGAGCCGCCCCGAAGTTGATCCAGAGAAGATCGGCATCACCGGGGCCAGCGGCGGCGGGAACCAGACGATGTACGCCGGGGCCTGGGACACGCGGTTCAAGGCCGTCGTGCCGGTCTGCTCGGTCGGGACGTACAACGCCTACCTCGGGGCCGCGTGCTGCATGTGTGAGGTCGTCCCCGGTGCCGCCAGTTGGTGTTGCGAGGGGGAGATCCTCGGCCTGTGTGCCCCGCGCGGGTTGATGCTCTTCAACGCCTCGAAGGACGCACCCCAGTTCTCCGTCCAAGAGGCCCGCAAGTCGCTGGCCGTGGCCCAGACATTCTTCGACCTGCACGGCCAACCCGCAGCCCTGCAACAAACCGTCTTCGACTGCGGCCACGACTACAGCCAAACGATGCGCGAGCGGATGTACGGCTGGATGACGCTGAAACTCAAGGGCGAAGGCGACGGCTCCCCGCTCCCCGACCCGCCGATGACCCTCGAAGACCCCGAATCAATCCGCTGCTACCCCGGCGACACCCGACCCGATGACTGGGTCACGCTGCCGATGTTCGCCGCTGCGGAGGGGGAGCGGCTGGTGAAACGGATCGAAGAGCCGGTCAATGCAAAGGGCTGGGAGGTGCTGCAGCCGACGATGCGAGAGAAACTGCTCAGGTCGAGTGTTATTGCAAACAATCCAACAGCTGATAATCACGCTTCGAAAACGTCCATACTCACGTCGGTTGATGGAATCAATTCGGGTGACCAGCCCTTCGAGAGTGAGCCCGGAGTGACTCTGTCTGCCCATGTCACCACGGTCATACGAGACAGCCAACTCTCGGTCGATCTGGCCATTATTGTCAACCTGGACCCAGCGAACAAAGACCTCGTGAGCGCTATCGGCGAGAAATGTATGTTAGCGGACTGGGCCGTACTTGAGCCGCAACTGCGAGCCACGTGGGACGCCGCACCGTCTCACGATATCGTGGGACACGCCCCGGATCACAACTCCGCGGAATGGGGGTTGTGGGTGGGGCGACCTCTTCTGGGGCAGTGGTGCCACGATCTCCAGCGGGCGATTTCCACTCATCGATCAGAAACCGGTGGTGAGATCGCCGTCATCGGAATTGGCACTGCTGGCCCGGTGGTTCTTGCCGCCGCCGCTGTCGACAAGCGGATCACCCGCGTGGCGACGGTGAACTCGCTGGCGAGCTATATCAGCCCCGTCCCCTACCGAGGTCAGCGGCTCGGCCTGATGGCACCCGGCATCCTGCGCGATGTCGGCGACATCCCGCAGATCGCGGCGTTGATCTCGCCGCGTCCCCTCACGATCGCGGGTGGCGTGACCGGCGGGGGAGATGTTCTCGATGAGACGAAGCTCAAGGCGGCTTACCGCTGGACCACCGGGGCGTATGGCCTGACTGCGAAAGAGCCAGCCCTCACGATTCGGGCCGGGGAGTTGGACGTGAAAGAGTTCCTGAAGACGGAGCCCTGAGCCAGTATCGTGAGCGGCACGGCGCTAGCCCGATGGCACTGACTTCAGGGGCTGAGGTCGACGTTTGTCGCCTTTTTCTCCGAAAAAGGACGCCCTTTTTCGGAGAAAAAGGCGACAAAGTCAGTGCCAGCAGGCGCTAGCCGCCGGTTCCCCGGCCCGTGTCCCACCAGACCTCGTGATGGCCCTCGACGAACAACGCTCAGAAGCACCGGCGGCTAGCGCCGTACCGCTCACAGATCAAGAACTCGGGGGGCTGACGCCGCCCCGCTCGCCTAGGATTGAACGCTCCCGATGAACTTCTCCGAAGTGATTATCCTCATCCCCAGTCACAGCCTGGAGGACTTCCCATCCGAACTCAGCGAGAAGCCCGCGGCGAGCTTGCTCAATGTGTTCGCGGTCGCGTGGCACCCGGCGTTATTGCTGGAGACGCAGGTTCTCCCGCAGTGGTTGCGGCACGACAGCTTGGACATGAGTCGCCCCAAGCGGTTGATCCTGGTGCCGACGGGGTGTGATGACACCGCGACGGGCGATTGGATGCAGGCCGCGAAGGAAGCGGGGTCGTTCGTGGTGCGGGGGCATCACGATCGGAAGGAGATGCTCGCAGCCGCTCTGTCGGCACTCGATGCGGTTCCGGCGATGGATGAGGATCTGGTCGCTGACTTCCTGGCGCTGGGCACGACCTGGTTGCTCGTCGAGTTGCTCACGCGGCACATGCGGAACTTTGGGAGCCTCGACAATGTCCGGATGACGGACGAGATTCTGGCGGCGGCGCAGGCGGCTGTGGACCAAGACGGCGAGGTCGCGCGGCGGCATTTGAAGCATGCGTTTGAGCTGTTGCTGGAGTGTCGCGAGCGGTTCTATCCGGTGGGGTGCTTTTTGTTAGACCTCTGTCTGGCGGGACCGACAGCGAAGTTTCCGGAGTTGGAGCAACTCCTCGCCAGTGAGGTGCCGAGCAACGTGTTGCTTTGTGCGAGCGACATGGAGGAGATTGCGGCGAAGTCCCCCTCGACGATCGATCGACTACGCGAGGCGTGTCAGGCCGGACGCACCGACCTGATCGGCGGCGACTGGCGGGAGGGGTGTACTCAACTGATCGGGATCAACTCGATCCTCTGGTCACTGGAGCGCGGACGGCGGGGTTACAACGAGCGGCTTGGTCAGGCTCCGACCGTCTGGGGCCGTCGCCGGTACGGGGTCAATCTGGCGATGCCTCAACTCCTGTCGCGGTCGGGCTACAAGGGGGGGCTGCACTTCGTGATGGACGATGGCCTGTACCCGGATGAAGAGCAGACCCGCCTGCGGTGGCAGGGGCAGGATGCGTCGGTCCTCGAAGCGTATAGCCGCATCCCGCTGGCCGGGGACAGCGCGTCGAGCTTTCTGCGGTTCCCGATTCGGATGGCCGAGTCGATGGACCACGATCACGTGGCCGCTGTCTGTTTCGCGCGATGGCCGGACCTGAAGCAGCCGTGGCTGAACGACCTGCGGCGGATGGGGAAGTACGCCCCGGTGCTGGGTCGGTTCGCGACGTTTGCGGAGTTCTTCGCGACGACGGACACGCGAGACCGGTACGCTGATCTCGGATCGAATGAGTATCTCTCGCCGTTCCTCGTACAAGCAGTCGCGCGACAGGAAGACCGCCCGATCTGTCGGTATGGCGAGGCGTCGTCGCGGCGCAATCAGTTCGACCGAGGCGAGTGGTGTACCGCGCTGGCGAGCGTGTTACATGGCCAGCCAGTGCAGCGCGCTGTTGAGCTGGAGGAGCGCGTCGAGCTGTCCGGGCCGGATCTTCCGACCACTCTCGATGAGGCTCTGCCCGCTGACCTGAAGCAGTTCGAGGACGAGTCGGCAGCGCGGTTGGTGCCCTTACTCACCGGTGCGCCGGGGCGTCGCGGGGTGCTGTTGCTGAATACGCTCTCGTACGCTCGCCGCGTGGTGGCCGATTGGCCGGTGGGGCTACCGCTGCCTCCGATCGAGGGCGGTGTGATCGCGGTCCAGGCGGATGCGGTGCGGCCTGCCATCGTGGTGGAGCTGCCGCCGTGTGGGTTCCTGTGGCTGCCGGGCGATCGACCAGTCACGACCTCGCCACCGATGAAGAAACGCGAGGGAGCCTGGGCCGAGGGGCTGACGCTCAACAATGACTTCATCGAGGTCAAGCTCAGCGAGCAGACCGGCGGGATCGCCGATGTGCGAGCAGCGGGGTTCAACGGCAATCGCATCAGCCAGCAACTGGCCCACCGTTTTCCGACCGCACGCATGGTGACTGTCGGTGAAGGCGAAGAGGCCGATGAGGAAAGTACCTATTACTCGGTCATGGTCTGCGATCAACACCGCGTCGTCTCCGCCGGGCCGACACTGGCCGCGATTGAGACCGTGGGCCGCCTGCTCGACCCGCAAAACCCCAGTCGGTCACTGGCCGACTTCAAACAAACCGTCCGGCTGTGGCGCGGTCGCCCGGTGATCGAAGTCGAGTTCGACATCACCCCCACTAAGCCGCTCGACGGCGAGCCGTGGACCAACTATTTCGCGGCACGCTGGGCCTGGAAGAACGAAGCAGCCGCCATCACCAAGGGCGTTCTGCAAGCCGCTCAACCAGTGGTCGGCGAGCGGTTCGAAGCTCCCGAGTACGTCGAGATCGCCGACGCGACCCAGCGCGTCGCGCTGCTGACCCACGGGCTGCCGTTCCACCGCCGCACCGGCCCACGCATGCTCGACACACTGCTCTTGGTAGCGGGCGAACCGAGCGGGCCGCGCACGTTGCGAATCGTCTTCGACCAGCCGTTCCCGATGCAGGCCGCGCTCTCGGTCGCGACTCCGCCGGTGGTGATCCCGGTCGATCGCGGGCCGTCCTCGTCGGGGGCCTCGGGCTGGTTGTTCCACATCGGAGCCAAGAATGTGGTGCTGCTCAAGATTCTGCCGTTAGACAGGGAGCAGGCCACTACACGCAGCGGCTGCGTATTGCGATTACTGGAGACGGAAGGCCGGGCGAAGGCGTTCAAGCTCTTGGCCTTCCGCACCCCGACCCAGGCGAGACAGCGGGACTTCACCGGCCAGACGATCAGCACGCTGGGGATCGATCCGGATGGGGGCGTGATCGTGGAGATCGCCGCGTTTGAAGTGTGCGAGGTGGAACTGCTCTGGTCGTAGCGTGGGCTTTAGCCCACGCCTCTCGCTCCATTCAATCGAGCACCACAACATCTCGCGTGGGCTAAAGCCCACGCTACGAAACGCACCCCGTGCAGTTGCCCCATGTCCCGCGAAGAATCGCACGCACACGCCACTTGTGGTTAAACTGAAATGCCGAGATCCGGGGATGATCCGGAGCAACCACTCGGTGTTGGAATCTCGGGCGGAGAAACACGGAGTGGCGGTTCGGCAGAGGGGAAGCAAGCAATGCGGTTCACGAAGATGCAGGGCGCGGGCAACGACTACGTATACATCAACGCATTCGTCGAGACATTGCCTCCCGATTTGCCTGCCTTGGCGCGGCAGATCAGTGATCGGAATTTCGGCGTCGGCGGGGATGGAATGATCCTCGTGTGTCCCTCGGAGAAGGGCGACGCGCGGATGCGGATGTTCAACAACGACGGTAGCGAGTCGGAGATGTGCGGCAACGGCATTCGCTGTGTGGCCAAGTACGTCTACGACCACGGTATCGCCCGCAAGCAGGAGCTGCACATCGAGACCGGTCGCGGGGTGTTGAAGCTGCGGGTGTTCCCGAACAAGCAGGGGAAGATCGAGCGGGTGCGAGTCAACATGGGGCAGCCGATCTTGGCGGCTGCGGAGATCCCGACGACGCTCAGCGGCTTGCAAGTGGTCGATGCTCCGCTGGAGATTCAGGACTGGGCCACGCATCCCCCGGCGTGGTTTGCGGAGTGCGGGCTCGATCCGCGCATGACCTGCGTGAGTATGGGGAACCCGCATGTCGTGCTGTATTGCCGTGATGTCGCGAAGGTGCCACTCACGTCCATCGGGCCGATCATCGAGAACGCCCCGATCTTCCCGCGACGGATTAACGTGCATGTGGTCCAGGTCCACAGCCCGACCGAAATCACAATGCGGACCTGGGAACGCGGCAGCGGGATCACGCTGGCCTGTGGGACCGGGGCCTGTTCCGTGGCGGTGGCGGGAGTGCTGACGGGCCGGTCGGGACGGCGGCTCCTCGCGCATCTCCCCGGCGGCGATCTGGAACTCGAATGGCCCAGCGACAGCGATCCCGTGTTCATGACCGGACCCGCTGTGGAAGTGTTCGAGGGGAACTGGCCGTAGCGAATGGTGAGGTCGGAAATGCTCAGCAACCCGACGCGTCAGCGAGGGCGTGCGTCTGTCGATGTGCACAGCGAGTTCGATCCGCTGGAGTAGACTGCACCCCAGTGCTGGCCCCCTCTTGGTTGGCCCCTCGCTACGCTCGGCCCTCGCTCACGCGTCGGGTTGCTGAACCCGCTTCCTCAACCCCTCACCGGACTCTCGCATGCAAGGCACATGGGCACTGACTCTGCGGTCGCTGCGGCAGGACTCCCGGCTGCTGCGGTTCCACCTGTTGCGTCTGGCCGCTGCGGTGGGAGTGGTGCTGGCGCTGTGGGCTGCCTATGAATCGATGATCTACCGGGAGGCACCGGGGCGAGATCTGCTGGAGGCTCTGGGTTGGGCCAATTTCTGGGCTGTGACCATCGCGGGCGTGCTGCTGTTCGCTCCCACGATCACCGAGGAGAAGGAGGACCAGACGCTGGGGCTGCTCCGCATGACCGGGATTGGTCCGGCGTCGTTGCTGCTGGGTAAGGCCCTGCCCAAGTTGGTGCAGCTGCTGCTGGTGCTGATGGTGCAGTTGCCGCTGGTCTGGCTGACGCTCACGCTGGGGGGCGTCGATTGGCCGCTGATGATCAACGTGTATCTGCTGGTGTTTGGGCAGTTGATCGGCGTGGTGGCGCTCAGCATGCTGGCCTCGGTGATGATGCGGACCAGCGGTGGGGCGGTGGTGGTTGCGGGGGCGTTGGCGTTCTGCTGGTCCCTGGGGTCGTTGATTCTGGAAGAGGAACTCCGGTACGCCATGAATCAGGGGAGCGTCTGGGCGACAATGCTGCATCCAGCGGCATTTGACGCAGCCCAAATTGCCCTCCCCGGGAAGATGGATGCACTGCTTCGATCGGGAGCGACAGTCCCCGGCACTCCGCTGGCTCTGGGGGTGAATCTCACGGGGGCCGGGTTACTGAGCCTGTTCTGCATGTGGTCGTTCAACTATTGGAATCCGCATGAGTCGACGCAGACGGAACTGGAGTGGGTGCAGGAGAAGTGGCAGCGAGTTTGGTTTCGAATGACTCATTTTCGGTTGTGGGGAAGTCTTCCTCAGCCCACTCCGATCGTCATCGAGCGGCAGCCCGTGGACACCAACCATTCTTTGTCCACTCGTCAGATGCCTGCTGTCGAAAGTTGCCCCACAGGGCGCAGTCGTCGATCTGCCCGCAGTTGGCAAAGCGCTATCGCGTGGAAAGACTATTTCCTGCTGGGAGGTGGATGGACTGGAATGCGGGTCCGCTGCTGGATCACCGCGATCGTCAGCAGCGGAATCTTCCTGCTCATACTTCGACCTCAGTTGTCGAATTGGGTCAGTCAAGAGGGAGCCTTTGGGTGGGATTCCATTCAGTTCATATTGCACTTTACGGGTGAGCCCATATTGACCTGCTCCGCGTGGGCCTTCGGCCTGGATCTGGTGTACCTGACCGTCAACCTGTTCGCGTACGAACTGCGAAGGCAAACGTGGGAGTCGCTGCAACTGCTGCCGCTGCCGTTGGGGACGATCTGCCGCCGCAAGATTCTGGGGGCAGCGTGCCATCTGGTCCCGTGGGTGGTGGCGTTCCTGTGCGGACTGGCGCTGAACGTGACCACCGATGATCTGGGTTATCTCTGGCGGGATGCGACCGCTGATCCGCTGGCCACGCTGGGGATCGTCCTGCAAGTCGTCACGCAGTTCGTGACGGCGCTGCTGGTGCTGACGTGGTTCTCGCTGCGGTTCAATCCGTGGATCGCGATCCTGCTCACGGGGGCGCTGTACTGGGCCATCGGCATTGGTTGGATCATCACAGCCCTCATGACGTTCGGGTTCATGAGTTCGCCGGGGCCGTATTATGTCCAGGTGTTGTTCCACGTCGGCTGGATCGGCGGGATCACGCTACTCGGCGGGGGCACTCTGTGGTCGATCCGCTCGAAGCTGAGGGGCGAAGCGTCGAGCGTGTAAGGCCGGTGGTCACCCATGATCGACCCGCCATCCGGGCTGGCCCCGGTGGCGGGACTTGTGTCTGACAGATCATGAGTCCGAAATATCTGAACATTCGAGGATGACTCCGGCGCGTCCTGAGATTAGTATCAGAAACATGAGATCACCATCATGGGTCGTGATGGCACAGCGGAGTCCCTGACGCGGGCGTTCAGATGGCCAGCCGTTGGCTTGTTCATAAACGAGGGGATGAGTCGCTCGCGTTCGGCGAGATGGTGAGTCTTGCGCGCGGTGGCGACCTCTCCGAAGAAGACCTGGTGAAGGCCGATTGGGAGCCGGAATGGCGGCCCGCACATACGGTGGTCGGCTTGTTCTATCGGGTCCGTCGGGCGACGTATGAGCCAGCCGTGGAGTCTCGGTCGTCCACTGCTCCGCCTCAACTCGACTCCGAGTCCGCGTTCTCGTTCGACGATCTGGCAGTCGACCTGTCACTCGAAGCCGCCGACGATTCTGTCCCGGCTCCGACAGCGGACCCGCGCTGGATGCAGCGCTACCGCGAGGTGACCGAGCAGCGGATCGCCGAAGCGGAGCTCACCGCATCCGCTCCCGAGATGGGGGCCTCGTCGATGCAGTTGTTGGCCGATGCGGCGGTCGCTGCCCAGGAGCGGCGCTGGGCGTTTCGCGATCAGATGTACCGCTGGCAGGACCGCTGGAACCGGGGCCGACAGTTTGCCGGTTCTCCGTGGGTGTTCCGGCTGGCCTGTGCGGTGTTTGTCGCGGTGCTGGTGAGTGTCTCCCTGGCCTCGTGGTCGCGACAGACAGCGTTGCGGTTTCCGAAGCCCGGCATGCCCGACCGGTATGTGGTGCCGGGGTTGGGAGACCTCACGCCGAAGGAGTTCCGCGTCGTGCTGGTGGAGTTGGCACTGGCCACTGCCGTGTTGGGGTATCTGGGGGCCAAGCGGGTCGAAGCCTGGGCGGGTGCGAAGTGACGTTAACGATCGCAACAACCGTTAACGTAGCGTGGGCTTTAGCCCACGCGAGATCTTCATCGTCCAAGAAACATGGGATCGCGGTCGCGCCCCTGTGGGCTGCGGCACCCATGCCACCTGGGGGAGAGTGATTCGTGAGACGAGTGATTCATCGAGAGGCTGGCCCTTCGCCGCGCCGCGTCTCCCCATCCCGTGGAGGCAACGCCGTGAATGATTGTCTGGCAGCCACCGCCACCAGGCTGGCCACACGATTCCGGCCCCCTCACCCCGGCCCTCTCCCCCACAGTGGAGTCCTCCCCGAAAGCCTCGCCAATTGTGGGGGAGAGGGAGCAGAAACGTGGGATATGCCTTGCGGATATCCGTCATGCCGTGGCCGTGCCGGGTTCACGATCATCGAGCTGCTCGTCTCTCTGGCCATCATCGGGATACTGATGGCCCTGCTGCTGCCCGCCTTGTCGGGTGCCCGTGAGACGGCTCGCAAGACGCAGTGCATGTCGAACCTGCACAATCTGGGGCTCGCGATGACCCTGTTCGACACCGCCCAGAAACGTCTCCCCGCGTCCGGGAACTGGAGCCACAACGCCAACCTCGACTCGTTCCCCCACAGCACATGGGCCGTCGCGATCCTCCCGCATATCGATCAGACGGCCCTCTACAACAAATGGGATTTCGACAAACCGATGGACGACCCGGTCAACGACCCGCTGGCCCGGTCGCAGATTCCGGTCTACCAGTGCCCCTCGGACATCTCGCTGCTGGGTCGGGGGGATCTCAGCTATACGGTCAACGGCGGGGTCGGTTACACGACGCGGTTCAGCAACGGCACGCGCGATGTGCCGGTGGATACCGAGATTCGCTCGCTCGATCTCAATGGAGATGGCATCTTTCCGCACGACACCTCGCAGAGCGGAAACATCCCGAGCGATCGCGATCTGTTCAAACGCATGGGCCTGTTCTTCATGGAGACCTGGAACACTGACATCACCAAGCGGCATCATCAACTGGCCGATGTCACCGATGGGACATCCCACACCATCATGCTGGCGGAGAACGTGCGGGTGGGGGCCGATCCGACCTACGCACGGGGCGGGTTCGCCAACACCGACCCGAAACGCTGTGCGTTTTACCTCGCCGATCCGTGTCTGAATCAGAGTTGTACTCCGGGGAACGTCGACTACAGTCTCTCCAACTCCGGGGCTTTCCGCATTAACAGCGGTCTGACCCAGCCCGAGGGCGAGTCCCCCGTCCCGAACAGCTTTCACACCGGCGGGGCCATGATCGCTCTCGCCGACGGAAGCGTGCGCATGATCTCCGAAACCATCGACGGACCCGTCTACTCGGCACTGCTCACCCCGCAAGGGGCGCAGCTGCAGGGGCTCCCCCTTCAACAGGTACTTGGCAACGATGAGTTCTGATCAGTCGGCAGCCACTGTCCCCGGTCCGTGGAGGGAGTTTGCCCAGACGAAGTGGGCGAGGGGACTCGCGTGGGGAGCGGTTCTCGCGCTGGCGGTCGTGCTGCGCGTGCATCACCTGCGTGAGGTGTCGGCGTGGTACGACGAGGCGGCGACGTGGAAGACGATCCAGTTTTCCTGGTCCGAGATGCTCCAGTCGATTCAGCAGAACGTCCATCCGCCGGTCTACTATGTGATCCTGAAGCTGTGGGCCGGAGTGTGTGGGTATTCGCCCGATTCGTTGCGGGCCTTCAGTGTTCTGTGCGGTGTCGTCACGGTCGGGGTGGTCGGCGTGTTGGTACGGGAGGCCACGGCCAAGGACTCCGATGCGGACTCCGCACCTCCGCGCGAGACCTGGTTCCCGCTGCTGGCATCGGCGCTGTACGCCATCAACCCGATGGCCATCGAGCAGGCTCAACAAGCCCGCATGTATACGCTCGGAATTCTCTTCGCGGCACTGCTGGGGCTGGGCACTCTGCGAGTCTTGAAGTCTCCGCTGAAGTGGTCGGGCTGGGTGCTGGTGATCCTATTCGGCAACCTGCTGCCGCTGACCCATTATTTCGGACTGTTCACGTCGCTGGTGGCGGCCATCGCCATCGGGGTGAAGATGGGGGAGGTGTGGCAGGAGACCGCCGTCGAGGTCCGCAACGCCGCCTGGGCCCGATTCGGGACGGCCCTGGCAGTCACGCTGCCGGTCTGGGTCTACTGGGGGCCGGTCTTCTGGGCTCAACACTCGCGGGTGCAGGCGGCTTATTGGATTCAGCCATTCACCTGGAGCGAGCCGATCATCTTCAGTGCCGAGTGGGTCTCCTCGCCCTGGATTCGCGACTGGGGCTGGCTCTTCAGCGTCCAGCTATTCCTGGTCGGCATCGCGGGAGCGGTGTTCATGGCCCTGTCCCCCGCCCGAGTCCGCTGGGTCATCGCGGGTTTTGCGTTCGCTCCGCCGCTGCTGAGTACGCTGTACAGCCTGGCCTCGCGGAATCTGCTGCAAGGGCGATACTGGAGCTTTGCGCATCTGTTCTTCCTCGTCGGCCTCGTGGTCGCCGTACAGGGCCTCTCACATCCCCTGGTGCGTCGCGGACTGGCCGCCGTGCTGATCGGGTGGAGTCTGTTGTGGGTGGTCGAGGCCCGGGGACATCGCAATCTGATGGCCGAGCAATGGGGGCTGCGAGGAGCGGGGGAAACACTGCAGATTGTGCGGCTGCCGGGCGAACCCGTGCTGGTGGCGTCCTCTTATTATCACCCGAGCATGCAGTGGTATCAGAACTCCCCCGACCAGATCTACGTGCCCGCCTTGGGGCCGGTCTACTCGAATAACTTTCCAGGGGAAGCCATCCTGCGGAAGGACGAGGTGCTGCCGCTCGCCGCGACCCTCACCGGGCATTCCCGCCGACTGTGGATCATGGTTGACAGCTTCCACAATCCCCACTTCGATGTACCGGGAGTCTTCCCGTTGCCCCCCGAGTGGAAGCGGGGCAAGACCTTCCCGTTCTTCGAGGGGAACCGCCTGCCGTCGAGCCTCGAATTGCGAGAGTATGTGCGCTAGTTCGACGGTTGGAGTTCAGGCTTTATCCTGCTCCGGAGCAGGCTAAAGCC
>JAYWFM010000098.1:0-2309 GCA_043778825.1 Planctomycetota bacterium | reverse complement strand
CGACGCCGATTTACACGTCGTCGACGTTCTCGTGGGACACGCTGACGACGAACAAGGGGTTCGACTATACGCGGAGCGGGAACCCGACTCGGCGGGCGCTGGAGGAGAATCTGGCCTCGCTGGAGGGGGGGATCGACTGCCGGGCGACTTGTACGGGGATGGCGGCGATCACGACCTCGATGTACCTGTTCCAGCCGGGCGATCACATCATCGCCGGGCACGACATCTATGGCGGCACGTACCGGCTGTTTGCGAATGTGCTGACGGAGCAGGGGCTTGAGTTCTCGTTCGTGAACATGCAGGACATGGCCAATATCAAGGCGGCCATCCGACCCAACACGAAGGGGATCTGGATCGAGACCCCGAGTAATCCGCTGCTGAACATCATCGACATCGCGGCGATCACGACGATTGCGAAGGCGGCGAATCTGCTGACGATTGCGGACAACACGTTCCTGTCACCGTACTTGCAGAGGCCATTCGAACTCGGCGTTGATGTGGTCGTGCACTCGACCACGAAGTACCTCAACGGGCACTCGGATGTCGTGGGTGGCTGCGTCATCACGCGGACCAAGGAGCATGCGGACCGCATCAGCTACATCACCAACGCCCTGGGGCTGGCGTGCTCGCCGTTCGATGCGTGGCTGGTGTTGCGCGGGGTGAAGACGCTTGGCCCGCGGATGGAGGCTCACCAGAAGGGGGCGATGGCCGTCGCTCGGTTCCTGGCCGCGCACCCCAAGGTCGAACACGTCTACTACCCCGGCCTCGAAACGCACCCGCAGCACGCCCTCGCCAAGAGACAACAAAAGGGGTTCGGCGCGATGCTCAGCTTCGACATCAAGGGCGGTCGCCCCGAGGCCGAGCGCGTGATGGAGAACCTGCTAGTCTTCCAACTCGCCGAATCGCTGGGCGGCGTCGAGTCGCTGGTCGAGTACCCGGAGACGATGTCGCACGCCTCGATGTCGCTGGAGGCTCGGCGAGCTGCGGGGATTTCGGAGCGGACGATTCGCGTGTCGATCGGGATCGAGCATCCGGATGATTTGGTCGCGGGTCTGAAGCACGCGCTGACGTTTGCGTGAGCCATTGTGGCACGACGCTCCGCGTCGTGAGTTTCGACGCGAAGCGTCGCACGTCAGCGGTCGGTGCCGTGTTCACGGGAGACTCACGACGCGGAGCGTCGTGCCACAATCATGCCTCAGCTCCACCTGATCTTACTCTGCGGTGGCTGAGTCGAAATCGACCGCGACTCTCCCTTCCGGGGTGAGGAAATGTGTCATCTTGAGTGGAACCGTCTCACCGGGAGGCAATCCATCCACGGCCATCCTGTGACCGCCTCCCATGTCCACCATCGGATCATCCCCCGAGACATGGACGGTCTGTTCTCGCACCACACCCGGGACGGCGACGGTTCCGGAACAGCCAGCGAGGGCCAGCGAGCCGATCATCAGGCAGGCAGTCATTCGGCGAAGCATCGAGGGAACTCCGATCTCAATTGGTGGCGGGGCGTGCATCTGATAACAGTTCTCTCGCGGGGTGTCAGGACCATTTTTCCGCATTCCGAAGCGACGCTTCGCCGCGTGCCAAGCCGCCCCTGAATCCGGAGGAGCGACAGACAGACGATCCGCATCAATGATCACGACGCGGAGAGTCGTGCCACAATCATGCCACGACAGTACCTCATCTTCGTCTACGGCACGCTCAAACGCGGTTTCTGCCGCGCACATTTTCTGGCGGGGCAGTCGTTCCTCGGCGAAGCCCTCACGCTGCCGAGGTACCGGATGTACAACTGCGGGACGTATCCGGGACTCCAGCTAGCGGAAGACGGACTGGAGATCCTCGGGGAAGTGTGGTCGGTCGATGAGGCATGTCTGGTCCTTCTTGATCAAGTGGAGGAGGTCGACACGGGGCTCTACTCGCGGGCGGTGATCCAACTGGCACGCCCTCTGCCCGAACCGGTGAGAAACACACCGGTGGAAGCCTATTTCTATCGCCCCTCCGTCGCCGGGTTCCCGGATTGCGGGGAGCAGTGGATCGATTGAGTCATCGACCGTACTGAGTGGTGTGAGCGGAGGAGAGCCGCAGAAACGCCGGGGTGCATTCGCCTAATGGCGGTCTTCGGCCCCCTCTCCCCCGCGAGCGACATCCATCCCAGCCGGAGGGCGCGTTGCGGGGGAGAGGGCTGGGGTGAGGGGGCCATATCGCTCGCTCCAGCCCCCTCACCCCGGCCCTGGCCTGGTGAAACGGGCGGAAGTTGGGGGGCTTGGGTTTGCGGGGAGAAAGCGAATCTGTTGCGCTCAGCTGACCCCCAG
>JAYWFM010000097.1:0-2315 GCA_043778825.1 Planctomycetota bacterium | reverse complement strand
GGCCCGTGGGATAGGCTTCCAGCCTGTATGTTGGCTGAAGATGACAGGCTGGAAGCCTATCCCACGGTCGACTTTCTCTGACCGCCCTGCCCTGCACTACCCTCCCTGTTGGACCGCTGTTCCGTGCTCACATTGGCCGAGATGACGCTGGATGACCTGTACTCCGAGTTCGACCAGATGGAGGACTGGGAGGAGCGCTGCGACTTTTTGATCGATCTGGGATTCCAGCTGCCGGAGTTGACTCCCGAGGACAAGACCGAGGCCAACCGGGTGCATGGGTGTCAGAGCCACGTGTGGCTGGCGGCACGCGTCGAACCGGGCCTGGACGGGATGCCGCACGTCTGGTTTCACGCCCACAGCGATGCGATGATCGTCGCCGGTCTGATCGCGGTGCTGTCGCTGATGTACAATGGGAAGTCGGCCCGCGAGATCCTCGATACCGACCCGCGCACGGCGTTCAAGCGGCTCGACTTGGATAAGCATCTGAGTTCGGCGAGGCGCAATGGCCTGTTGGGGATGGTTCAGCGTGTGAGGCAGATTTCCGCCGAGGCATTGGTGGCTGCAGAGGGCCTAGGGCCTAGGGCCTAGGGCCTAGGGCCAGAAGGGGGAGGCAAGCGTTCCAGTGCCAAAAGTTCCCTTTCGGATTTCCTCTCCTTCGCTCATCCCTCAACTTTCAACCTCCAACCTTTTCTCTTCTTCTGGCCCTAGGCTCTAGGCCCTGGCCCCTAGGCTTCCCCCATGTCCATCGAACACATCCGCTCCCAGTTCCCAATCCTCGCTCGTCCGCTGGCGAAGGGAGTGCGGCTGGCGTATCTCGACACGGGGGCCAGCGCTCAGAAGCCGCAATGCGTGATCGATAAAGAGAGCGAGATCTACGAGACCTGCTACGCCAATGCCTATCGCGGGGTCTATCGGTTTGGAGAACTCATCGATGAGCAGTTGGAGGCGGCCCGCGCCCGGGTGGCGAACTTCATCGGAGCGGAATCGCCGGAGGAGGTGATCTTCACGAGCGGCACGACGATGTCGATTAACCTCGTGGCCCAGACCTGGGGGCGGGCGTTCCTGAATGCGGGGGATGAGCTACTACTGAATGAGATGGAGCATCACTCCAACCTGGTGCCGTGGCAGAGGATCGCCCAGGAACGCGGGGCGGTCCTGAAGTTCATCCCGCTGACGAGCGACGGGCAGCTCGATCTGACGAAGCTCGACGAGGTACTCACCCCGCGCTGCAAACTGGTGGCGGTCACCGGCATGTCGAACATGCTGGGGACGATCAACCCGGTCTCGGAGTTAGCTGCGCGAGCGCATGCCGTGGGAGCCGTGATCGTCGTCGACGGGGCGCAGAGCGTGCCGCATCTGCCAGTCCATGTGCGTGAGGCGGGGATCGACTTTCTGGCCTTCTCGGGGCACAAGATCTACGGTCCGAGCGGGGTCGGGATTCTCTATGGGAGGAGAGAGTTGCTCGATGCGATGCCGCCGTTTCTGGGAGGCGGGCACATGATCGAGCGCGTCTATACGACGCACGCCACCTGGTCCGAACCGCCCGCCAAGTTCGAAGCAGGCACCCCGCCGATTGCCCAGGCCATCGCCCTCGGCACCGCCATCGAGTGGGTCGAGCAGATCGGCCTCCACCAAGCTCACGAGTACGAACAGGGGCTGACCCAGCGGGCTTGGGACGCCCTCATGACGATCCCCGGCATGCACATCTACGGACCGCCGCCGACCCAGCGCGGCGGCATCCTCAGCTTCACCATCGACAAGGCTCATCCCGAAGACCTGGCCCAGCTCCTCGACCGCAAGGGAGTCTTCGTCCGCCACGGCCACCACTGCACGATGCCGCTGCACGACAAGCTCGGTGTCAGCGCCACCGTCCGCGCCAGCTTCGGGGTCTACACGAATGACGAGGACATCGAGCAGCTCATCCACGCGATTCACTTCGCGAGGGAGAAGCTGCGACTGGTGTAGCGTCCTGCGGGGCCGCGACCGCACGGATCGGGTGCATGCCCTAATTGGCGGTTCCAGAAACAGTAACCCGACGCGTGAGCGAGGGCCGAGCGCAGCGAGGGGGACACCCAGAAGCGTTCAGCCTCGGGCTGAGAGACCGAGGATTCTTCTGGGGGCCGATCTCCCACAGTGGATCGAGAGACGTACGCCCTCGCTTACGCGTCGGGTTACTGATCCTTGAGCCGCCAATGGGCGAATGCAGCGGTCATACCCTGTCGGCAACCAATAGAAATGTCATGTTTTGCGACCAGTAGAAATGTCACATTCTGAGGTATCAGTGGCGGTCATCATGCGGTCTCCTTTTGGAGATC